>NZ_JBFAQH010000004.1:0-434198 GCF_040677165.1 Micromonospora sp. NPDC049374 | reverse complement strand
CTGAGTACATGGTGCCCTCCGCGGTGGTCACGCTCGACCGGCTACCACTGACCGCCACCGGCAAACTCGACCGGCAGGCGTTGCCGGCGCCGGAGCCGGAGGCGGCGCCGGTGACCCGGAAGGTCAGCCGCACCACCGCGCTCGAGTTCGTCCTCTGCGACGTGTTCGCCGACGTGCTCGGCGTCCCCGAGGTCGGCCTGGAGGACAACTTCTTCACGCTCGGCGGCCACTCGCTGATGGTGGTCACGCTCATCGCGCGGCTGAAGGCGCGCGGTGTGAAGGTCTCCGCGCGGGACGTGTTCAGCGCTCCGACGGTGGCCGGCCTCATCGCCCAGATGAGCCTCTCGTCGCTGCGGAACTCGCTCAGCATGCTCCTACCGATCCGCACCCAGGGAACCCGGCCGCCGATCTTCTGCATCCATCCGGGCGGCGGCCTCAGCTGGTGCTACATGCCACTGGCGCGGTTCGTCCCGGACGACATTCCGCTGTACGGCCTGCAACCGCGCGGCCTCGACGGAACGGGCGCGCTGTTCGGCTCCGTCGAGGAGATGGCCGCCGGATACATCGAACAGATCCGCCAGGTGCAACCGGCCGGCCCCTACCACCTGCTCGGTTTCTCCTTCGGCGGAGCCGCCGCGCACGAGATCGCCGTCCAACTGGAAGCCGCAGGGGAGCAGGTCGCCCTCGTGATCATGGACACCTACCCCGGTGCCCCGGAGGCCGAGGAACTTCCCGAGCGGGACCCGGAAACCGAGATCGACGAGATGGCTGCGCGCGTACGGGGGGAGACCGCGGCACTTTTCCGTGATATGCCGGACGAGACATTGCGGCCGGTCGTCCGGGCGGCGCTGAACAACCGGCAGATACGCGACCGGCACGAGCATCGGGTGTTCGGTCAGGATCTGTTGATCTTCGTGGCGAACAATTCCCGCGACAGCGGGTTCGGCCGGCTCCAATGGGAGCCCTACGTGCGCGGCTCGATCACCGAGGTCATCGTGGACTGCGACCACTCCGACCTGGTCCTGCCCGAGACGCTGGGCCAGGTCTGGGCGGCCACCGAGGCGTGGTTGGCGCGCACCGCCTGACGGTGTTCAACTGCGCGGGCGCGCCGGTTGTACGCACTGAATTAGAGCAACATTGACGGGCCTGTTGAGCTGCGCTGAAATGGGTGCGGCGCGACGACTAGGTGTTTTCTGCGGAGGGAAGCGGATGGGCGACATGAATGAGCCGAGATTTCTACGCTCGAATGCGATAATTGAGCCTTTGGTCGATCGGTTCTATGCGTGGCTTTACATAGTCGCCCCGGTCCAGGCCTCGATGAACCTCGCAAACGTTCAGGTTCCGCTGCTGGAGTCGTACCTCCACGCGCCGAAGGTGCATGTGGCGGCCAGCGTCAACCCGGAGCTGCGGGGCGGATACTTCGTCAACATCGAAGAGGAGCGCAGCACCGAGATCGCCGAGCTTCTCGACATCATCAAGCGCGACCGGGCCGACATGCTGAACTTCGCGGCCGCGATCGCCGACGCCGAGGAGCTGCTGCGGCAGGGCGCGACCGGCTTCGACCTCACCCCGTTCTATCCCAAGCTGCCGGCTGCTCTGAACGGGCTCGTGGAGCTGGCCTACGACACCAGCAACCAGGCGTCGATGCACTACATCGAGCCGCTGACGTATCGAAGCCCGATATACGACGTACGCCGTCAGTCGGTGCAGTTGTCCCTCGACACCGGCGTCGAGCGCCCGTTCATCCTGAGTACCCCGCGGCTGCCGGGTCCGGACGTCATCGACCTTCCGCACAGCTTTACGCACCCGGGCCTCGACGAGTACTTCCGGGCGCGCACGCAGCCGACGACGCTGGCGAAGCTGCGCGAGGCGCTCGAGCTGAACGACGCGCAGGCGGTGCAGTTGGACCGGCTGCTCGCGCCGGCGCCGAGCCTGGCGCCCGACCGGCACATCGAGCGCGGCGGCCGGATCCGCTACTTCGGGCACGCCTGCCTCGTCCTGCAGACGCCGGAGGCGTGCATCGTCACCGACCCGTTCATCAGCACCGACAACCGGCACGGCGACCGGTACACGCTGGACGACCTGCCGGACCACATCGACTACGTGGTCATCACGCACGGGCACCAGGACCACATCGTGCTGGAGACCCTGATGATGCTGCGCCCGCGGGTGGACGCGGTGGTGGTGCCGAAGTCCTCCCGGGGCAACCTGGCCGACCCGTCGATCGCGTTGTACCTGCGGCACGCCGGCTTCAACGTCATCGAGGTCGACGACTTCGACGAGGTGCCACTGCCCGGCGGACGGCTGGTGGCCACGCCGTTCCTCGGCGAGCACGCCGATCTTGACATCCGTGCGAAGTCGACGTACTGGGTGCAGATCGCCGGCGCGTCCGTCTACATCGGCGCCGACTCGTCCGGCATCGACCCGGTCCTCTACCGGTACGTACGCGAGCACCTCGGCAAGATCGACCTCGCGTTCCTCGGCATGGAGTGCGACGGCGCGCCCCTCACCTGGCTGTACCAGGGTCTGCTGACCCGCCCGGTGACGAAGAAGATGAGCGACTCGCGCAAGCTGTCCGGCTCCAACGCGGCTCAGGCGGCGGCGATCCTGCAGGAACTGGGCGCCGACGAGGCCTACATCTACGCGATGGGCGAGGAAAGCTGGCAGGGGCACGTGATGGCGACGTCGTACAACGCCGACTCGTACCAGCTCCAGCAGATCGACGAGTTCCTCACCTGGTGCAAGGACCACGGCATCTCCGCCGAGCACCTGTTCAACAAGCGCGAGTGGGTCTGGTAGCCGACCGCCATGCCGCAACTGACCGCCAACGGCATCCGGATCGCCTACCAGCGGTCCGGATCCGGCGAGAACGTCCTGATGATCATGGGATCGGGCGCGGCCGGGCACGTCTGGTCGACCTACCAGACGCCGGCGCTGCACCGGGCGGGATACCACACGATCACATTCAACAACCGTGGCATCCCGCCCACCGACGCGCCCGAGGGCCGGTACACGCTGAACCAGATGGTGGGCGACACGCGGGGTCTCATCGAGGCACTGGGTCTCGGCCCCTGCCGGATCGTCGGCTACTCGCTCGGCGCGATGATCGCCCAGGAACTCGCGGTCAAGTGGCCCGGGCTGGTGCGCAGCGCGGTGCTGGTGGCCACGCGCAGCCGGCCGGACGTCCTCCGGAGCGCCCAGATGGCCGCCGAGCGAGCATTGCAGGAGAGCGGCCTCAAGCTCCCGCGGAGCTACGCCGCCGTGACCACGGCGTTGCAGATGCTGTCGCCGGCGACCCTGAACGACGACGCGGTCGTGTCGTCGTGGCTGGAGGTGCTGGAACTGGCCGGTGAGACCGGCGCGGCCGGCCAGACCTTCGTCGACCTGTCCACCGACCGGCGCGCCATGCTGCGCGCCGTCACCGCCCCGTGCCGGGTCATCGCATTCTCCGACGATCTCATCGCGCCACCGCATCTTGGCGCCGAGGTCGCTGAGGCAATCCCGAACAGTGACTATGTGGAGATTCCCCAGTGCGGCCACCTTGGCCATCTGGAACGCCCGGACGAGGTGAACGCGGCGATCATCGAGTTTCTCGACAAGTACTAGTCGCTCCGCACGAATCAAAGGATGGATTACGTGTCCAAGAGAGGCGACAGGGTTCGCCCCGGCACATTCAAGCGGGGCTTCCGATACCTGAAGCGCTATCGCTTTCTGGTGGTGCTACTGCTTCTGATGACGGCGGTGCACGCGGCCATCACCGCGCTGACCCCGCTGATTCTCAAATACATCATCGACGACGGCATCATCCCCGGGGAACTGTCTGTCGTCACGACGCTGGCCCTGCTCTTCGTGGGGCTCGCCGTGGTGGACGCCGGGACGATGTTCATCCAGGCCTGGCTGTCCGGCCGGGTCGGGCAGGGGCTGCTCTACGACCTGCGCACCGAGGTGTTCGCGCACGTCCAGCGGCAGCCGCTGGCGTTCTTCCTGCGGACCCAGACCGGCGCGCTGGTCAGCCGGCTCAACACGGATGTGATCGGTGCCCAGGCGGCGGTCACCACCCTGCTGTCCCAGGTGACCTCCACCGTGCTGACGCTCGTCCTGGTGATCGCCACGATGTTCGTGCTGTCCTGGCAGATCACCCTCGCCGTCCTGGTGATGATTCCGTTGTTCATGCTGCCGGCCAAGACGGTCGGGCGGCGGATGCAGCGGCTCACCCGGCGGCAGATGGAGAACGACGCCGAGATGGCGACGCTGATGAACGAACGGTTCAACGTGTCCGGCGCCATGCTCTCGAAGCTCTACGGCGAACCGGACCGGGACGCGAAAACGTTCGCCGGCCGGGCCGCCGACGTGCGGGACATCGCGGTCGTGACGACCGTCTGGGGCCAGTCGATGGCGGCGATCGTCACCGTGCTCACCGCCATCACCCTCGCGCTGGTGTACGGGTTCGGCGGCGGGCTGGCCATCAACGGCGCAATCGAGGTGGGGACCCTGGTGGCCCTCGCGACGCTGCTGCAGCGCCTGTTCGGGCCGATCAACCAACTCTCCAACATCTACAGCCAGTCCGTGGTGGCGCTGGTCAGCTTCGACCGGATCTTCGAGGTCCTGGACCACAAGCCGCTGATCGTGGACCGGCCCGGGGCGCGTGCCCTGCCGGTCGCCGACGTGTCCGCAGGCGGGGCGCCGGACATCGAGTTCGACAACGTCTCGTTCCGCTTCCCGAAGGCGGAGGACGTGTCGCTCGCCTCGCTGGAGTCGATGCCGCCACGATCCGAGTTCGAGCCGCCCGAGTTCGCACCGCCCGTGTCACCCTTGCCGGTCGCGCCGCCGAAGCCGCCGACCGACGCGTGGATCCTGCGCGATGTCAGCTTCCGCGCTCCTGGTGGCAAGCTGACCGCGCTGGTCGGCCCGTCCGGGGCCGGCAAGACGACGCTCACCAACCTGGTCTCCCGGCTCTACGAGCCGGTGTCCGGCACGGTGCGCGTCGGCGGCGAGGACATCCGCGACATCAGCCTGCGCTCACTGGCCGCGAACATCGGCGTGGTCACCCAGGACCCGCACCTGTTCCACGAGAGCCTAAGAGCCAATCTGCTGTACGCCCGTCCGGACGCGACGGAGCGAGAGCTGATTGAGGCCTGCGACGCGGCCCGGGTGTGGGACGTCATCTCGACGCTTCCGGACGGCCTCAACACGATGGTCGGCGAGCGGGGCTACCGGCTGTCCGGCGGGGAGAAGCAGCGGATCGCGCTGGCCCGGCTGCTCCTCAAATCGCCGCCGGTGGTGGTGCTCGACGAGGCCACCGCGCACCTGGACTCGGAGTCGGAGGCGGCGGTTCAACGGGCGCTCGCCACCGCGCTGGCCGGCCGCACGTCCATCGTGATCGCGCACCGGCTGTCGACGATCCGGCAGGCCGACCAGATTCTGGTGGTCGACGCCGGCCAGATCAGCCAGCGCGGAACACACGACGAACTGCTGGCCAGCGGCGGACTGTACGCGGACCTGTACCGGATCCAGTTCGCCCATCAGAACGAGCCGGTGGCGGCGGCCGACTGACACCCCACCAGAGCGAAACGGTCCCGTGGATGCCTCCACGGGGCCGCTTCGCTCTCGGTGTCAGGCCATCGCGACGAGGACCCGGCGGGTGCCCTCGAACGGCCGCCGGCCGTGCGCGGTGAGCACGTTGTCGATGAGCAGGACGTCGCCGGCCCGCCAGTCCACGTCGACGGCGTTGTCGAGCGCGCGGCGCTGGATATGCTCCACGTACGCGTCCGGGATCGGGCTGCCGTCGGCGAACGTCACGTGCTGCGGGAACTCGCCCGGCTCGAGGATCGCGTACATGTCGGCGGACGCCTTGTCGCCGAGCCCGGCCGGATGCCACTGGTCGGCCTGGTTGAACCAGACCGTGGCGCCGGTGACCGGGTGCGTCGTGACAGCGGCGCGGTGCTGCGTGATGCGCAGCCCGTCCGGGCCCCACTCCCATTCGGCCTCGGACCGGCCGAGGAACTCCTCGACCGCGGCCCGGTCCTCAGTCTCGAAGGTCTGCTGCCAGCTCTTCCCGAAGCCGAACCCGTCATGCAGGTTCTGCACGTAGCGGACGCCGCCGGCGAACGCCTCGCGGACCTCGGCGTCGAGCGAGCCGAGCCACAGCGCGCCGTCCAGCACCGGCGTCGCCCCGCCGCTCTCAGCCGCCTTCTCACAGAAGAACGCGAGTCGAGCCGGCCACCGGTGGGCGTAGCTGAGTTCGTTGTGCATCGAGATGGTGAACTGCTGCGGGTACTCGGTCGAGGTGTAGAGGTTGCGTCCCACCCGGGTACGCGGCGAGTTGCCATGGACGTAGGGGAGACGGTTCGGGACGAGCCGGTCGAAGACCGCGTCGATGGACTCCGGTGTGACGTCGAAGTCCCGGAACACCAGCGCCTTCCGGTCGACCAGCAGCTCGGCGAGCCGGGTCGGGCCCAGGTCGTCGAGCCAGCCCGCCAGGTCCCTCGTGCCGGCGAATGCGGTGCCGATCTCGTGTGGTCTCCAGGACCGGTCCACCGCTATGGTGTCGTCCATCTAGTCCTCCCATTCGAACTGCCGAATTCCGGCCAGTCTCCCGCGGTCCGGCGGCTGTCCAGAATGGGTGTCCAACTGCGGCGAAGCGTCGGTTGCGCGGTGTGGCGCACGGCGAACCCGTCGGGGGAGTATGACGGCGCAGACGCGGCGTCTGCGGATCAAAGATGGAAAGGCGGGTACGGTGGTGAATCCGTTCGAGGATCCCGACGCTTCGTATCTGGTCCTGGTCAACGACGAGGGCCAGCACTCGCTCTGGCCCAAGTTCCTCGACGTGCCGGCCGGATGGAACGTGGTTTTCGGCGAGGCTGGACGCCAGGAGTGTCTGGACTACATCGAAAAGTCGTGGACCGATCTGCGGCCCAAGAGCCTTATTGCTGCGATGGAAAACAACTAGCAGCGAGTTGTGGAAGGGGCCGGGGGAGATTCCCGGCCCCTTCGGTGTTTAGCGCCGCACTCGGTTTCCGGGGGACTCGAAGATAGTGTTCCGGCCATGCGGACGCGGGGATTGTTCGTCAACGGGATAGGCGCATGCGTGCCGGACCGGGTCGCGGTCGCCGACGCCGTCGCCGCCGGGTGGTACGACGCGGAGGATGCCGAGTCGTCCGGCTTCGTGAGCATCGCGGTGGCCGGCGACGTGCCCGCCGTCGACCTGGCGCTTCAGGCGTCCCGCGCCGCGCTCGAGCACGCGAGCACGCCGGCCGCGTCGCTCAGCCATCTCCTCTACGTCGACGTCTACCACTCCGGTCCGGAGGGCTGGCTCCCGCACTCGTACCTCCAACGGCACCTGGCGGCCGGGCACGTGTTCGCCGCCGGCATCCGGCAGGGCTGTAACGGCATGTTCGGTGCGCTCGCGCTGACCGACGCCGCCCTGCGCACCGCTACGGCCGGCCGGCACGCGCTGGTCGTGGCCGCCGACAACTTCGGCTCGCCGACGCTGGATCGCTGGCGGTGCAACCCCGGCCTGGTGATGGCCGACGGCGCCGGGGCGCTGGTGCTGAGCCGGGAACACGGCATCGCCGAGGTGCTGTCAGTCGGCTCGGTGACGCTGTCCGGCCTGGAGGGCATGCACCGCGGCGCCACGCCGCTGCATCCGGCCGACGCGAGCACCGGGCGCGCACCGGACTTCGACGCGCGGTTCGCCGAGTTCGCCGCATCCGGCGGCCTCGGGCCGGGCAGCGGGCTGGAGTTCGTGCAGCAGTTCATCGGGCTGGTCGACCGGTTGCTCGACGAGGCCGGCGTCGACCTGCGGCAGGTGGCCCGGGTGCTGTTCAACCATGCCGGCCGCGAGGTCGTCGAGGACCGGCTCGGACCGCTGGGCATCAAGCTCGACGACACCACGTGGCAGTTCGGCAGCACGGTGGGTCACGCCGGCGCGGCCGACCACGTCATCGCCGTCGACCATTTGCTGGCCGGTGGGGCGATCGGGCCCGGCGACCACGTGCTGTTGCTCGGTGTCGGGCCCGGCGTCAACATCGCCGGCGCCGTCATGCGGGTGTTTTAGGAGGCTTCATGGAGTTCGGCTGGACACCCGAGCAACGAGCGCGGTACGACACCGCCCTCGCCGCGGCCCGGCAGCGGTTCGCGCCGGAGAGCGGCGCGCCGGGGATCGCACCCGCGGACTGGCGGGCGCTGGGCGAGCTCGGGCTGCTCGGCGCGAGCGTCGAACCCAAGTTCGGCGGCGGCGGTCACGGCGCTCTCGATACCGCGCTGCTGTTCGAGGCGTTCGGCCGCGGCTGCCCCGACACCGGCCTGGTCTTCGCCGCCGCCGCCCACCTCTTCGCGTGCGCGATGCCGATCGCGGAATTCGGCGACGCCCCGCTGAAGGAGCGGCTGCTGCCGGACATGTGCGCGGGGCGTACCGTCGCCGCCAACGCGATGACCGAGCCGGACGCCGGCTCTGACGTCGCGAGGCTGGCCACCACGGCCACCCCGGTCGACGGCGGCTACCTGCTGAACGGTGTGAAGAGCTTCGTCAGCAACGGGCCCCTCGCCGACGTGCTCGTCACCTACGCCACCACCGACCCGGCGGCCGGGCACTTCGCGGTGACCGCGTTCGCGGTCGAGCGCCGTACCGCCGGGATCGGAGTGGGCGAGCCGTTCGGCAAGCTCGGCATGAAGTCGTGCCCGGCCGGCCAGGTCACGTTCACCGACTGCTTCGTGCCCGGAGACCAGGTGCTCGGCGAACGCGGCCAGGGCTCGGTCGTGTTCCAGGAGTCGATGCGCTGGGAGCGCACGTGCCTGTTCGCGCTCTACGTCGGACTCCAGGAACGGCTCGTCGAGCAGGTCATCGAGCACGTCCAGCAGCGCAGCCAGTTCGGGCGGAAGCTGACCGAGTTCCAGTCGGTGACCAACCGCATCGTGGAGATGAAGCTCCGCCTGGAGAGCAGCCGGCTGCTGCTGTACCGCGCCTGCTGGCTGCTCGACCGCGACGAGCCCGGCGCGCTGGCGTCCGCGCTGTCGAAGCTGGCCGTCTCCGAGGCCGCCGTCGCCGGCGCCACCGACGCCGTCCAGGTGCTCGCCGGTCGCGGCTATCTGACCCAGCACGGCTTCGAGGCCGCGCTGCGGGACGCGGTCGGCGGAACGATCTTCTCCGGCACGTCCGACATCCAGCGCCAGATCATCGCCCGCGAGCTCGGGCTCTGACCGCCCTCGTACGCACATCCACCGCCGCTTGCATCGAAAGGCTGCTCCGATGGCCAAACCGGAAAACGACGTTCTGGAGGCGGTGCTCGTGCACTGCTGGGAAACCGCGCTGCGGCGTCGGCCGATCGACGTGCACGACGATTTCTACGCGCTCGGCGGCCATTCGCTGGTGGCCATGAAGATCGCGCACCGGCTGCGGAGCATCTTCGGCCACGAGGTGCCCTACCTGGCGGTGCTGGAGAGCCGCACCATCGCCGCGCTGGCGGGCAACCTGCGGGGCCTGGGGGCGTCCGCGACGGACCTGGACCGGGCCGGGCGCGCATATCTGGACACGCACGACACGAGTGGGCTTGGGGACCGGTGATGGGTGAGCTGCGCGAGTTGACGAGCGGTCAGTGGGGTGTCTGGAACGCCCAGCAACTCGAACCGGACAACGTCGCGTTCAACGTCGCCGAGTACGCCGACATCCGCGGCGACCTGGACGTGGCCGCCTTCATCGCGGCCCTGCGCCACGCGGTGACCGGCGCCGAGGCATGCCGGCTGCGGATCCGGCTGGTAGACGGCGTTCCCCGGCAGTACGTCGGCGACGTCGTCGACCCGGTGCTTGTCGACCTCAGCGCCGAACCCGACCCGCGAGCGGCCGCCGAGGCCGCGATGCGCGCCGATGTCCGGCAGCGGATGGAACTGCTCGACGCCCCGCTGTGCAGCCACGTCCTGTTCGTGCTCGGTCCGCAGCGGTTCCTCTGGTACCAGCGGCTGCACCACCTCATCGTCGACGGGTACAGCCTCGCCCTGTTCGCGACCGCGGTGGCCGACGCGTACGAAGCCCTGGCCGGGCTGTCCCCGGCCGGCGGCACCGAACCGTTCTCGGTGCTGATCGACGCCGACCGCGAGTACCGGGAGTCCAGCCGGCCCGCCCGCGACCGCGAGTTCTGGTCCGGCGAGCTGATGGATCTCCCGGACAGCGCCCTCCCGGCCGGGCGGCGCCGGTGGCTGCCGGGCGCGGTGGCGCGGCACCGGCACCTGATCGGCGGACCGGTGGCGGCCGGCCTGCGCGCCGCCGCGGCCGGGCTCGGCACCAGCATCGGCGGGCTGGCCATCGCCGCCGGCGCCCTGCACCAGTTCCGCCTCACCGGGGAGCGCGACATCGTGCTCGGCGTCCCCACCCTGGGCCGGGAGACCGCCCGCGAGTTCGCCACCCTGGGCATGGCCGCGAACGTGATGCCGGTGCGGCTCCGGATCGACCCGGGGGAGTCCCGTGCCGGCTTCGTGGCCCGCACCTCCCGGACCGTGCTGGCCGCGTTGCGCCACCAGCGATACCGCTACGAGGACATGCTCCGTGACCGCAATGCCGTCGACACCGCCCCGCTGTTCCAGCTGAGCGTCAACGTCATGTCGTTCGACTACCCGAGCCGGTTCGGCGACTGCACCGTCACGATCCGGACCCTGTGCTCAGGCCCGGTCCACGACCTGCGGGTCAACGTCTACGACCGGCCCGGCGTGGCCGAGCTGCACGTCGAGGCCGAGGTCAACGGCGACCGGTACGCAGAAGCCGACGCCGAGCTGCTCTCCCACCGGTTCGCCGCCGCATTGCAGTCGTTGACCGACGCGGCGCACGGCGAGCCGGTCAGCAGCACGAGCCTCCTGACCGAGGACGAACGCCGGCGGGTGCTGGTTGAGTGGAATGTGCCGGCTGAGCCGGAGACGGCCATGAACGCGCATGGGTTGTTCGAGGCTCATGTGCAGCGGGCGCCGGATGCGGTTGCGGTGGTGGGTGATGGCGTCGAGTTGACGTATGCGGAGTTGGACGCTCGGGCGAGTCGGCTGGCGGGTTGTCTGCGTGGTCGTGGGGTGGGCGCGGACTCGGTGGTGGCGTTGCTGTTGGAGCGTGGTGTCGATTTTGTGGTCGCGGTGCTGGGTGTGTGGAAGGCGGGCGGGGCGTATCTGCCGGTGGATCCGCGTTACCCGATGGAGCGGATCGAGTTCATGGTCGCCGACAGTGGGGCGAGTCTGTTGGTGACCTCGGGTGTCGAGGTGCCGGGTGTTGCGACGGTCCGTTTGGATGATCCGGCGGTGGTGAGTGGGCCGGAGACGTCGGTGGAGGTTTCCTCGGGTGGCCTCGCCTATGTGATCTACACGTCGGGGTCGACCGGTGTGCCGAAAGGTGTGGCGCTGACGCACGGCGGTGTGGTGAATCTGGCGGCGGCGTTCCAGCAGCGGATGGGTGCGGGGCCGGGGCATCGGGTGTTGCAGTTCGCGTCGATCGGGTTCGACTCGGCGACCTGGGAGGTCGTCAATTCGTTGTGTTCGGGTGCGACTCTTGTGGTCGCGTCGGCGGACGAGTTGTTGCCGGGCGCGGGTCTGGCGGAAGTGGTGCAGCGGCATCAGGTCACGTACGCGTGTCTGCCGCCGGCGGTGCTGGCGCGGCTGGAGTCTACGGATCTGGCGTCGGTGACGGCGTTGATCTCGTCGGGTGAGGCGCTGGGTCCGGAGTTGGTTCGTCGTTGGTCGGCGGGTCGGGCGTTTTTCAACGGCTACGGTCCGACCGAGACCACTGTGGCGGCGGCGACTTCGCAGCCGCTGGCGCCGGGCGACGAGCCGGTGATCGGTACCCCGATCCGCAATACTCGCGCCTACGTCTTGGACAGCACTCTCTCTCCGTCTCCGGTGGGGGTGGCCGGTGAGCTCTACGTGGCCGGCTCGAGCCTTGGCCGCGGCTATATCCAGCGGACGGGGCTGACGGCGCAGCGGTTCGTGGCGTGCCCGTTCGGGTCGGGCGAGCGGATGTATCGCACCGGCGACGTGGTGATGTGGACGGCTGACGGGCAGTTGGCGTTCCTGGGGCGCGCGGACGAGCAGGTGAAGATCCGCGGGTTCCGGGTCGAGCCCGGCGAGGTCCAGGCACTGCTCGCCGCCCACCCGCAGGTGGCCGAGGCCGCGGTCATCGTCCGTGAGGACACCCCCGGCAACAAGCAACTCGTCGCCTACGCTGTCTCCGAGCTCACCGACGGCGAGTTGCTCCAGTACCTGGCGCAGCGACTGCCCGGCTACATGGTCCCCGCGGCGCTGGTCATCCTGGACCGGCTGCCCCTGACCCCCAGCGGCAAACTCGACCGACACTCGATGCCCGCACCCGCCCAGGTGACCGGCTTGGACGCCGACCGAGCGCCGGCCGACGAGCGCGAGGCCGTCCTGTGCGAGGTGTTCGCGCGGGTCCTCGGCCGCGACCGGGTTGGCGTGGACGACGACTTCTTCCGACTCGGCGGACATTCGCTGCTGGCCGTCGAGCTGCTCTCGCAGGTCCGCACCAGGCTCGGCGTGGAGCTGACCATCCGGGCCCTGTTCGAGGCGCCGACCCCGGCCGGGCTGGCCCGGGCCGCGTCGGCCGAGCCGGTGGCCGTACCGGCCGATCTCCTCCTCGGCCTGTCCGAAGCTGACCTCCAGCGGGCGGTGGCCGCCGTCGGCGGCGACGTGGCGCATGTCTATCCGCTGGCGCCGGTGCAGGAAGGCCTGCTCTTCCACCACCTGCTGGCCGCGGGCGGCGACGACCCGTACATCACGGCTTGGATGCTCGAGTTCACGTCGCGCCCGGTGCTCGACCGGCTCGTGGACGCCCTCCAGCACCTGGTGGACCGGCACGACGTCTACCGCACCGCGGTGGTGTGGGACGGGCTGCCCGAGCCCGTGCAGGTCGTGCGCCGGACGGCCACCCTGCCGGTGGTCACCCATGTGCTGGACGCCGACCACCCCGATCCGGCCGGGCGGCTGGTCGAGCTGGCCGGCCCAGCCATGGACCTGCGCCGGCCCCCGCTGATGGACCTGCATCTCACCGAGTCCAGCGGCGGCTGCTGGCTGGCGTACCTCCGCATGCACCACATCGTGCAGGACCAGCAGGGCACCGAGGTGCTCATGCGCGAGCTGCGGGAGATCCTGGCCGGGCGCGGCGACCAACTCCCGCCGACGCTGCCGTTCCGGGACTTCGTCGCCCGGGCCCGCAGCATCCCGCAGGCGGAACACGAACGGTTCTTTGCCGGGTTGCTCGGCGACGTCGAGGAGCCGACCGCCCCGTACGGCCTGATGGACGTCCGCGGCGACGGCCCGGACCCCGTGACCGGGGTGGTGGCGGTGCCGGACGACGTCGTCGACCGGCTGCGCGACGTGTCCCGGCGGCTCGGCGTCAGCGCGGCGACGGTCCTGCACGTCGCCTGGGGCCGGGTCGTGGCGGCGCTGTCCGGCCGCGACGACGTCGTGTTCGGCACGGTGCTGTCCGGGCGGATGACCGCCGGCTTCGGCGCGGACCGGGTGGTCGGTCCGTTTATCAACACGCTTCCGGTGCGGGTGCAGACCGGCCGCCTCGGCGTGCGGGCCGCGATCGAGGGCATGCGCGCCCAGTTGGCCGCGCTGGTCGAGCATGAGCACGCGCCGCTCGCCACCGCGCAGCAGGCCAGCGGCGTCGGCGAGAACACGCCGCTGTTCACGTCGCTGTTCAACTACCGCTTCATCGAGCACGAGGACCGGGACCGCGACGGCGAGGACATCTGGGACCGGGCGGTCGAGGGCGTACGCACCGTGCGCGTCCACGACCGCACCAACTACCCGCTGGCGGTGGCCGCGGACGACTTCGGCGGCGGCGGGCTGAGCCTGCGGGTGCAGGCGATCGCGCCGATCGACCCTGACGAGGTGGGCCGGCTCCTGAGCACTGCACTCGCGACCGTGCTCACCGCGGTGGACGACCGACCGGCCACGCCGCTGCACTTGGTCGACGTCCTCGATTCGGCCCAGTTGAACCGCTTGCTGGTTGAGTGGAATGTGCCGGCTGAGCCGGAGACGGCCATGAACGCGCATGGGTTGTTCGAGGCTCATGTGCAGCGGGCGCCGGATGCGGTTGCGGTGGTGGGTGATGGCGTCGAGTTGACGTATGCGGAGTTGGACGCTCGGGCGAGTCGGCTGGCGGGTTGTCTGCGTGGTCGTGGGGTGGGCGCGGACTCGGTGGTGGCGTTGCTGTTGGAGCGTGGTGTCGATTTTGTGGTCGCGGTGCTGGGTGTGTGGAAGGCGGGCGGGGCGTATCTGCCGGTGGATCCGCGTTACCCGATGGAGCGGATCGAGTTCATGGTCGCCGACAGTGGGGCGAGTCTGTTGGTGACCTCGGGTGTCGAGGTGCCGGGTGTGGCGACGGTCCGTTTGGATGATCCGGCGGTGGTGAGTGGGCCGGAGACGTCGGTGGAGGTTTCCTCGGGTGGCCTCGCCTATGTGATCTACACGTCGGGGTCGACCGGTGTGCCGAAAGGTGTGGCGCTGACGCACGGCGGTGTGGTGAATCTGGCGGCGGCGTTCCAGCAGCGGATGGGTGCGGGGCCGGGGCATCGGGTGTTGCAGTTCGCGTCGATCGGGTTCGACTCGGCGACCTGGGAGGTCGTCAATTCGTTGTGTTCGGGTGCGACTCTTGTGGTCGCGTCGGCGGACGAGTTGTTGCCGGGCGCGGGTCTGGCGGAAGTGGTGCAGCGGCATCAGGTCACGTACGCGTGTCTGCCGCCGGCGGTGCTGGCGCGGCTGGAGTCTACGGATCTGGCGTCGGTGACGGCGTTGATCTCGTCGGGTGAGGCGCTGGGTCCGGAGTTGGTTCGTCGTTGGTCGGCGGGTCGGGCGTTTTTCAACGGCTACGGTCCGACCGAGACCACTGTGGCGGCGGCGACTTCGCAGCCGCTGGCGCCGGGCGACGAGCCGGTGATCGGTACCCCGATCCGCAATACTCGCGCCTACGTCTTGGACAGCACTCTCTCTCCGTCTCCGGTGGGGGTGGCCGGTGAGCTCTACGTGGCCGGCTCGAGCCTTGGCCGCGGCTATATCCAGCGGACGGGGCTGACGGCGCAGCGGTTCGTGGCGTGCCCGTTCGGGTCGGGCGAGCGGATGTATCGCACCGGCGACGTGGTGATGTGGACGGCTGACGGGCAGTTGGCGTTCCTGGGGCGCGCGGACGAGCAGGTGAAGATCCGCGGGTTCCGGGTCGAGCCCGGCGAGGTCCAGGCACTGCTCGCCGCCCACCCGCAGGTGGCCGAGGCCGCGGTCATCGTCCGTGAGGACACCCCCGGCAACAAGCAACTCGTCGCCTACGCTGTCTCCGAGCTCACCGACGGCGAGTTGCTCCAGTACCTGGCGCAGCGACTGCCCGGCTACATGGTCCCCGCGGCGCTGGTCATCCTGGACCGGCTGCCCCTGACCCCCAGCGGCAAACTCGACCGACACTCGATGCCCGCACCCACGTACCCGGACGACGCCGGGTCCGGACGCGGCCCGGCGACCGTACGGGAGGAACTTCTCTGCTCGATGTTCGCCGAGGTCTGCGGCCTCACGCGGGTCGGCGTCGACGACGACTTCTTCCGGCTCGGCGGGCACTCTCTGCTCGCTGTGCGGCTGGTGTCGCGGATCCGGGTGGTGCTCGACGTCGAAGTGCCGCTACGGCAACTGTTCGCGACGCCGACGGTGGCCGGGCTGGCGCACTGGCTCGCGGTGGGCGACGTGGACCGCGCCCGGCTGGCGCTGCGTGCGACCGAGCGGCCGCAGCGCATCCCGCTGTCGTTTGCCCAGCGGCGGCTGTGGTTCCTCGGCCAGTTGCAGGGCTCGAACCCGAGCTACAACATGCCGATGGTGATCCGGCTCGGCGGCCCGCTGGACGAGGCCGCGCTGGACAAGGCGCTGCTCGACGTGATCGTCCGGCACGAGTCGCTGCGCACGGTGTTTCCGTCCGTCATGGGCGAGCCCTATCAGCAGATCATCGAACCGGCCGGTCTCACCTCGGTGCTGACCCGGGTGCCGAACCAGCGCACCCACACCGATTTGCGCTTCCCGAGCTTCGCCGGGATGGCGGACCTGCCGTCGCTGGCGATCGATGTGGTCGAGCCGGCCACCGACCTCTCGCCCGTTGCGCTCGCCGTCGCCGACCTGTCCGACGCGGTGGTCGGCGTGACGCGGTACGAGTTCGACGTGTCCGCCGAACTGCCGATCCGGGCCTGGCTGTTCGAGGTCGCGCCGGACGATCGGGTGCTCGTCCTGGTGCTGCACCACATTGCCGACGACGGGCTGTCGATCGGCCCGCTGGTCCGGGACCTGTCGGCGGCGTACGCGGCCCGGCAGCACGGCAACGTGCCACTGTGGGAGCCGTTGCCGGTGCAGTACGCAGACTACGCGCTCTGGCAGCGGGAGCTGCTCGGTGACCCGGAGGATCCGGCCAGCCTGATGTCGCAGCAGACCGACTACTGGCGGCAGACCCTGTCCGGCATGCCGGAGGAGTTGGCGTTGCCGGTGGACCGGCCCCGCCCGGCGGTCGCGAGTCACCGCGGGCACAGCGTGCCGGTGCATGTCCCGGCGGAGGTGCACCAGCGTCTGGTGGATCTGGCCCGGACCGAGGGCGCGACCCCGTTCATGGTGCTCCAGGCGGCGCTCGCGGTGTTGTTCTCCCGGCTCGGCGCCGGTCCCGACATTCCGATCGGGTCGGCCGTGGCGGGGCGCACCGACGACGCCCTCAACCACCTGGTGGGTTGCTTTGTCAATTCGCTTGTGATCCGCACCGACCTCACCGGCGACCCGGAGTTCCGGCAGGTGCTGACCCGGGTGCGGGACGCCACGCTGGGTGCACTGGCGCACCAGGACGTCCCGTTCGAGCGGCTGGTGGAGGAGCTCGCGCCGTCCCGGTCGCTGGCCCGGCACCCGCTCTTCCAGGTGATCCTCACGATCCTCAACCCGATGACCGCGGGGCGGACGACCGACGACACCCCGGAGTTCGCCGGCGTCGAGTCGACTGCGTTGTTCGCCGGCAAGCAGGCCGCGAAGTTCGACCTGGACGTGCTGGTCGGTGAGACCTTCGACGCGTCCGGCCGCCCGGCCGGGCTGTACGGCGCGGTGACCGCTTCGGCGGACCTGTTCGACACCTCGACCGTCGAGCGGATCGTCGGCTGGTTCGCGCATGTGCTCGACGTGGTGACCGCGACGCCCGACCTGCGGCTGCATGAGGTCGAGGTGCTGGACCCGGCCGAGCGGTTGCTGGTCCTGCACGGCTGGAACGACACCACCGCGGCGGTACCGGCGGCGACGTTCGGCGAGATGTTCCGCGATCGCGTCGAGTCCACTCCCGACGCCGTCGCAGTGGTGTCCGGCGGCGTGGAGCTGACCTACGCGGATCTCGACGCCCGGGCCGATCGCCTGGCGTGGTACCTGCGCGAGCAGGGTGTCGGCGTGGACTCGGTGGTCGGGCTGTGCCTGCCGCGCGGGGTGGAGATGATCGGGGCGATCCTCGGCGTCTGGAAGGCCGGTGCGGCGTACCTGCCGGTCGATCCGGCGCTGCCGGTGGAGCGGATCTCGTTCATGCTGGCCGACAGCCGGGCGACGTTGCTGATGGGCGTCGAGGACGTGCTCGACGACCTGCCGGCGGGCCTGGTCCGGCTGGTGGCGCTCGACGATCCGATCGTGCGGGCCGTGCTCGCCGCAGCGCCGGCATCGGTGCCCGACGTGCCGGTGGACGGCCGCAACCTGGCCTACGTGATGTACACGTCCGGCTCGACCGGCGTCCCCAAGGGCGTCGCGGTGACGCACGGATCGCTGGCGAACTACGTGATCAGCGCATCGGCGCGGCTCGGCTGGTCCGGCGCTGGCACCCGGTACGGGCTCTTCCAGCCGCAGGTCACCGACCTGGGCAACACGGTGGTCTTCGTCAGCCTGATGACCGGCGGCCAGTTGCACGTGCTCGACGAGGGCGCGGTGGTGAACCCGGACGCGGTGGCCGACTATCTGGTGACGCACCGGATCGACTGCGTCAAGGCGGTCCCGTCACACCTGATGGCGCTGTCGGCCGGCCGTGGCATGGACGGCATCCTGCCGGCCCGGTCGCTGGTGCTGGGCGGCGAGGCGGCGCCCGCAGCTTGGCTGGGCGAACTGCTGGCGGCGGCCGCGGAGCATGGCACGAAGGTCTTCAACCACTACGGTCCGACCGAGACCACCATCGGTGTGGCCACCACCGAACTGACCGCGGTGGGGCTCACCGGTGAGGTGGTGCGGGCCGGCACGGCGATCATGAACACCCGGTTGTTCGTGCTCGACGGCGGCCTGGCACCGGTGCCGGTCGGCGTCGTCGGCGAGCTGTACGTCTCCGGTGACGGGCTGGCGCGCGGTTACGTGGGCCGGGCCGACCTGACGGCGGAGCGGTTCGTCGCCTGCCCCTTCGGGACCGGCGAGCGGATGTACCGGACCGGCGACCTGGTGCGGTGGACCGCCGACGGGCAGGTGGTGATCGTCGGCCGGGCCGACGACCAGATCAAGGTGCGTGGTTACCGGATCGAGCCGGGCGAGGTCGAGAACACGTTGCGCAGCCACCCTGCGGTGGTGCAGGCGGCGGTGATTGCCCGGGAGGACAACGCCGGCGACAAACGGCTTGTCGCCTACATCGTGGCGGCCGACGGCGACACCGACGCGGACGGCGAGCTGGTCTCCTCCGTCCGCAAGTTCGTCGCCCAGCGCCTGCCGGACCACCTGGCGCCGGCCTCGGTGGTCGTCCTGACCGCCATTCCGTTGACCGCCAGCGGCAAACTCGACCGCAACGCGCTGCCCGCCCCGAGCGCGGTGGGCGCCGGTGTGACCCGGCGGGCACCGACAACACCGGACGAGGAGAAGCTGTGCGAGGCGTTCGCCCACATCCTCGGCGTCGACTCGGTGGGGCTGGACGACGGTTTCTTCGACCTGGGTGGGCACTCGTTGCTCGCGGTGCGGCTCATCTCCCGGATCCGGGCCACGCTCGGTGTGGAGGTGGACATCCAGGTGCTCTTCGATGCGCCGACCGTGGCGCTGCTGGTGGGTCACCTCGGCGCGCGCTCGGAACGGCCGGCGCTGCGGCCGATGCGGCGGGACTGAGCCGGGTGAGCACCAAACCCGGTCAGCGAAGGCCGCGGCGGGCGGGCGGGGTGTCCAACCGTACGAGATCGATGGTCGGACGCCAGCCCGCCGCCGAACGGACGGTGGGGGGCCGGCGGGCGGCGGCGACGTCGACGCGTTCGGCGAGGCCCGTCGCGTCGTGTGGCTCGGCCTGCATCAGCCGCAGGACCCGCCGCGCGCCGCGCTCGCCGCCGACGGCTCGACGATGTCGGCGAGCGCGTCGATGCTGGCAACCGCGTCGTCGAGTTGGCGACCGCCGTGGTTGGACACCACGATTGCGTCGACGCCGTGCTCGACCGCCTGCCGCGCGTCGTCCGGGGCGACGGCCGATTCACCGTCGCGGTGGATGAGCTGCTGACAGGCCACCGGCGCGGCGGCGACCGGCAGCTCCACCGGCCGGCCGAGCACGGTCGAGCGGGTGGTGCATGCCGAGACGTCCCGCAGCATCCTGAGCAGGATAGAGACGTGTCCCGCAGGAGAAGGCGGTGAATTGATGGTGAATTGATCCCATGCCCCCATCCGTGCGCTCGATGAACGCACCATCGCCACCCCCAGGACCTGGCGATTGCTGAGCAAACTGCGCTACTGCCCTCGCCGCGCCACCGCGATCGTGCAGGTCATCCTGGCCCTGCACCAACGTCTGTGGAAGTTGTGGCCAAAAGGCGACTGGACATTATCCGTCTGGCCGACCTTTGTCCGACTGCTCACAGGTTTCCAAATCATTTCCGCAGGCATCCGTATGAACGGCCGGTGATCGTTCATCTTGGACAGTCGGACACCGTCGCAGGCCCTGTCCCCCGTGCTTACTATTCACCCGGCTCGGCGGATTGAACTGTGCCTCGGGGGAGCTCAGCATGGCTGAAACAATGAACAGGACAGTGCTTCGGACGGTTGCTTCGGCGTTCGACGACGATGTCGTACCGGAGCGGGAAGCGATGCGAACCAGCGACAGCCACGATTCGCATTGGCTGCCGGTGACCGCGCTACGGCCGGCGGACTCACCGCGGCGCGCAGGCGAGGACATCGGCCACATCGAGATGCTCGCGTCCATCGAGGATCGGCTGCCGCCGATCGTGGTGCACCGCGAGACCATGCGCGTCATCGATGGCATGCACCGCCTGCGGGCGGCGAAGCTGCGTGGCGACGACCGGGTCGAGGTCCGCTTCTTCGACGGCAGCGAGCAGGAGGCCTTCGTGTTGGCGGTCACCGCCAACACTACCCACGGCCTGCCGCTGTCCATCGGCGACCGGGCGCTGGCCACCGAACGCATCATCGCCTCGCAGCCGACCTGGTCGGACCGGGCCATCGCGGTGGCGGTCGGCCTCGGCGCGCGGACCGTCGGCAACATCCGCCGCCGTATGCAGGACCAGGCCGAGGTGGAGTCGGTCACCGCCCGCACCGGCCGGGACGGCCGCGTGCGCCCAGTGGACAACAGCGTGGGTCGGTTGCGGGCGTACGCCCTCATCAAGCAGCGTCCCGAGGCCTCGTTGCGGGAGATCGCCCGCGAGGTGGGCGTCTCGCCGTCGACGGTGCGCGACGTGCGGCTGCGGCTCGAGCGCGGCGAGGACCCGCTGCCGCAGGTGCGTCAGCGCCGGGAGAAGCCGGCCGTCCGGGAGGCGGTCTCGCGCATGCTCCAGGGACTGCAGAGCGACCCGTCGCTGCGGTTCACCGAATCGGGCCGGACCGTGCTGCGGTGGGTGCACTCGCGGGCGATCCGGGCGGAGGAGTGGGCCGAGGTCGAGCACAAGGTGCCGGCGCACTGCGCTTACATCCTCGCCAATGTGGCCCGCTCCTGTGCCGACGAGTGGCTTCAGATCGCCGAGGAACTTGAGCAGCGCACCACCCGCCCGGCCTGAAAAGGCGTGAGGTAACTGGAGGGCTACTCCGGGCCTGGACCAGCTTCGCCCCGGCGCGCTCCTGACACCATGTCTTACGTGCTAAGTACCGGCACGGCCTGGCGGCAGTCGACCAACCGACGCGGATAGCGCGGCAGCCGTCCAACCCCGTGTGCTCCCCGTTACGGGAGCAGTGGCTCGATCACCGTCGCCTGCGGATCTGTCAGCGACGACTCGTACGTCGGTTTGCAGACAAAACGACACACTCGTGATTTTCGCTGACACGGTCAGCGAATAATAAAGTCGAGGTACCACAACGCCCTCTGAGGTCGGCGTCTCATGGGGCTGGTCCTGGCAGAGCCGCCGAGCGAATTCGAGGAGATTCCGGTAGGTTACTAGCTAGTCGGTTGTTCTATTTGCCGGAATTCGGCAGTTCCGCCGGATCGGCGTCCGGAAGAGCAGCAAAAGCAGCATTCCGGGCCAGGGTGAGCGGTTAGGAATCACTGTCGCCCTTCCGACAAGGGTTGTGATCGTCTTCGGTCGATGTTATCTTCGGGCCGATTAAATCCTTGTTACCCAGTGCGCGATGGAATCAAACAGAGCGCGTGACGACCGCGGGGGAGAAGTGCATGGTCCTGGGGGGTAGTTAAGCGAGTCGCTTTCACATTGTCTTATCCAAGGGGCCGGAACGATTCTGCATTCGGCCGTCTGATCCATGCCGCTCGCACCTGGCTCTCGTGTGTTTCCGGATGCCGCTTCGAACACATACGTCTTAGCCTTGGAGTTCATTTGTCAGCCGAGGAAGAGGAATTAAGCCGTAGACCCCTGGTCCGAATGGATATCAGTGCGCTGTGCCTGGACGGATCCCCCCGGCTCGCCGGCCCGTGTCCGGACCATGTTCAGAACATGGTGGCCGCGCAGAGTGATCTGCCGCCGATAGTGGTGCACCGGCCGACGATGCGTGTCATCGACGGCGCCCACCGCGTCCGGGCGGCGCTCCAGCGCGGCGAAACCTCCATCACCGGGCGATTCTTTGATGGTTCCGAGGCCGAGGCGTTCGTGCTGTCGGTGTCGCTCAACGTCGCTCACGGCCTGCCGCTCGCCCTCGCCGATCGCAAACGCGCGGCGGAGCGCATCGCCACCCTCTATCCGCAGTGGTCGGACCGCCGGGTCGCCGCCGTGGCCGGCATCTCGCCGGGCACCGTTGGCTACATCCGCCGGCGGGTGGCCGGGGCTGCCGCGCCCGACGCCAGCCGGATCGGCCAGGACGGCCGGGTGCGTCCGCTGGACAGCAGCGCGGGCCGTCGGCTGGCCGGCCAGTTGATGACCGACAACCCGAACATGTCCCTCCGGCAGGTCGCCAAGGCCGCCGCGATATCCCCGGAGACGGCCCGCGATGTCCGCAACCGCCTGCTTAGTGGCGCGGAAGTGGTTCCGGCCCGGCGGCCTCGGGGCGCCGCCCCGGCGGCAGCGCCGCCCGGCGGCGACCGGGAGCCGCCGCTGAATCTCATCCGCTCCGGCGGCGGGCCGGCGTCGGCGTCGGCGATCGACCGTTCCGCCCTGGTTGACCGGCTGATGGCCGATCCGGCGCTGCGCTACTCCGAGACCGGGCGCAATCTGCTCCGGCTGCTGACCCTGCACGCCCGCTGGGCCGAGGAATGGGACAACATCGTCGACAACGTGCCGCCGCACTGTACCGACGTGGTGGCCGACCTGGCCGGCCAGTTCGCCGATCTGTGGGCCGATCTCGCCACCCGGTCGGTCCGGGACAACGTGTGGCGGGCTGACATGGGAAACGCCTCGCGGGGTGTTCGACGGCGCACCGCAAGTCGTTAGGTAAGCCCATCCGCGGCCGGGCTGTCGGTCTCCGGATCCTGGTGCCGCGTGCCCGGCGACGAGTAGTGGGGTCAGCTGAAGGCCGGGACCGCGGTGCGGTGACCGGCCGAGCCATCCTGTTCAACCGGCGTGCGGGCCCCGGTTGAACAGTCCGGGAATCAGTTGATCGATCGCCATCCAGCTTCTTGTCGCCGAAGCGAAGGGCGAGCTGGGGTGGATTCACCGGGCGCCGATGCGACGGGTGATGATCTGGACGATCGAATCGGTGGCCCTGTTGAGCGCCGGCGACAGTATGGCGGCGCTGGGCCGCGTCCAGGAAGTTTTCCACGCCGTGCCGCCGCCCGCGTGGGGCGTGGTGGTGGCCTGCCGCTGTCGGTCGTGATCCGCGCCAGCCTGGACCGGGGCGACCACACCAACCGGCAGATCGCCGAGCGTTTCTCCAGCACGGTGAGCACGGTGGAACAGCATCGAACCAAGGTGTATCTCAAATTAAATGTGCTCAGCCGCGCCGAACTTCAACGCCTGATGGGCGGTTGGACAGGCGTTTGACGTTTTCTGAGGTGCCTCCTTACGGTCGCAGGGTCAGGGTTCTTCACATTCCTCGGAGGTCGGGATGTCTGCGGCATCGGTCAAGGAGCTCATTCGTACCAAGCGCCGGATGTGGGGGTGGATGTACCGATGACGGCCACCCTCGAGAAGCCCGGCGATTCGGTATCCACCGGGGTCCCGCCCGCCATTTCGAGAATTGTCGGGGTAGGCACCGCGGTGACCGGAGCGATGGTCACCCAACCTGAATTGCTGGAACTGCTCCGAATCGACGACCCCCGGGTCCGGTCGGTTTACCTGAACAGTGCGATCGACACGCGCCGCCTCACTCTGCCGGAACCCGACGCGACCGGCCTGCGCCGTCCCGAGCCGCAGGGTGAGCTGTTGGCGAAACACCGCCGCCTCGCCATCGAGATGGGCAGTCAGGCCCTCCAGGCCTGCCTCAAGCGGGCCGGTGCCGCCCTCTCCGACCTGCGCCACCTCTGCTGCGTGACGTCAACCGGCTTCCTCACCCCCGGCCTCAGCGCGCTGCTTATCAAGGAACTCGGCATCGACCCGCACTGCGGCCGTTCGGACATCGTGGGGATGGGCTGCAACGCCGGTCTGAACGCGCTCAACGTGGTCGCCGGCTGGTCCGCAGCGCACCCCGGCGAGCTGGGCGTGGTGCTGTGCACCGAGGCCTGCTCCGCGGCGTACGCTCTCGACGGCACCATGCGCACCTCGGTGGTCAACAGCCTCTTCGGCGACGGCGCGGCCGCCGTGGCACTGGTCAGCGACCGGCCGGGCGAGTCCCGTCCGGGCCCGCGGATCCTCAAATTCGCCAGCTTCCTGATCACCGACGCGATCGACGCGATGCGCTACGACTGGGACAGCGACCTGGACCGGTTCAGTTTCTTCCTCGACCCGCAGATTCCGTACGTCGTGGGCGCCAACGCCGAGACCGTGATCGACCGTCTGCTCGCCGGCACCGGCCTGCGCCGCAGCGACATCGCGCAGTGGCTGGTGCACTCCGGCGGCAAGAAGGTCATCGACGCGGTCGTGGTCAACCTCGGGCTGACCCGGCACGACGTCCGGCACACCACCCGCGTCCTGCGCGAGTACGGCAACGTATCCAGCGGCTCGTTCCTGTTCTCCTACGAGCGGCTGGTCGAAGAGGGCGTCACCCGCCCCGGCGACTACGGAGTTCTGATGACCATGGGTCCCGGTTCGACGATCGAGACGGCGCTGGTCCAGTGGTGACCGCAGCCGGAGTCGGCGATCTGGTCCTGCACGTGGACGGACATCAGCCGGTCTCGCCGGCCGTCGTCGAGGCGGTGCTGGCCGTCTGCGATCGGGCCGAGGACGAATACGGCGCGGGCATGTTGACGGTGTACGTCTCCGGCGCCCCGCAGCCGGGCTGGACCCGCGACGTCAGCGTCGGGCTGCTGACCAAATGGGAACGGGCGGTGCGCCGGTTCGAGCGGCTCGGCATGGTCACCGTGGCGGTCAGCGCTGGCGACTGCGGCGGCACGGCGCTCGACCTGTTGCTGGCCACCGACATCCGGATCGCCGTCGCGGGCACCCGCCTCGTCGTGTCGGTGAGCGCCGACGCGACCTGGCCCGGGATGGCGCTGTACCGGCTCGCCCGGCAGGGTGGACGGCTGCGCCGGGCGGCGCTGCTCGGCACGCCGGTCGACGCTGGGGCCGCCACCGCGGCCGGCCTGCTCGACGCGGTCGTCGACCAGCCGGACGACGCGCTGGCCGAGGTCGCCACCGCGGTGGCCGGCCTGACCGGCAAGGAGCTGGCGATCCGGCGGCAACTGATGGCCGACGCCACCGAGCGCAGCTTCGAGGAGGCGCTCGGTGCGCACCTGGCCGCCTGCGACCGAGCCCTGCGCCGGGTCGTGGTCTCATGACCACGGCGGCCCTGCCGCGGAGCATCGCCGCCTATTGGGTGCACCTGGCTGACGCCGCGGCCCACGTCGACCGGGTGCTGGCTGCGCTGCCGTTGCCCACCCGGCGCACCACGCAGCAACGAGCCGAGGCGGCGGCCGCGCACGACGCGGCCCGCCGCCTGCGGGCGCGCTTCCTGGACGCGTACGCCGATCAGGTCTACGACGAGATCACCGGGGGCCGTACCCGGTATCTGCGGCTGGACGAGCTCGCCGAGGCCGCTGCCAACGCGTTCCCGGGGCTGGTGCCGACGGCCGCGCACCTGGCGGTGGAGCGGTCCCGGGCCCAGGCGGACAAGGAAGGCTACGAGATCGACCAGGGTATCTTCCTGCGGGCGATCCTGCGGTCGGCGCCGTCTGGGCGGCACCTGATGACTGCGATGCTGCGGCCCACCGACCGGGCACTGCGGCTGCTTCCCGAGTTCCGGCGCACTGGGCTGCTGGTGACCGAGGCGGTGCGACTGGAACGACGCGACGGGGTGGCCCGGCTGACCCTGTGCCGGCAGGATTGTCTCAACGCCGAAGACGAGCAGCAGGTGGACGACATGGAGACCGCCGTCGACCTGGCCCTGCTCGACCCGGCGGTGCGGATCGGGCTGGTGCGCGGCGGCGAGATGAGCCATCCCCGCTATCAGGGCCGCCGGGTGTTCAGCGCCGGGATCAACCTGAAGAGCATCAGCGCCGGCCGCATCTCGCTGACCGGGTTCCTGCTCCGGCGCGAGTTGGGCTACCTGCACAAGCTCGCCCGGGGCCTGGCCGACGACGATCTGGACCGGTGGCTGCCGCCGATGCAGAAGCCGTGGGTCGCCGCCGTCGACACGTTCGCGATCGGCGGCGGATGCCAGCTCCTGATGGTCTTCGACCACGTGCTGGCCGCCGCCGATGCCTACCTCAGCCTGCCCGCCGCCCAGGAGGGCATCGTGCCGGGCGCCGCCAACCTGCGCCTCGCCCGGATCGGCGGTGCCCGGCTGGCTCGCCAGGTCATTCTCGGCGGCCGCCAGATCGAGGCCACCGAGCCGGCCGCCGGCCTGCTGGTCGACGAGGTGGTGCCGTCCGGCGAGATGGACGCGGCGGTCGAGGCCGCACTGGCCCGGCTGGCCGGTGACGCCGTCGTGGCCAACCGGCGGATGATCAACGTGGCCGAGGAGTCTGTCGACGACCTGCGGGCATACCTGGCGGAGTTCGCGCTGGAGCAGGCGCTGCGCATCCACGCCCCCGACGTGCTGGCCAAGACCGGCCGGTTCGCGGAGCGCCCGGCATGACCGTGGATTACGCGAAGGCGTGCCACGTCGCCCGGGTCACGCTGAACCGGCCCGAGGTGCTCAACGCCATGGACCTGCGGATGCACGAGGAACTGGCCGAGATCTGGGACGACATCGAGGCCGACGACGAGATTCGGGTCGCGGTGCTGACCGGCGCGGGGGACCGCGCCTTCTCGGTGGGTCAGGACCTCAAGGAGAGCGCCCGCCTCACCGCGGCGGGCGTCCCGGCATCATCCTTCGGCAGCCGGGGCCGGCCCGGCTGGCCCCGGCTCACCGAGCGGTTCGACTTCAGCAAACCGGTGGTTGCGCGGGTCGACGGGTACGCACTCGGCGGCGGCTTCGAACTCGCCCTCGCCTGCGACCTGATCGTCGCCTCCGACCGGTCGGTGTTCGGGCTTCCGGAGGTACGCCTCGGGCTCGTCCCGGGCGCCGGCGGCGTCTTCCGGCTGATCCGGCAGATGCCTCCGAAAGCGGCGATGGGCTACCTGCTCACCGGCCGGCGCTTCGATGCCGCGACCGCCCACGCGTACGGGCTGGTCAACGACGTGGTGCCGGCCGCGCGGTTGGACGAGTGCGTGGCGGGCTGGGTCGCCGATCTGGTCGCGAGCGCGCCGTTGTCGGTGCGGTCGATCAAGGAGGCCGCGCTCCGCTCAGTTGACCTGCCGCTGCCGGACGCCTTTGGCGCCGACTACCGCTGGGAGGACCGGCGGCGGCACAGCGCCGACGCCGTCGAGGGCATCCAGGCCTTCGTGGCGAAGCGGACGCCGTCCTGGTCCGGGAAGTGATCGGTCTGACCGGAGGAGTCGCGAGATGACGTTGTCCGCGCCGCCCGGAGCGCTCGGCGGGCATTCCCTCCTGGTGTTCCTGATGGCGGTGACCGTGCTACTGCTGGTCGCCCAGCTACTCGGCCGCCTCGCGGAACGGGTGGGCATGCCCGCCATCGTCGGCGAACTGGCCACCGGCGTCATCCTGGGACCGTCGCTGCTGGGCCACCTCCTGCCCGGGGTGACCGCCTGGATCTTCCCGACCGACCCGGGGCAGATGAATCTGCTCGACGCGGTCGGCCAGATCGGCGTCCTGCTGCTGGTCGGACTCACCGGCACCCACCTGGACGTCGCCATGGTCCGGCGGCGCAAGGCCACCGCCGCGCGGATCAGCCTGGCCGGCCTGCTGCTGCCGCTGGTCCTCGGTCTCGGCACCGGCTACCTGCTGGCCAACTGGCTGAGCGGGTCGGTGGTGACCGACCCGCTGGTCTTCGCCGGCTTCATGGGAGTCGCCATGGCGGTGACCGCCATCCCGGTCATCGCCAAGACCCTCTCCGACATGCGCCTGCTGCACCGCGACGTCGGTCAGCTGACGCTGGCCGCCGGCACCATCGACGACGCGGTCGCCTGGTTCCTGCTGGCGGTGGTTTCGATGGCCGCGACCGTCGGGCTGAGCGCGGGCAGCGTGGTGAAGGCGATCGCCTACCTGATCGCGTTCGTCGTGCTCGCCGCGCTCGTCGGCCGGCCGCTGGTGCGCCGGGCCATGCGGTTCGTCGACCGCAGCCCGGAGGCCGGCCCCAGCATCGTGGCCGCCGTCGTCTTCGTCCTCTCCGGTGCGATCATCACTCAGGCGCTGGGCATGGAGCCGGTCTTCGGCGCCTTCGTGGCCGGCATCCTGGTCGGGCTTCCCCGCGCAGCGAACCAGGCGAAACTCGCGGCGCTGCGCACCGTGACGCTCAGCGTTTTCGCGCCGATCTTCCTGGCCACGGCCGGGTTCCGGATGGACCTGACCGCGCTGGCCCAGCCACGGGTCGCGCTCGCCGCAGTGCTGGTGCTGGCCATCGCCATCGTGGGCAAGTTCGCCGGCGCGTACGCCGGTGCCCGGCTCAGCGGCCTGAACCGGTGGGAGGGCCTGGCAATCGGCGCGGGCATGAACTCCCGGGGGGTGGTAGAGGTGGTGGTGGCCCTCACCGGCCTGCGCCTGGGTGTGCTCAACACCGCGACCTACACGATCGTCGTGCTGGTCGCCATCGTCACCTCGCTGATGGCGCCGCCGCTGCTGCGCTACACGATGGCCCGCGTCGAGTCCAACGAGGATGAACGACTCCGCAAGATCGATCACGACACCTGGAACGGTCTGCCGGCCGCCCGGCCGGCACCGGCTCCCGAGGAGAGGGCATGACCATCACCGCGAAATACGTCGTACGGGCCCGCCCGGCAAGCAACATCGGGGCCGCGGCCTTTCTCCAGGCGCTGTGCGTCGACCTGAGCCCGGAGAGCCTGCACGAGACGCCAGCCCGGATGGCCCGGCCCGATGCCGACCTGCTGACCGCCCCCGAGTGCAGATCGCCTACCGGCTCACCCGGGAACTGGAGCCGAACGGGGGTGGGCGTGGTGATCGAGGCCGAGCACCTGCGCATGACACTGCGCGGCGTCCAGGCGGCCGGCGCGCGCACCACCGCCTCGACGATGTTGGACGTACCGCGCGACGACGCACGTTACCGCGGCGAGTTCCTGGCCGCCGCCGGGCTGGGCGGGCGCTGAGATGCGCCGAGCCGAGCTGCATCCAAGTTTGTCCGATCCGGTGCTGGACGCGATGAACTTCCTCAACGAGATCACCCTGCGCTATCCGGCGGCGATCTCATTCGCGCCCGGCCGCCCGTACGACGGGTTCTTCGAGACCGAGGAGGTCATCGCTCACCTCCGCCGCTATCTCGACCACCTGAGCGACCAGGGCGCCTCACCGGCGCAGGTGCGCACGGCGGTCTACCAGTACGGACCTACCGCCGGCCAGATCCGCGAGATCATCGCCGACTCGCTGCGGCGGGACGAGGGCATCGACGTGCCGGCCGAGTCCATCGTGGTCACCGTCGGTGCACAGGAGGCGATGATGCTGGTCGTCCGCGCGCTGATCCGGGATCCGCGCGACGTGCTGCTGGTCTCCACCCCCTGCTATGTGGGGATCACCGGGGTGGCCCGGCTGCTGGACGTGACGCTCAGCCCGGTGCCGGAGACCGCCGAAGGGTTCTCCCTGGCCGCCATCGAGGCAACGATCCGGGCCGAGCGTGCCGCCGGGCACCGGCCGCGAGCGTTCTACCTCGTGCCCGACCACGCCAACCCATCCGGTTCCACGCTGTCCGCGCCGGACCGCACCGCGTTGCTGAACCTGGCCGCGCGCGAGGACCTGCTGATCCTGGAGGACACGCCTTACCGGCTGGTCAGTCCGGGGAAGCCGATCCCCACGCTCAAGGCCCTGGACCGCCATCGCCGCGTGGTGCACCTCGGCTCGTACTCGAAGACGCTCTTCCCGGGCGCTCGGGTGGGCTTCGCGGTGGCCGATCAGGAGGTGGTCGGCGATGACGGCCGGAGCGGGCCGCTGGCCGGCGAGCTCTCGAAAATCAAGAGCATGGTCACGGTCAACACCTCGTCGCTGAGCCAGGCGGTGGTGGCGGGTGCGCTGCTGGCCGCCGGCGGCCGGATATCGGAGCTGAACGCCAAGGCGGCCGGCCACTACGGCGACGCCATGCGGCGGGTGCTCGACCGGCTGGCCGAGCGGCTGCCGGAGGAGCGCCGGGCGGCGCTGGGTGTGCGGTGGAACGAGCCCAGTGGCGGCTTCTTCCTCAGCCTGGCCGTGGGATTCGAGGCCGACGACGCGGCGCTCACTCGGTCGGCCGAGGAGTTCGGGGTCATCTGGACGCCGATGCGCTACTTCCACCCGGACGACGGCGGTCGCCGGGCACTCCGGCTCTCCGTGAGCTACCTGTCGCCCGAGGAGATCGACGGGGGCATCGACCGGCTGGTGGCGTTCATCGAAGCCGAGAGCCACTGACCCCGTCGTACGGTGCGCAGCGCTCCCGCCTCGGCGACGGTGCCGCACCCGGCGAGGCCCATGGCGTCGCGCAGCTCGGTGGCGAACAGGTCGAGCACCCGGCGCACCCCGGGCTCGCCGCCGGCTGCCAGGCCCCACATCAGCGGCCGCCCGGCCAGCACTCCGGCGGCGCCGAGCGCGAGCGCCCGGAGCACATCGGTGCCGCCGCGGATGCCGCTGTCGAGCAGCACCTCACCGGCCCCGCCGACCGCCTCGACAACCTCCGCCAGCACGTCCACGCTCGGCACGGCGCCGTCCAACTGACGGCCGCCGTGGTTGCTCACCACTACCGCGTCCACGCCGGACTCCACCGCGCGCCGGGCGTCCTCGGCGGCCAGCACTCCCTTGAGCACCACCGGCAGCCGGGTGTGCCGCCTCAGCGTCTCGATCGACTGCCAGGTGAGCGCGGGGGAGAAGAGCTGGCTGGTGTGCGCCGCCACGGCCGAGGCGCCGGCCTGCCGCTGATGCGCGGCGCCGGTGGCGCCAAGGTTCGCCGCCCGTACGTGCGGCGGCAGGGCGAACCCGTTGCGGATGTCGCGCAGGCGGCGGCCCATCCAGGGCACGTCGACCGTGACCACGACGGCCTGGCAGCCCGCGTCCTCGGCCCGGCGCACCAGGTCGAGCACCGCAGGGGTGTCCCGCAGCCAGTAGACCTGGAACCAGACCGTCCCGCCGGCCGCGGCGATCCGCTCGATCGGGATGCTGCTCAGGGTGCTGGCGACCAACGGCACCCCGGCGGCTGCGGCGGCGCGTGCGGTCGCGTCCTCCCCGTCCGGGTGCAGCAGTTGCTGATAGGCCACCGGCGCGACCGCCAAGGGTTGTGCCACCGGCCGGCCGAGCAGCGTCGAGGCGGTGTCGCAGGCGGACACGTCGCACAGCACGCGGGGCACCACGAAGACCCGCTCCAGGGCGATCCGGTTGGCCTCCAAGGTGGTCTCCCGGCCACTGCCACCGGCGACGAAGTCCCAGACGTCGGCCGGCAGCACGGTGGCGGCGGCGAACTCGGCGTCGGCGACGCTGCCGAACGCCGGCACTGTCTTGCCATTCTTGCCATTCATCCGGCCGTCCTCCTCGCCCGGACTCTCGGACCGGGCTCGCGGTGTTGGCGACTTTGCGCGAGGTGTGGTGCGGTGTGAACGAGGCCGAGTCGCTCACCGGGATCCAGGCGGTGCTGCAGCGCGGTCCGGGCGCGCTCGGCCGGCTGCTGGCGGCCGCCGCGCCGTACGGCGTCACCCCCGATCGGGCCGGCGCGATGCTCAGCCCGGACGGCGAACTCGTCGTCGACCTGGCGGTCCCGGATGCCGGCGCCGTGGGGGCGGCGCCGGACGCGGACGGCTGGGACGTCAGCCGCGCACAACCGCCTCGGCCCACAGGGCGGTGACCGCGGCCCGGTCCACCTTGCCGTTGGCGGTCCGGGGCAGCTCGGCGACGAGCCGGACGGCATCCACCACCATGTACGTCGGCAGGTGCGCGGCGCAGTGCGCCTTGAGCCCGAGCGTGGTGGGCCGCGCGTCGCCGGCCGGCACGACGGCGGCGTGGATGCGGCTGTCCAGCCCGGCGCCGACCACCACGACGGCGGCTGCGGCCACGGCGGGATGGGTGGCCAGCACGGCCTCGATCTCGCTCGGCTCGACCCGGTGCCCGCGCACCTTGACCATGTGGTCGCGGCGGCCCACGTACTCCAGGTTGCCGTCCGGCCCGATCCGGCCGAAGTCGCCGGTCCGGTAGGGTCCGTCCTGCGCGGGCTGGCCCCAGTAGCCGAGCATGACGGTCGGACCGTCCACCACGATCTCGCCGACGTCGGCACCGGGCGGGTCCAGCCACACCTGGTCGCCGCTGCACGCCTGGCCGATCGGCAGCGGCCGGGTCCGGGTCAGGTCGTGGGCGGTCACCTCGTATGAGGTGCACACGTTCGTCTCGGTGGGTCCGTACCAGTTGAACAGCCGGACGGCGGGCCAGGCCGCGCGTAGCCGCAGCACGTCGGCGATCGGGAACGGTTCGCCGGCGAATACGCAGACCCGCAGCGCCGGCGGCGGATCGCCGTCGAGCAGGCCGCCGTCCGCGGTCATCAACTGGAGGGCTGAGGGCACCGAATACCACACGGTGATTTCGCGCTCGAATAGAAAACGGGTCAGCGCCTCCGGGGCGAACGCGAGCGTCGCCGGCACCAGGTCGACGCAGGCGCCGGCCAGAAACGCGCCGTACAGGTCGAACACCGACAGGTCGAAGTTGAACGGCGCGTGGTTGGCGAGCCGGTCACTGGCATCCAGGCCGGTCTCTTCGGCGGCCCAGCACACGAAGGACAGCGCGTTGCGGTGGCTGATGCTGACGCCCTTCGGCGCCCCCGTGGAGCCGGAGGTGTAGAGGATGAACGCGCAGTCGGCCGGCGTCGCCGCCGCGTCGTTCAGTGTCTGGCCGGGCCGCGTGCGCAGCCCGGCCAGGTCGTCGTCGGCGAGCACCAACCGCGCGGCGCACCCGTCGGCGATGCACTGCACCCGCGGGCGGGGGTTCGACGGGGCGACCGGCACATAGGCCGCCCCGAGCCGGAGCACTGCCTGCATGACGGCGACCGTGTCGATGCTCTTCGAGGTCCAGAGCACAACCCGGTCCCCGGGGCGCACGCCGAGGTCGGCCAGGGCGTGCGCACAGCGGTCGGCCAGAGCGTCCAGTTCCGCGTACGTTGCGGTGGCCGCGCCGTCGCGGACCGCGGGAGCGTGCGGGCTGCGCCGCGCCGCGGTCCGGACCAGATCGGGCAGCAGCATGGCGCGCCTCAGAACAACGCCGCGGCGGCGGCGCTCGCCTTGAGGTTGCCCAGGCGGCCGTGCCAGAGGTGCTCCGGGTCGGCCTCGACGGCCGCCACGAACTCCCGCATCACGGCCAGCGCCGGCGGCTCCACGTCGTCGTACACGTCGCCCTGCAGCATCCGGATGACGTCCATCCGGTAGCGCGGGTCGTCGATGAACGCGGTGAACAGGATGTTCAGCCGGTAGTAGATGGAGATGAAGTCGTACCAGCTGTTCACGCCGCGGCGCAGCGTGTCGACGTACGTGTCGAACCGCTCCCGCCGGAAGTCGCCGGCCTCGGCGGCGGCGATGATGTCCGCCGCGGCGAGCCGGGCGCTGTTCATCGCGACGCTCACGCCACTGGAGAAGATTGGGTCGACGAACCGGGCGGCGTCGCCGATCAGCACCATGCCGTCGCCCGCGACGGCGCGCATGGCGTAGCTGTAGTCGCCCTCGGTCTTGAACGGCCGCAGCCGTTCGCACTGCTGGAGCTGCTTGTGCAGGTCGGGCCGGCTGCTGACCGTGTCCCAGAAGAAGGTCTCCAGGTCGTCCTTGGCCGCCTTGAAGCGCTTCTTCTGAGTGACCACTCCGATCGACGTGATGGTGTCGGTGATCGGGATCTGCCAGACCCACGTGTCCTCGAGCGGCAGGAAGTGCACGTGGATGAAGTCGGACTGGCTCTCGTCGCGGGCCAGCGCCTCCCGGTCCAGCCCTTCGAACCAGGTGTGGACCGCATACTGGTTGAACACCGGGTCCGGCACCTTGATCTTCAACTGATTGCCGAGGTGGGTCTGCCGCCCACTGGCGTCGACCACCATCCGGACCGGCACCTGGCGCTTCTCGCCGTCGGCGGTCACGTGTAGCACCGGCCGGTCGGGGTCGGTGAAGTCGACGCGGTTCACCCGCGTCTCGGTGTGCACCGTGGCGCCGAGCTCCCGGGCGTGCTCGAGCAGGATGAGGTCGAACCGGCCGCGGTCGACGTGGTACGAGTACGGCTGCTCCACCCCCTTCTGCTTGCGCTCCTCGTAGCTGATCTCGGCCACGCCCCACCCGTGCGAGCTGACCTGGAAGTCCATCGGCGAGGCCGGCCGCGAGTCGGCGGATGTCCAGGCGGCGCCGTACTTGCGCGGGAAGCCGCCCTGGTCGATCTTTTCGAGCGCGCCGATCTCCCGCAGCACCGGCGTGGTGGCCGGCACCAGCGACTCGCCGACGTGCTCGCGCGGGAACGCGGACGCCTCGAACACCGCGACCTTGAGCCCGGCCTTCGCGAGATAGGACGCCATCGTCGATCCGGCCGGACCGCCGCCGATGATGCCGACGTCGTACGCGGTGTTCTCGTTCATGCGGACTCCTCGCTCGCAGCGGCCGAAACCGGGACACCGGCCACCAGACCGGCGATGGTCTCCAGGTCACGGAAGTTGCGCGCGGTCATGGCGGCCGGCGATAGCCGCACGCCGAACGTCTCGCGGATGTACGCCACCAGCCGGGCCGTCTCGATCGAGTTCAGCACGCCGAGTTCGAGCAGCGGCGTGTTCTTGGTGAGGTCGGTGGCGTTTTCCACACCGAGCAGCCGAACGGATACGTATTCGGTCAGGACTTCGAGAATCTGGGTGTGCTGGTCTGTCGGCATCGAATCCCCTTAGGAGGCTATCTCGAGCCGAGGCTAGGGCGTGGGCGGCGGTGGCCGCCGCTCGTCCAACCAGCACAATCTATTCAGTTGCACACGGACAATGCCTCCACATCGTCGGCGTGCCGGACGTGACCCCGGCTGATCCTCGCGGCGAGGTGGGTGAGCGCCGGCAGGGCGATGCCGATCGCGCCGACGACCCAGGCGGGTCCCCACTCGCGGGCGCGGTGGGCGAGCTGTCGCCACAACTCGTCTTCAGTAGTTGAGCGTGGATCTGCGTCACCGGATGTCCCAGGATCTTGCCAACTGCCGCGAGTTCTTCATCGCTGAGGTCCCATACGTGCCGGGTCCAGTTCATCGCGCTCACCTCGAACTGCGCGAATCCAACCGCCCCTTCGAAGCGCAGTTCGGGCATGATCGCCCGGTCCGGCGAAAAGGCCGGCGATGTACTCAGCCGCGCGAGAGGCCGCCTCAACCGTCGGCTGCCATTGCGGATCTGTGGGTATCACACGTGCCGTCTGCTATCGCCAGTCGGTGTCCGCGGCCCGGTTGCGGCCGAGGGCCATCCGCATCACGATCACGGTGTACGCGCAGAGTACGGCGAGCCCGGCCCACCAAGGAAGTGGGAAGTACCCGGCCGACGGCACGTAATGCGCGGTTACTTGTGGGTACTCCTGCATCGTCTGCTTGACGGCGAAGCCGGCGGTCGGCGTGAGCCGCAGCAGCCACTCGGAGACCGTGTGGGGCAGGAGTGGGACAGCCGTGACGGCGTAGGGCAGGGCGACCAGCGACAGCCCGACGACGATCGTCGCCCCGCTGCGCCGCAGCCACACGCCAAGCCCGTAGGCGAGGACGGCGCATAGGGCGAGCACCGCCGGGACGCCGACGATCACCCGAGTGCCGGTCAGCACCGGCACCGGTTGCACCGGGATGCCGTTGCCCTTCAGGATCGCGATGGAAAGCGGGAAGACGACACCCACGGCGACCAGACCGGTGACGAAGGTGGTCGCCCCCACGACGACCGCCCGGGCGGCGATCACCCGCCCGGAGGCCGCCTTGCGAACCCCGCCGGCGCCGTAGCGGGCCGCGACGATGAGCACGATGATCAGCGCGACCGTCAGGCCGGACAGGGTCTTCTCGACGCTACGCGCACCCTCCTCGCCGAGCGGCCCGATGTCGCCGGTTCCGCTGACTGTGATGACGCCGTCTTTCTCGACGGCCCCCGACGCGTTGTGGTGCTTCTCCCAGTCGGTGTGGTTCATTTCGCCGACCGGGTCGCTGGCCCACCCGCCGGTGGCGCCCCCTTCGACGGCGACGTTGTCGAAGACGCCGACGGCCTGAGTGAACCGGACCTCCTCGATCGCACCGCCGAGGCCGACCTTCCGGAGCGTGCGGTCGCCGGGGGAGGTGGCGAAGAGACCGACCTGCACGGTGTCCGGCAGCCGGTCGAGCTTCGCCGTTGCGACGGTGCGCCACTGCTTGCCGTCGGCCGACTCAAAGCCGGTGATGGTGTCGTCGGAGCGGGTCAGGCGCAGCCAACGCGGGGACTCCGCCGATACCTTGCCCGCGTCTCCAGAGACGTCGTGGCGGTAGTCGTGCTGGAAGCGCACACCGTGCCCGCCGGTCATCATCAGCGCCGCGTACTGGGAGCCCGGCCGCACGCCGTCCTTGATGATGATCCCAGCCTTCGCCCACGGCACCATCCCGGACACGATCTGGTCGTGGTTCGGCGGAGGGTAGGTGATCGTCCCGGTCATCGCGGTCATCCGGACCGTGATGCTGCCCTCGCGGCCCAGGTCGCGATGCAGGAACCAGAACCGGTCGCTGACGGTAGCGCCGTCGCTGGCGACGGGAGCGGCCGGGCACGGCCCCGGGCAGGACGACTGGTTGCCGAATGCGTACAACAGACCCAGCGCGATGACGGTGAGGGCTGCGGCGGCCAGCGCGGTCATGCGGCCCGGGCGGCGGAACGCGGTCCATTCCCGCCGGAGGAGTTCGGTGGTCGACATACCGTCGGTTCTACGGATCGACCCGTAACGCCACCCGAACTGCCACTGTCATGCTGTTGTTAGGTTGCCCAGGGCATGCTGTAGGAATGGTCAGGCTGTCCAGGGGTACCGTGCGGGCAAGGTTCACGATCCTCTATGCTGTTGTGTTTCTCGTGTCCGGTACCGGGCTTCTGGGACTGACCTTCCTGCTCTCCGGCGGCAGCATCAGCCGCGTCGCACCCGCCGGAAATCCCCCGGTCCAGCGGAGTGCGGATCCGGCCCAGCAGCGTATCCAGCAGCTGGAGGAACAGCTGGCCACGGTGCACACGCAGCAGTCCCGCCAGCTGTTGGCCGGCTCGATGGTGGCGCTGATCGTGATGGCGGTGGTGTCGCTCCTGCTCGGTCGGGTGCTGGCCAAACGCGTACTGCGACCGTTACGGCTGATCACCAGCGCCACCCGGCGCATCTCCGCCGACAGCCTGGATCGGCGGCTTGCCGTCACCGGCCCGGTCGACGAGGTGAAAGACCTCGGCGACACCATCGACGAACTGCTCGAACGACTCGAAGCTTCGTTCGCCGCACAACGCCGCTTCGTCGCCAACGCATCCCATGAGCTGCGTACGCCACTGGCCACCATCCGGGCGTCGCTGGACGTCGCGGGCGCCAAGCCCGACCCGGCCCCGTCGACGGTGGCGCTCGCGGACCGGGTACGCACCCAGCTGGACCGCGTCGATCACCTACTCGACGGGTTCCTCGTACTGGCCCGGGCACAGCACGGCACGCCGGCCGACGCCACCATGGTCGATCTCGGCGACCTCATCGGCGTGGCCCTGCATGAAAGGACCACCGACGCGACGACGAAGCGGCTGAAGGTGACGGTCGACGTACCACCGGCAACGGCGACCCAGGGCAGCCCGGCGCTGCTGGCGCGGATGGTGGCCAACGTCATCGACAACGCCGTGACACATAACGAGCACGGCGGATGGATTGAGATCACCGGATCCGCAAGCGAGGAGGAGACGGTGCTCGTCGTCGAGACCGGCGGGCGAGTCCTCGACCAGCAGGAGGTTGACCGGCTGTCGCAGCCCTTCGAGCGGCTCGGCGGCGAGCGGATCGGATCCTCGGGACTGGGCCTATCTATCGTGGCCGCCGTCGCCGCCGCGCATGGGGGCCGGCTCGCCCTGCTCGCCCGGCCAGAAGGCGGCCTGTGTGTCTCGATCACGCTCCCGGTCTCGAAGGTGCCGGCGGCGGCATGAGAGTGCTCGTCATAGAAGATGATCATGCCTTGGCGGAGGTCATCGCGGAAGGACTGGGTGACCAGGGGATAGCCGTCGACCTCGCTCACGACGGACTCACCGCGGCCGCCAAACTGGACATCGCCGGCTACGACGTGGTGATCCTGGACCGGGACCTGCCAGGCCTCCACGGCGACGCGCTGTGCCAGATGATCACCGAGCGGGCGGACCGGCCGATGGTGCTGATGCTGACCGCGGCGAGCGCTCCCGGCGACCGGGTCAGCGGACTGACCCTGGGCGCGGACGACTATCTCGCCAAACCCTTCCACTTTCCCGAGCTGATCCTGCGGATCCAGGCCCTCGCACGTCGCAAGCCAGACGCGCGGCCGCGGACACTTCACGCGGCCGGGATCGCGCTGGATCCGATACGCCGGACCGCCGTTCGCGACGGACGGCAACTCAACCTCTCGGTGAAGGAGTTCGCCGTGCTGCAGGCGCTGCTACGGGCCAGCCCAGGCTTCCTGAGCACCGAGGCCCTGCTCGAACAGGTCTGGGACGAGAACGCCGACCCGTTCACCAACACCGTCACCGTGACCGTGAGCCGGTTACGCCGCAAACTCGGCAACCCACCAATCATCGCCACGACACCGGGAGTCGGCTACCGGATCGCCTAAGGCGTGTTTCATAGACAGTGCAGCTCAGCGGGCTGTCAGGCGGGTGGGGATTGCAGGTGGGGCCGCCAACGGACGTCAACGGCGCCGAACCGGCGTCGACGCTCCTCAATGGATGAGCCGCTGACCTGGGTCCACGATGGAGGTCGTGGGGGCATGAAGAGGTCTCTTGCCATGCGCTCTACACCGGTGTAGGAAATGTAGTGCGCTGGTGTGAATGTGGACTGTCGCGGCTGTCGGGAAGGTCCGCTGGCCGATCTCGATGGTGAGGCGCATGCCTTCGATGCGGGAGGCCTTGACGCTCTGAGAGGAGCAGCAACGCGATGTCACACAGCAGTGGCCCCCGAATGACCAGCCTTGTCGCAGCCGCGGCTTTGGTGGTGGTGTCAGTCGTCGCGACCGCCCCGGCGGCTGTCGCGACCGACACGTGGCATTCGAACGACGACGTCTATCACTACTTCAAGGTGCCGCAGTCGCAGGCCAGCAGCATCGTCGGCGGAACGCCGGCGACGCTCGAACTGGAGGCGAACATCGGCCCGAGCGGCACCTGGTCGGCGCTCGCGCTCGACCCGAGCGGCTCGGACTACACCGCGAACGTCGGTCCGCTCGAGCCCGGGCTGTACTACTACCAGTACACGGCGACCATGCAGGACAGGTCGAAGGTGTCCTTCCGCCAGCCTGGCAGCCCGGTGGCGGTGACGTCGAAGCCAAACTGGAACACCTTCTTCGTGCCGGGTGATTCGGTCGCGTGGATGGACGACATCGCTGCGGGCGGGACGGTGGAGGAACTGTCCTACCCGAGCGCAGCGGCGGCGGAGGGCCGCACCGCCTTGGTGTGGACGCCGCCCGGCTACGACTCCGCCCGGGCCGAGGCGTACCCGGTCCTGTACCTGCTGAGCAGCGAGGGTCAGACCGCTCGTGAGTGGCTGGAACTTGGCCGGGCGAAGCAGATCCTCGACAACCTGGTCGCAGGCGGGGACGCCAAGCCGATGGTGGTCGTAATGGCTGACGTCAATTCCGCCGACCCCCGCGCCGAGCTGCTCAACGCCATCGTCCCCGCAGCACGGGCCGGCTACAACATCTCGTCTCGGCCGAAGAGTCAGGCGCTGGCCGGTGTCGCCACGGGTGCCGAGCAGGCGATCAGCATCCTCCGCAGCGATCCCGGCGCATTCGCCTACGTCGGCTCCTTCTCCGGCTCTGTCGACGGCCCGATCACCAAGGCGGAGGCCAAGGCGATCAACAAGGGCACCAAACTGCTCCGGGTATACGTCGGCAACACGCTCGATCCGTCCTACAACGACAACTACGACCTGCTGGTGGACCTGAAGAAGTCCGGAGTGAAGTTCGAGTTCGACGGCGTCAACCCCGACGACGGCGCCATCTGGGACGCGTGGCGGGAGAACCTGCGAGACTTCGCCGCTCGGCTCTTCGGACAGAAGGTCGTCCGCCACGGCGCCAGCAAGGGACACCGCGCGCTGACCCGGCCGTACGAGCCCCCTGCGGCCGGGTCGATCACGACCCCGCACATCGACCCGCACGGCATCGTCACGTTCGAGACCGGCACCCAGTGGGCTGGCGCCAAGGACGTCACGATCTGGGGCAACTGGGCTCCGAATGGCCAATGGTTCCGGATCCCGATGAACAAGCAGCCCGACGGCCGCTGGCGAATGACGATCGGACCGCTCGACGGCTACCACTACTACCGGTACGTGGTCGACGGCGTCGACATGAAGGACCCGGCCGACACCGTCAACACCCACGTGATGGAGTCGCAGCTTTTCGTGCCCGGCAAGTCCGATGCGATGCTGGCCGATGTCCCCGAAGGCAGGGGCGGCACGGTCTCGCTGATGACCTACGACGGAGATCAGGGCGCAGAGCGCTACGCGTACGTCTGGACGCCGCCAGGCTACGATGCTGACCGCGAAGCTGCCTACCCCGTGCTGTACCTGTACCACGGCGGGGGCCAGAACTACGGCAGCTGGCTCGAAACCGGGCGTGCCAAGCAGATTCTCGACAACAGCTACCTCAACGGGACAACGGCGCCGATGGTTGTGGTCATGCCCGACCAGAACGGCGTCGACTTCTGGACCGACCTCAGCCAGCACGTGATGCCAACCGCGGCGGAAAAGTACAACATCTCGACTGATCCGGATGAGCAGGCGCTCGCCGGTCTGTCGTGGGGAGGGATGAACACCCTCGGCACCTGGCTCGGCCACCCGGGCGAGTTCGCCTACGTCGGTGTCTTCTCGGGGTTCCTGTTCTCCTACCCCAGCGGCGTCGACGTCCAGGTAATCAACGAAGGCACCAAGCTGGCACGGCTGTACTCCGGTGACGTCGACTTCACGTACACGTTCACCCAGAACACGATGCAGTGGCTGACCTCCCAGGGCATCGAATACGAGTACGCCGGCACCTGGGTCGGACCGCATGGCTTCGACATCTGGATGGCGAATCTGATCGACTTCGTGCCGCGGATCTTCGCGCCCGAGTACCGGTTCGGCGGGGTGCGGCCACCGCTGGCCGGCGACGGCTCCGACATCGTCAAAGCCGGACACCCCGTGCCGGTCAAGTTCACCCTGACCGACGCAGACGGCGAGACGGCCACCGACGCGCGGCCGCGCCTCTACCTCGTGAAGAAGACCGACGGCGTGGCCGGCAACCGCGCTCCGGCCACACCTGTCCAGAAGAGGGCGGACAACACCGCACGCTACAGCGCCGCAAGAAACCAGTACATCTTCCACTGGGACACCACCGGGCTCGCCCCGGGTGCCTACGAGTTGCAGATCGACCCGGTCCGCGGCTCCGTTCAAACCATCGCCCTGACCATCAACTGACCTCGCGTCACGCGGCCGGCGCGCCCCGGATCGGGCGGGCCGGCCGCTGCGTCCTGGGGTTGTGAAGGGTGCAGTCTTATACGCTGGCCGCGAATCGACGACCGGCGGGAGGGGCTGTGGCACGCAAGACCAACAGGTCGGCGACGATGCGCGACGTCGCCCGACTCGCCGGGGTGTCGATCAAGACGGTGTCCAACATCCTCAACGGCTATCAGTACGTGCGTCCGGAAACCCGCGAGCGGGTGGACGACGCGATCCGTGAGCTGGGCTACCACGTGAATGTGTCGGCGCGGAACCTGAGCCGAGGCCGGACCGGGGCGATCGCTTTGGTGCTGCCGTCGCTGCGCGTTGTGTACTTCGCCGAACTCGCGGACGCCGTCATGCGAGAGGCATCCAGGCGAGGCCTGACCGTCTTCATCGAGCAGACCAACGCTGAGCGCGACCGCGAGTTGCGGGTACTGGACGGCAGCTACCGGTCACGCTTCGACGGCGTGCTGTACTCCCCGCTCGCGCTGGGCCAGAAAGACCTCCCGCTGTTCGACGTCGACTTCCCCCTCGTGCTCCTGGGCGAGCGGGTGTTCGATGGCGGCCTCGACCACGTCACGATGAGCAACGTCGAGGGAGCACGTGCGGCGACCGAGCACGTGCTGGGCCGAGGTGCGACCACGGTAGTTCCCCTGGGAGTTAAGGACGACCCATCGCCGAGCAGCGGAACGCTGCGGTTCCAGGGCTTCCGGGACGCCCTCCAGTCACGAGGGTTCGACGTCGACCCACGCGCGATCATCGGTGTACCCGACTATTTCCACTCCACCGGCGCCACGACGATCGCTCGCATCCTTGACAGCGGCGTCAAGCCCGACGCGGTTGTGGCGTTCGCCGACACACTCGCGCTGGGTGCGCTCGCCGCCTTTCAGGACCGGGCCTACGGGTTCCCGAGGACGTCCTGCTGATCGGCTTCGACAACATCGACGAAGCGAACTACTCCCGACCTCCGCTGAGCACCATCGACCCCGGACGCGACGTGATCGCACACCAGGCAGTCGCCCTGTTGGAAGAGCGGATCCAGCTCCAGTTCGACGGTGTGCCGCGAGAGGAACAGCCGGCGCCCCGGAGGATAGTCGTCGACTTCGAACTGATCCAGCGGCAGTCGACGCTGCGCTGAGGCCGTCCTGCCACACCGGTTGCGCAATTGCCGATGGCGCCCGTCGGCGTACTGCTGTGACTGGCACATCTGGGCCGTGAACTGGGAAAACGCGGTTTCTTGCTACTACTCGGTCAGCTTTGATTTCGCTGCTCTCTGCGCGATGGCGCGTCCTCAGGCAAACTCTCGTGCGGTGGATTCCAGCCTCTCGCGGTAGTCGGCCCACCACGCGTCGTCGCCCTGGACCACGTTGTCGCTCGGCCGTCGCCAGCCGACCCGGCCGTCAATCAGCTCGCGCACGATATCGGCGTGCCCGGCGTGCCGGTTCACCTCGGCGAGCACGTGCACGAGGATGTGGTGAAGCGTCACCGGCGTGTGTTGCCACCACCGCACCGAGCCGGGTGCGTCGATCGGGAGCGTCTCGATCGTGACGTCGGCGTGTGCCCAGGCTCGGTGCCACAGGCCGATGATGTCGTCGCGGGACTCGTCGGCTGTGGCCCACATGTCCACGTTGGGTTCGGCGTCCCCGTTCAGACCAGCGATGGGTTCGGAAAGGGGCGGCCAAACACCTCGCCGAAATGCCCGGCCGGGTGGAGTCGGCTCTCCGTTTACCGCCTACGGCAGGACTGACTGCCCCGAATCTTGTAGAGACTCCGCCGTCCCCATGTGCGTGACCGGCTGCAGTACCGTCACGCCGTGCATTTCGTGTATCGCTCCCACTACGAGGGTCAGTTGAGTAAGCGGGTCCGGCGGCTGCCGGACGAGACTGTGCTGAGTTGGTTCCAACGAGGTTGGGACTGCGACGATCCGGAGTCGTGGGTCGAGAACGAGTTGGGCGGTGACGTCTACGGCCTCGATTCGATCTTCGAGGCGGCACGGAAGCACGGCCTTACTCGGGCGGCAACGACCAGCGAGCTGCGAGAGCTCCTGCGTGAGCACTTGTACGTCGAGGGTGACGAGGACTTCATCCGCCTCGACGATCACAGCCTCCGGGTACGGACTGATGACGACGAGGTGGAACTGGCCTACTTTTTCCTCGATGACGAGGTGGTCGCGACCGCCCCCGACCGGTTGGCATACCTGCTCCAGCCGTGGCCGTTGCCCGGCGCGGGCGGTGAGTCGACGTCGTTCGTCGCGGATGTGCCAGTGACAGTCGTTACGTCCGCCGGTACCGGTGGCGCCAGCACGTACGCGGTGTTCCTCACGTTCTACGACGGCGCGAGCCTCGCTTGCTCCCGGCCGCTGGCATTCCCGGGGGTCGGATTGTGGGAACTGCCCGGACATCTGCGGATCGCCGACCCCGACAGCGGTGCGGCATGGCCACCCGAGTTGCTGGTCTTGCGAGCACTCGTCGCGCCTGAAGACGACGCCATCAGGCCGGCGCTGGAGCGATGCAACAGATGGCCCGGCTTCAACCTCAACGCCGACCCGTGGCCCAGCCTGTCCAACGAGCACACCCTCGCCCACCACGAAGCCATGGCGATTCTCACGACGGGCCGGTACGTCGACGGTCGACGCCCCGACGAATCGCGCATTGAGGTCGACGACCATCTTGCCCAGGTCGCCATCCATTGTGGTGGGTCGTTCGGGTGCCAGCAGTGGTTTCTCTTCGACAGCGTGTGGGCGGCCGCTCACTCCGACCTGGCCCAATCACTGCTGCGCTACAGCAACCACTGGGATCCACTCGAGGACTGAAGGCAGCCGTGCCATCAGCTCCGGTCGTCGGGATGGGCGGATGCTGATCGGGCGTGCGGTCGCCGGCTACTTGTTTCAATTACCTGCGCCCGTGGCCGGTCAGGCTTCGGGGCCTCAGGCAGCCCGGCGGTCACCGGGGGAGTGACCCCTCAATCCGTTGCGCCGAGTCCGATCCGCGGCAAATCAGGATGTGTGACTCCGGCGGTTCGGCTGGCAAGTGCGGTGATGTCAGGTGGCGCCGAGGAGGTCCCACCGGTTGCCGGCGATGTCGAGGAAGACCGCGACCCGGCCGTAGGGTTCGGTCCGTGGTTCCCGGACGAAGGTGACACCGGCCTCGCCCATCCGCCGGTAGGCCGCCTCGAAGTCGTCGACGCGGAGGAAGAACCCGACCCGGCCGGCTATCTGGTCACCGACGGCGGCGCGCTGGTGTTCTCCGTCGGCGCGGGCGAGCAGAATCCCGGTCTGGGCACCCGGGGGCCGGACGACGACCCACCGTTTGGGTCGCCCGTCATTGGTCAGCGATGGGGAGTCCTCGACGAGGTCGAAGCCGAGCACGTCGGTGAAGAACGCGATCGCCGGGTCGTACTCCTCGACAATCAGGGCAACCAGGTCGATCTGCACCACGGCAGCGTACGCGGGGATCGCCTCCTGCCCGCCGCACGCGCGCACCACTGCGGCATGCAAGTGTGGCGGCGGGGCGGTGTACTTCGCGATGCTGGCGGGCGTCGGGCAGAATGATCGGGTGGCAGGCTCAGGTGTCGTTCGGATCTATCACCGCGATGAAGGCTGGGGTGTCATCGATGGGTCAGAGGTCCCCGGCGGGCGCTGACAGCGAAGGCCTGCCCGACCAGCGGCCAACTATCGAGCATCCCGTCGATCAGCCACCGCCCCAGGAGCGGCACCCGCACTCGGCGAATCGCCGGTCCGCTCCCTCTTCGCAGCAGGGTGCATTGTTTGCAGTGCTGGGGCTGCCGGCTGGTTCCTCGTTGCCATCACCATCGGTGGTCTGGCCCCTTATGAGCCCTGTGCGTGACCGCAGCAGATGATGGCGCAGGCGAGGGTGAGGAAGGCTTCGCTGCCGCCGTCGCGTCATCAATCGACTGGATTGCGGTGGCACGCGGAGGCGAAACCGAGCCAGGTATGCCGGTTGCCGGCCCAGCACCATCCGATCTTTGGCGCTCTGCGTCGGGCGGTGCCGTCGCGTCCGGTTCCGCTGCTGATCCAGATGGCGGGGGTCCGGGCGTCGAGGGTGTGGCCGGTGCGTTTGCGAGAGCCGATGGTCATGAAGCAGTGACTAGGTTCGAGCACCTTCGGTTCCTGGAGCAGCCAGCCGATCCCCTCGTTGATGGTGAGCGGTGTTCGTCCGCGTTCGAGGATGGCCGGTAGCGCCTCGTTGGGACTCCAGTTGCGCATGTCGTCGCCGCGGTCGGGTTCGCGGACGAGATAGAGCGGGCGGTCGGGTAGGGCGATGCCGTCAATGGGTACGAACTGCTCGAGGTCGACCATGTCGTCGACGACGAAGCCGGGTTTGTCGTGCCGGCGCAGCAGCGGTGCCAGCTGACGCGCGGTGGCCAACTCGGGGTGCACGGCCAGCACGGACTGGGGTTCGTCCGGCAGCGCGGCGACGCAGGCGGCGAGTTCCGCCGGACTGCTGCCGGTGATGTCGGCGAGTCCGGCGTCGAGCAGGCGGTGGAGTTGGTCGGTCAAGCTCATGTGCTCTCCTGTGGGGTCGGGACCGTGAAGTGGTACACGGATCATCGGCAAAACTGCTTGAGCTGTGGGCCGAGCGGCGCGGACCGCGGTGGCGCACGAACGCTGCGTTGCCGGTTTCAGTGGCGCAGTCGGCGGTACGCACGCGCCGACAGCGGCACGAAGACGGCGGTCAGCAGGAGCGGCCAGCCGACCGCCAGCCACACCGCCCCGTCGACAAGTGGCCCCTCGGTGATGCCGGTCGGGTTGCCGAAAAGCTGACGGGCGGCGGACGCGGTCGCGGACAACGGGTTCCAGGCCGCGATGGCGCCGAGCCAGCCGGGCATCGTCTCGGCGGAAACGATCGCGGTGGACAGGAAGCCGATCGGCCAGACCAGCACCTGCACCGCCATCGTCGCGCCCTCGCCGCGGAAGGTCAGCCCCAGGAAGATGCCGATCCACAGGACGGCGAACCGCAGCAGGAGCAGGAGCAGCACGGCCAGGGCCGCCGATGCCGGATCCGACGAGATCCGCCAACCGATGAGCAGGCCGCCGAGGATCAGGACCAGCAGTTCGACAGCCGAGTTGGCCATGTCGGCGCCGACGCGGCCCAGCGCCACCGACGCACTGCCGATCGGCATCGAGCGGAACCGGTCGGTGATGCCCTTGCGGGCGTCGTTGGCCATCGCGGTCGCGGTGGCCTCCACCCCGAACATCATGCTCAGTGCCAGCATCCCGGGCAGCAGGAAGCTGATGTAGTCGCCGCCGCCCGGGACGCTTATCGCACCGCCGAACAGGAAGCCGAAGACCAACAGCAGCATGATCGAGAAGAGTAGGCCGAAGATGGGCGCCCACGGTTGGCGTACCCAGTGGGCCAGATCCCGCTGGGTGATGACCCAGCCGGCGCGCAGTGTGGTCATCGTGCCACCTCCTTGTCGGTCAAGGTCAGGAACACCTCGTCGAGGGTGGGGCGGCGCAGCATCAGGTCCTCCGGGGTGACGCCGAGCTCGTCCAGGGCGCGGACGATCTCGGCGATCGCGATCACGCCGGTGCCGACTTCGAAGGTGATGGTGCGGGTGTCTGCGTCGATCGCGGGCGGCGCCCCGACGGCGGCCGACATCCGCTGCGCGATGGACGCCAGTGGCTCGCGCAGCGGCACCGTGACGCTCACCCGGTCGCCGCCGACCTGGCGTTTGAGGGCGTCCGGCGTACCGCTGGCGATGATCCTGCCGTGGTTCATGACGGAGATCCGGGCGGCCAACTGGTCGGCCTCATCGAGGTACTGCGTGGTCAGCAGGACCGTTGTGCCGCGGTCGGCGATCTCGCGGACGGCGGCCCAGACTTCGTTGCGGCCGCGGGGATCCAGGCCGCTGGTCGGTTCGTCGAGGAACAGCACCGCAGGGGTCAGGATGAGGCCGGCGGCGATGTCGAGTCGGCGGCGCATCCCGCCGCTGTAGGTGGAGACCGCCCGGGTCGCCGCGTCCGTCAGGCCGAAGGCGTCGAGCAGCTGGTCGGCCCGCACCCGGGCGTCGGCGGAGTTCAGGCCGTAGAGTCGGCCGAACATCACCAGGTTCTGCCGGCCGCCGAGGATCTCGTCGACGGCGGCATGCTGCCCGACCAGTCCGATGCGGCGCCGGACCTGGTGGGCCTGGGTGTGCACGTCGAACCCGGCGACGCTGGCGCTGCCGCCGTCCACGTCGATCAGGGTGGCCAGCGCCATGACCGCGGTGGTCTTGCCGGCACCGTTGGGACCGAGCAGCCCATGGATGACACCGGGGGGCACGCTCAGGTCGAAGCCGTCCAGCGCGTGCACGTCGCCGTACCTCTTGCGTAGCCCGTCGGCGGTCAAGGCGTGGTTGGTCAACACAGGCTCCTAACTCCGTATACATTACGGAAATGGTCGCGCGGTACACCGTACACCTCACGGGGTAATCTCCGCACATGGAAAGTCAGGACATCGACCGCACGCTCGGACTGTTGTGGCGGCGCACCCTCGGCACGCCGCAGGGCTCCCGGGGGCCGAAGCAGCGGGCCACCATCGACGAGGTCATCCGGGCCGCGATCGCGGTGGCCGACGAGGAGGGCCTGCCGGCCTTCTCGATGCGCAAGGTCGCCGATCGCCTCGGGCTGAAGCTGATGTCCATCTACACGTACGTCCCCGGCCGCTCCGAGCTGATCGGCCTGATGGTGGACGAGGTGGCGGGCGAGCAGGAACTCCCGCCGCACGAGGGCACGCTGCGGCAGCGGATGACCCGGGTCGCCGAGCAGTTGTGGGATGAGTTCCACCGGCATCCCTGGCTGCTGCAGGTGGAGAACAGCCGGCCGTGGATCGGTCCGAACGTCTCCGACCGGTACGAGTGGCAGCTCGCGGCCATCGAAGGTGCCGGTTTCACCGATCTCCAAATGGACCAGGTGGTCACGCTGCTAAGTGGGTTCACCGCCGGGATGGCGCGGGCATCGGTGGACGCACGCCGTACGGCGGAGCGGTCCGGCATCTCCGACGCCGAATGGTGGGAGATCAACGCGCCGATTCTCGAGCGAGTGATGCCCGCCGACGCCTATCCGCTCTCCGGCCGGGTCGGGCAGGTGGCCGGCGAGGAGTACAACGCGATCGGCGATCCGGACCGTTCGTTCCGGTTCGGGCTCGACCGCCTCCTGGACGGACTGGAGCAGTTTCTCAACGGGTAGCCGCCAACCGCGGCCAGCCAGGCGGCCACCACGAGTACCCGATTGGCGGGCGGCCCGCCGCTCCACGCACCACGGTGTCGAGGCGGAGATCACCGCTTCCGCCGGGGGATGAGGAATGCAGCCGCTCCCACTACCGCGCCCAGCCCGATCAGCACCAGACCGAGCACCTGCTGATCATCTCCGGTCACCAGGTTCACCCCGAAGCCGATCAGGACCGTGCCCACCCAGGCCACCGCTACCGCGACGGTCGACTGGCGACTCAGTTCGGCGAGGCTTTGCTTCGTCGCCTCGAGCTCACCGGTCAGCCGCGCGATCTCGGTCAGTTGAGTGCCGTTGCGCTGCTCGTGGCTCAGTTTGGTTTCGTTGAGTTCGCGCTGGCTGCGCTCCAGGCTCCGTCGAATCGTCTCATGCTGGGCGCGTAGCTGGATGATGGTCTCCTGGGCCTTCCCCTCGGACAGCGCCAGCACCCGGATCATCGGCTTGTTGTCGACGTAATCCTCGGGCTCGAACTCGCTGAACAGGTTGTCGGAGTCGGCCATCGTCAGGACTCCTCGCCGACCATTGCCTCGCGAACCAGGTCGACGTTGTGGCGCATCGTCTTTGTGTGTGGGTGCTGCGGCCCACGCGCCTCCCTGCTACGCCGCAATCCAGATTCGAACACCTCCAAGGCGCGTGGCAGCTCATCCATCCGCACCAGCGTCGTCCCGAGGGTGGCGAGCACAGCGAGGGTGTCCGGATGATGTGTGCCCAGCACCCGCTCGGCGCGCTCCAACACGTCGTTGAGCCGTTCCAGCGCCTCGCTCCGGCGGCCTGCCAGCACCAGGGACACCGCGAGATTCTGCTCGATCACCAGCGTGCTGGGGTGGTCACGGCCCAGGACCCGGGCGCTCTCCTCGTACGTCTCGGTGTACAGCTCGATGGCTCGGGTCAGGTCACCGGCGTCCTGATAGGAGCCGGCCAGGTCGCTCTGGGAGATCAGCGTACTCGGGTGATTACGGCCGAGGACCCGCATCGAGGCGGCGAGGGTCTCCTCATACATCGGGATGGCCCGCTTGAGCTTGCCCTGCCGTCGATAGACCCCGGCGAGGTCGTTGCGCGTGCGCAACGTGTCTGGGTGGTCAGGGCCGAGGACGCGGATGCTGTCGGCAAGGGTGCGCTCGAAGATCGCGGTGGCTTCGTCGAGCCGGCCGGTGGACTCCAGGACGCTGGCAAGGTTGTTTCGGGTGCGCAGCGTATCCGGATGGTCCGGCCCGAGTACGCGAACCCGGTCGTCGAGTACCTTGCGGTAGAAGGAGATCGCCTCCTCCAACCGGCCGAGGGAGACGTACGCGTGGGCGAGGTCATTGCGGGTGCGCAGGGTGTCGGGATGGTCCCGACCCAGGATCCGCGTGCGATCTGCGAGCACCTCGCGGTAGAGGGCCGTCGCCTCCTCGTAGTCGCCGCGTGACTCCAGCACGCCGGCCAAGTCGTTGCGGGTACGCAGCGTATCGGGGTGATCGGGTCCGAGGATACGTTCACGATTTTGTAGGACCCGGGCATACTCGTCCCGCGCGCGAGGCACGTCACCGACGGCCCGGTAGGCGCCAGCGAGATTGCTGCGGGTACGCAGTGTGTCTAGATGGTCCGGGCCGAGAACGCGAATGCTATCGGCGAGCGTCCGCTCGTACAGGGAGATCGCGCGCCGGAGCTGTCCTGCTGCACGATAGGCGCCGGCCAGTTCGTTCCGGACAACTTGCGTCTCTGGATGGTCCGGGCCGAGCCGCCGCTCCTGGTCGGCCAGCCGCTGGTCGAGGTCGCGCACCCGGCGTTCCGGATCGTCGACCGCCGGAATCGCGGAGGACAGCTCCACCAATGCCCGGTACAGCCGGTCACGGAGCTCGCCGGGACTGCTGACCTCGACGACGTGCGACACCCGGCGCAGATGGTCCCGGAACCCGAGCTGCCGCTCGCCAGCCTCGTCGTCGACGTAGAACCGGCGGGGGACCGGAATGATCAAATCCTCCGCCAGCAGCAGGACGACCAGGGGACGATTGGTGGCTCGCGCGACCTCGAACGCCTCGGCAACGCGGGGATCCCAGTGGAAGCCCACGATGCAGACCACCAAGTCCGCACCGGCCGGAGCGACGATCTCGTGCCCGGCCTGCCGAACCGCCGCTCGCGCGGCTTCGGCGAACGGGCCGTTGGCCGGGTACTCCGCGAGCTCCGGCGCATAGACCAGTTGCACACGCCGCCCGGCGGTGGGGGTTGCGCCGAAGGTCGACCGTTCGCCAAACACATTGTGCTGGATGTTGCTGTTGCCGACCGTTACCCCGTGTGCTCCGGTCACTGACACCCGGAATTTTTCATCTGCCACAATGGATCAGATTATGAGGACTGTGGGTGGAGCCAGATCCGCTGTTCAGGTGATGCTGCAAGTTCCCGGGACTGTTCCGCCTGACACGCGTACCCCGCCGCCTCAGAGCGTGTTTGAGATGGGGTTGATCAGGTTCAGATGAAGCTGCGGCGGGGTTGCCGGCGGGCGGGTTGGCCGCGGCTCGTCCGACACGCCGCGGGCCGGCTCCAATGGCGACCAGTCGCTTGATCATTTGCCATTGGAGAAGGCCCGCTCAGGTCAAGGGCGCACTACCGGGACGAGATATCTGTCACCGGACATCTGTCAGTGAGTGGCGGTGAAGTTGTACAACTCCGACGCGGTGTCGTCGAAATAGGGTGACCACCACAAGGTCGGTGCCGTGTACGAGTTGAGCGTGCTGTTGACCCCGTTGAGGTAGCCCCAGTTCCCATCCCAGTTGATCAACCACGGGCCGCCGCTGGCGCCTGCGGTCAGGTCGCAGTTGATGCGGATCCGCGCCCCGGACTGGGTCGAGTTGCCGCTGCACCTCAACAGGTTGCCGCCGTCGAACGGTGCGCCGCTCGGGTAGCCGAAGTTGTTGATGCCGACCGTGAAGCCCTGGTGCGTACGGAAGCCGTGGCCCCCGAACTGGTTCACGATGCGGACGCCGTTCCGGGTGTTCATGATGGCCACGGCCATGTCGGCCTCCCAGTTGGAGCTGTCGATCCAACTGCTCCAGGTCCACAGCTCGCGGGCCGTCCAGGTGCCGTGCGGCCGGGGGTTGGCCAGGTCATCGTCGTACGCTGGGACGAACGACCAGTTGGTGGCGAGACTGCTGCCGGGGCCGCCGTGGATGCAGTGGCCAGCCGTCCACACGGTGTTGAAGCCGACCGAGTTGATGACCGCGCCGGAGCAGACCCACGATCCGCCGTCCATGTTGAAGAAGACCTTACCGTTGGACCGGGCGGTCGGGTGGTTGGAGCCGAGGTTCGGGTTGATGGCCTGCGTGGACATGCCCGGGGTACCCATCAGGCCCGCCACCGGAGGCACATCCACCGGCTTGGAACGGTTGGTCGGCGCGGCAGACGAGGTACCTCCACTCTGGGCGAAACGCCGTGCCGCGGCCTTGTACGAGGGAGACTCCTCCACGGGCCTGGCATTGCGCATCCGCTCGGGCGTCCAGTACGCCTCGATCGCCGTGTCGGCAGTCACCTGCGCGCCGTACCGCTGCCTGCCGGCCGCCCACGCCTCGGCGCTGACGGCCGTGCCCACCTGACGGATGCTGTCACCGTCGGCGTGCGGAGCCGCCTGCGCCGGCTGGCCGACGGTCAGCAGCGGCAGGGCCAGGGCCAGGGCCAGAATGGGGTACGTTAGGCGCCGACCACCGATTGTTCTTGCTCTCATCGAACATCCCTCTTCCCGGATCGTGTGAGATACTGGGGATTGCCCCGGTCGATATCGAGTTTCGGTCCCCTACGGTTGGTCATGCGGCCATCCTGGACTAGGTTGGACGCCGTTGGACCGCCGCTGTCGAAAAGCAGACAGACGTCCGTCGATCCGTTACCGATTCAAAGTCGCCGATCAGTCGTCGTTGTCGTGGCCCGCCCGGCGGGCCCGATGTCGGCAAGCGCATCGATGAGGGAAGACGTGACTGGGCTACCCGCCAATGCATCTTCCACAGCGGCCAATCACCCCGACAACCCAGCTCAAGCGGCTGCCCGTCGAACACACAATGGCCCTGCGTGCCATCCCAGTCCATCGCCTGATGGCAAGGATTTCGTCTACGTTGAGAAACTTTGTCGCCTGAAAATTTGCTTCGTTGCCTACCAATAAGTGATCGAGGATCATGCAGGGTCTCCGGCGAGTCCGGAGACTCTGCCGTGTCACGATGACGGGCCGTGTCAGACCGTGCGTCTACGTACCGCCTTAACCGTTACGATCGGTTCCTGAGCTGGGTGAATGTGGTTCGGACTCTGCCAAGAATGGTCCACCCGAGTTCGAGCCGTACCAATTGTCACGCTTACTGCCATAAGGCCAGTAGTTCGTAATGGGCAGAGGCCTGGAGCCGCCTAAGGTCGGAACCAGTTCGGGCCGCTCCGAGCGGGCGTCGGTGCGGGCGGGCAGGTCCCCGCAACTATGAGGTTTTCGGCAGGGCAGCAGCGATCACCAGGCGCAGGGTGTGTAGTCCTTGAGGAAGCAGCCGTGCAGGTCTTCGCCCTGTTCGCCGCGGATGATCGGGTCGTAGACCCGGGCCGCGCCGTCGACGAGGTCCAGCGGGGCGTGGAAGCCGGCATCCGCCAGCCGCATCTTCGTCGGGTGTGGCCGCTCGTCGGTGATCCAGCCGGTGTCGACGCTGGTCATGAGGATGCCGTCGGCCAGCATCTCCTGGGCGCTGGTGCGGGTCAGCATGTTCAGCGCGGCCTTGGCCATGTTGGTGTGCGGGTGCCCTGGCCCTTTGTAGCCGCGGGCGAACTGGCCCTCCATCGCCGACACGTTCACCACGTACTTGCGGCGGGCGGTCGCTGCGGCCATCGCCGGTCGCAGTCGGCTGATCAGTACGAACGGCGCGGTCACGTTGCACAGCTGCACTTCGAGCAGCTCGACCGGATTCACTTCGTGCACCCGCTGCACCCAGCTGTTGACCGGGTCGAGGTCCGGGACCAGACCGCCGGCGTCGATGGCGCTGGCTGTCGCGATCCGTTCCGGGGAGGCGGAGCCGCTGGTCAGCGCCAGCGCGGTGAGCGCGTGCGGGGTGATGGTGGGCGAGTTCAGTGGGGCTATGAGGCTGCCCGCCGGGTCGCCCCGGCCGGCCGGTTTGGCGAATGTGATCATCTCCGGCAGTGGGCCGTCCGGCAGGGCCGCCGCCTCCGCGGCGACGAGTTGCGCGTACGCCGCAGGCGTGCGGCGGACGGTCTGCGCCGCGTTGTTGATCAGGATGTCGAGTGGTCCCTGGCCGCTGACCGAGTCAGCGAGGGCGATTACCTGGGCGGGGTCGCGCAGGTCGATCCCGACGATCCGCAGGCGGTGGAGCCACTCCGCGCTGTCGGGCATCGCGGCGAATCGGCGGACCGCGTCGTGGGGAAACCGTGTGGTCACCGTGGTGTGCGCGCCGTCGCGCAGCAGCCGCAGCGCGATGTACATGCCGATCTTCGCTCGGCCGCCGGTGAGCAGCGCACGTCGGCCGGTCAGGTCGGTGCGGGCGTTGCGGCGCTCCCGGTTCAGCGCGGCGCAGGGCGGGCAGAGCTGATGGTAGAAGGCGTCCACATCGCGGTAGCGCTGCTTGCAGATGTAGCAGCCGCGCGGTTTGTGCAGGACGCCGGCCGTGGCACCTACGGTGGGGGAGGCGAGCGGGTTGCCCTGGGTCTCATCGTCGATCCGGCCCGGGGCGCCGGTGGCGGTGGCCGCCGTCACCGCGCGGTCGGCCGCCGCGATGGCATCCCGCCGTTCCTCACGTCGCCGCTGCTTGATCATTTTGTAGAGCTTCGCGGTGGCCCGCTGCACCCGCACCACGTCGGGGTGGTCGGGAGGCAGGTCCTCCAACGCCTCGAAGACGCTGAGACAGGTCTCCAGCCGGGCCGGGTCAATGCGGTATTGACCGTTTTCCGCAATTTTGTTCGCCGTCATGTTGTCGCTGTCTCGTCCCGTTCCCTGCGCCGGAGCTGTCCGGCCCACCCCAAGTCCGACCCGGAACTGTACGCACCGCGCGGCCTTCGACGCATCCCGCGCCTGTTCACCAGCCCGAAGACCGTAGAGGGAACTGGCTTCGCTGTCCCTCGACGGTTGCTGCGGTCACACGAGCGTTGAGCGGGAGTGGGTCTCGTACATGCGGACCCAGGCAAGGACGCCCGCGGCGGCGGTGACGGCGGCGACCACCCAGATGGCGGCCCGAATGCCGGCCAGGTCGGCGACCGCCCCGGCGAGGAGCGCACCGACGGCGAATCCGCCGTCGCGCCACAGCCGGTACACGCCGACGGCGCGGGCACGCCATGCGGGGTGGGCGACGTCGCCGACGGCGGCCAGCAGCGTGGGGTAGACCGCGGCGGTGCCGGCGCCGAGCAGCACCGCGGCGGCGGCCCAGCCGGTGCGGCTGTCGACCATGGCGACCAGCGCGAGGGCGACGGCTTGGGTGAACATGCCGACGACGATGAACGGCTTGCGGCCGTAGCGGTCCGAGGCCGGGCCGGTGACGAGTTGGCCGAGCCCCCAGACGGCGGGATAGAGGGCGCTGAGCAGCCCGATCTCGGTCAGTGACAGGCCGGCGGCGGCGAAGAGCAGCGGGAACAGGCCCCAGGCGAGGCCGTCGTTGAGGTTGTTGACCATCCCGGCGTGACTGGCCGAGGCGAGCGCCGGCTCCCGCCAGGAGGTCAGGGCGAGAATCCGGGTGTTGGCCAGTCCTTGCTCGTGCCGACCGTGATGGGTGGTCGCCTCGAACCGGGCGTAACCGTGGGTCTCCCGCACGAACACCAGGGACAGGCCGAGGCCCAGGGCGGCGTAGGCCAGGGCGAGCAGGAACGGCGCGGTCCGCAGGCCGTGTTCGGCGGCCAACCACCCGGTGGCCAGCGCGGTGGTGGCGACCGCCGCGTAACCGGCGGCCTCGTTGAGACCCATGGCCAGTCCGCGCCGCTGCGGGCCGGCCAGGTCGATCTTCATGATCACCGTGGTCGACCAGGCCAGGCCCTGGCTGACGCCGAGCAGGACGTTCGCCGCGACCACCCACTCCCACGCGGGGGCCCAGATGATTATCAATGGCACGGGAATGCCTGCCAGCCAACCGGCGATGAGCACCGGCTTGCGGCCGTACCGGTCGGACAACGTACCGGCAAAGAAGTTGGTCACGGCCTTGGTGAGCCCGAAGGCCACGATGTAGGTCATCGCGGCCGTGTACGCGGCGAGTTGGAACTCCTGCTCCGCGATCAGCGGCAGGACGGTGCGTTCCGAGCCGAGGACCCCGCCGACCAGGGCGTTGACCGCCACCAGCAAGGTGAACTGGACGGCGTTGGCGCGCAGCCCGAGCCGCAACGGGGCCTGCCGGTCCTTCACGTCCCCTCCCGCAGCCGCTGACCGGTTACGGCGACCCAGTCCTGCGGGCCGCCGACCAGGACGGCGAGGTCGGCCCGGCCGGCGCGTTCAAGCAGGGTGACCGCGGTCATGGCCCGCTCACCGTGACCGCACATCACGACGGTCGGTCCGGCTGGCACGGCGTCGGGCGCCGCGGCGGCCAGATCGCCCAGTTCGAGGTGGACGGCTCCGGGCAGGTGCCCGGCGGCGTACTCGCCGGCCTGCCGGACGTCGAGCACCGGCCCGGAGATCTCGGGTGCTCGGATCAGTGCCGTACGGGTCACCGGCCCGCCGTCGGCGATCCAGGCGCTCATTCCACCGTCCAGCTCGCCGGCGATGTGTTCGATCCCGACCGTCAGTGCGGGCCAGAGGATGTCCTCCTCAGCCTGGTCGGGGTTACGGACGATGACCACCGGCTGTTCCGGGGGCACCAACCAGCCCAGCCAGGTCGCGAACTGTGCTCGCAGCGGGATGGCGAGCGCCTGGGGGACGTGCCCCGCGGCCACGTCGGTCACCGGCCGCACATCCACCAGGACGGCACCGTGGGCGAGCAGCCGTCGTACCTCGTCGGCGGAAAGCCGGGCCAGCCCGGGAGTGCCGGTCACCACCTGCGGGCCGTGGCGGTTCATCTCGGCCAACCAACGGAAGTACGCCGGATAGGAGCCCAACGACGTGAGCAGACGCGTGGTGAACGTGTCGACGTCGGGTGCGCGCAGCAGCGGGTTGGTCGTCTTCTCGGCGCCGACCGTGGTGGTCCGAGCCGAACCGGGCGGTGCGGAGCAGAACGAACCGCTGCCGTGGGTCGGCCAGATTTCTGTCGGGTCGGGGAGTGCGGCCAGGCGATGCAACGACGCGTACTGGGCGTGCGCGAGTTCGACCGTCCGGTCCTCGCCGAGCAGGTCGGTGCGGGCGACCGATCCCACGATCAGCGACCCGCCGGTGAACACTCCCACTGCGGTGGGGCCGTCCCGCAACAGGTAGGACAGGTGCTCGTCGGTGTGCCCGGGGGTCGACCACGCCTGTAGGGTCAACCCGCCAAGATCGATTTCGTCGCCGTCGGTGAGCCCGTGGTGGGGGAACGTCCGCCGCCCGGTGGCCGACGCCAGGATCGTCGCGCCGTCGGTCGCGGCCAACTGCACGGCTCCGGAGAGGAAGTCGGCGTGCAGGTGTGTCTCCGCCACCCAGGTCACGGTGAGGTGGCGTCGACGGGCCTCCGCGCGTAGGGCTCGAAGGTCGCGCGGCGGGTCCACCGCCAGCGCCCGGCCGCTCCCGACGTCGAGCAGATAGGCGCTGTTGCCGAGACCTTCGTCGACCAATGGCACCAGCCGGCCCGCTTCGACACCCACCGCAACCCCTCTCGGCGGTCGCTCCTCCGTACGAGGCTCTCACAATATTCCATGAAAGCCTGGATGAAGAGGGGGCGTCCCCGGTCACCCGGGTATGGGGGCGCGTCAGCGGCGGTAGTCGGGTTGTGTCTGGGCGTTGAACTCGGTCAGCCGTACCGAGGCGGCCGACGCGGTCCGCCGGTCGTCGATGGCGAGGACGTCGAGTCCCTTCTGCAGGTCGCTGGAGTAGATGTATCCGTTGTAGTAGTAGGCCGACCACGAGCCGCCGGCCGGCAGCCCGCCGGGCGGTAGTGGACCCCGGTCGAAGTAGCCGATCTCGCGTGGGCGCCGGGAGTTCGTGAAGTCCCACACGCTCACGCCGCCCTGGTAGAAGGCCTGTACCAGGATGTCGCGGCCACGGGCGGGGACGAGTGAGGCGTTGTGGGCGACGCAGTTTTCCGCCGGGCTCTGGATGCGTGGGATCTTGAAGTAGGAGGCGAACCGCAGTCGTCGATGGTGGCCCACGCCGACGATGTCGTACACGGCGCTCGCCCCGTGTTTCGGGCCGACCTCGGGGTTGCAGGTGGCAGCCATTCCGCCGCCGAGTTCGTCGACGAACACCACCTTGCGGCCGGTCGCGTTGAAGGTGGCCGAGTGCCAGAAGGAGAAGTGCCGGTCGTCGCGGACCCGGTGGATGACGCGGGGGCGGTACGGGTTGGCGATGTCCAGCAACAGGCCGTCACCCATGCACGCGGCGGCGGCGAGGTGGTGTGTCGGCAGCACGGTGATGTCGTGGCAGCCAGTTGTCTGTGTGACGGGGCGCTCACCGGGGCGGCCCGGGTTGCCTCCGTAGGGAAACAGCACCGGCTTGGCGACGACGGCCGCGGCGGCCGGATCGTGCAGGGGCACCCGGATGATGCTGATGCTGTCGTGCGGCGGCCGGCAGTCCGGGAAGCTGGGGTCCGGTCCGTACGAGGAGACGTAGATGAGCACCGCCTTCCGCGGCCGGTCCGGTACCAGTGTGTGGGTGTGCGAGCCGCAGTCGGTCTCCACCGCGGCGACGTAGCGGGGCGCCGCCTTGTCGCTGATGTCGAAGATCTTGATGCCCTCCCACGCCTGTGGCAGTGTCGCGCTCAGCGGAGTGCTGGCGCACGAGTCGTCGCTGCGGGACTCGTCGGTGGACAGAAAGAGCAGGTTGCCCGAGACGGCGACATCGTTCTGCCCGCCCGGGCAGAGCACCTGACTGACCAGGCGTGGGGCGGTGGGCTGGGCGATGTCGTAGATGCTGAACCCGTCGTAGTTGCCGGTGATCGCGTAGTGGCCGGTGAAGGCCAGGTCCGTGCCGACCGAGAAGGAGGAGTCGAAGGGGGCCTGCTTCGGCACGTTTGCCACGTGCCGGATGTTGGTGCTGTGCCGGATCTCGTCCGGCGCGGGAATGTCCGGATCGGTGGTGGTGTCCGTCGCCGAGGCGGGTGTGGTGGGGCGTGTCGTGGTCACGCCTCCGGCGGATCCGGTGAGCAGGATCGCGAGGCCGACCGCCAGCCCCGCGGTGAAGATGCGGGAGATCAGCCGGCCCGTGCTGCTGTCTCGGATCATGGTCGGTCCTCTCTGCGGGCTCCGGCGGCCTGGCGACGCGGCACTGTCGGTGCTGGCCGGCGCGGCGCATGGCTCAGCAGAAGCTTGTAAAACATATAGCTTTCTGGTTGCCGACCATAAGGTCGCCCGTCTGGCCGGTCAAGGCGGAATGCCTTCCAGAGCAAGGGCGGGGGGTATCGGCGTGGTGCCTCGCGATATCGGCCCTGTCGGACAACACTTGAGAACCCGTCGGTACGGGACGGTTCCGCTGGCCGTTGCCATCGCCCCCGACGGCGGCCGGTGTCCCCGCGTGTCTTCCCGGGATGTGTGGATAGGGGCTGATGTGGGGTGGCGTGGTGATCCGATAGTTTCTACACTGTTCTGTGGAATTTGGGAGGTCACCCGCATGGCTGATTCGGCCGCGATGGCGCAGCTGCTGACATCCGTGGAGCGAGTGGGCAAGGCGCTGGCCAGTAGCAGGCGTCTCGAGCTGATCGATCTGCTGGCCCAGGGTGAACGCACCGTCGAGTCCCTCGCCCGGGTGGCGTCCCTGGGCGTGACCACCTGCTCGGCGCACCTGCAGATCCTGCGGCTGGCCGGGCTGGTCCTGACCAGGCGCGAGGGCAACCGGATCCACTACCGACTGTCCGGTCCGGAGGTCGCCGCGGCGTACGTGCTGTTGTGCAACCTGACCATCACGTACAACGCCGAGGCGGCGGTGGCTTGGGACCGGTACCTCGCGACGGCGGAGGTCCCGGAGACGGACCAGGACGACCTGCTGGGGCGGCTGGCCGATGATTCGACGATGGTGCTCGACGTCCGGCCCGTCGAGGAGTACGCCGTCGGTCACATTCCTGGTGCGCTCTCGGTGCCCCTCGACGAGTTACCGACGCGACTGGGGGAGCTGCCTCGCGACGTGGACCTCGTGGTCTACTGCCGCAGTCGCTACGGGACCCTCTCGTCCGAGGCGGTCCGGCTGCTGCGCGCGGACGGCCATCGCGCCCGGCGGCTGGTGAACGGGATGATCGAATGGCGTCTGGCGGGCAGCCCGCTCTCGCCCTCCGGCTCGTCGGAGGGCGAGAGCTGAGGCGGACGGCGGCCCGTTGGGGGTGGCACTCAGGCGGGTACGCCGAGCGGCAGGTGCACAGTGGCCGCCCGCTGCCCGCCCGGCGCGGCCCGACCCGGGCGGCGGTGCGAGGTCGGATCACGTCGGCCGGTCGCCACGTCGCAGATCCAGCTCAGTGGGGTGGCCGCCAGCAGTGGCAGGTCGGTGGGCTGGCTCGGACGCAGATACAGATCCGACTGGCCGAGCAGCCGGCCGCGGATGTCGACCCGCAGGCGGGCGGTACCGGTGAGGAAGCTTCCGGGCAGGTGATCCACGAACGCCTCGGCCGCCGTGGCAGCCGGATTGACCAGGACCAGTCGTACCTCGTACTCGCCGGGGTCCGTCGGGCCGCGCAACTGCACGGTAGGGCCCAGGCTCGCGCCACAACCGTCCGGTGGATCGGCCCGGTCGTGGCTGCGGCGCAGCTCGACCGAGAGCAGCCAGGCCGGCGGCGACGCACCCCGGCCGGTCACCGGCAGCTCACGGATGGGCCGGTCGGTGAGGCGCAGGGCCAGTGCCCGGAACCGCCGCGGCGAGGTGCCGACCAGTCGGTTGAACTGGGTGCCGAAGGTGCCCGAGCTGGTGTAGCCGACTCGGTTGCCGATCGTGGCGACGGACAGGTCGGTGTGCAGCAACAGTCGGCGGGCCTGAGCCATCCGCAGCGCCGCGAGGAACCGCGCCGGAGTGGTGGCCGTGATGCTGCGAAAGATCCGGTGGAAGTGGTACGGACTGAAGGAGCCCGTCGTCGCCAGATCGGACAGCGACAGCGGACCGGAAAGATCCTGACGCATCCGTCCGATCGCCCGCACGACCGCCACGGTGTGGTCGTGGCCGACCTCCGACCGGACGACGCGGTGCTGTTCCGGGGTGGGCCGTACCCGCATGGCGAGTGGATGTGGACCGGCGACGAGCACCTCCGGAACGGACTGCGGCCGGCTGAGTCGAAGGTCGCGCCGGTCACCGTCGACAGCGTGGTGCATGGTGCTCACCGTCCCTCGGCCGTGAGCAGACCGAGCCTTTTCGCCTCTTCCCGTAGTGGTGCGTAGTCGGCCGCGGTGACCGGCACATAGCTCTTGGCTCGCATCAGGGACAGCAGTGTCGGATCCGTCATCGAGGTGAACGCCTCGGTGATCGCCGTGCGCGCCGGGGCCGACAGGTCGGCTCGGGCCACCCACGGGTAGCCCATCACCTCCTGGGTCTGCACCGCGCGCAGCGCGCCGGGAGGGACCGTGCCCTGCCGTTCGAGCCGGTGCAGGATACGCAGTTCGATCCCGGCGGCATCGACGCTGTCGTTGAGCACCGCCTGGGCGGCAGCGTCATGTCCGCCGGTGAACACGACCCGGGACAGCGGCGGGCAGTTGGTGAGGTCGTCGGTCTGGCACCGGGCCCCGGCACCGACAAGCATGACCCGCGGGTACAGGCTGCCGGAGGTGGAGCTGACGTCGCCGAAGGCGAAGCTGCCGCCGGCGTTCACGACGTCCTCGACCGACCGGTGCGGCGAGTCGTCCTTCACCACCACCGCGGAGAGGTACCGCGCGGTGCCGGTCTCCTCGTCGACCTCCGTGACCAGGGGCGTGACCTCGTTCTGCTCGTCCGCCTGCACGTAGGTCAGGCCACCAAGGTACGCCATGTCGACCTGGTTGGAGACCAGCGCGGCGACGACGCCGGCGTAGTCGGTCGCCACGAACAGCTCGACGTCAACGCGGAGACGGTCGGCCAGGTACGCGCGGAACGGTTCGTACTGGGCCTGCTGTTTCTCCGGTGAGATGTTGGGGATGATGCCCACCCGTAAGTGCTTCGGGATGCCCTGTCCGTTGTTGTCGGATCCGTTCGAACAACCGGTGGTGCCAAGCGTTGCGATGGTGCCGGCGAGCACCATTGCTAACAGTGCCTGTCGTCGGTTCATGTCACCGTCTCCTCCCCAGTGGAAGTGCATGAATGGTCGCGCGCACCGTCCGTGGACTTGGTTGCGCGTCATTGCCTAGTGGGCGTGACCGAATCAGCTGTGAGTGGTCACGTTCGATTGACGTCTCCGACGACTTCCGTCCAGTCGCGGCTCATTGTCCGCACTGGACGTCAGGTGCGTAGCGAGGTCTCACCCGGTCGGTGTCCCCGGTCCGTGTGGGCGGTCGACCTGCTGGCACATGTTGATCAAGGTTCCCCCCGGGCGGCGCGGTCCTATAGCATTCCTATGATCATCTATTCCGCTAACCTTTGGAGAAGTATATGAGCGGTCACGCTCCGCGCAAGTTTCATGTCTACGACGAGACAGCCCGGGTGGCGCGAGCCCTGGCCAACGGCAAGCGGCTGGAGCTGCTGGACCTGCTGGGACAGGCGGAACGTACGGTCGAGGGCGTCGCCCGGGCCGCGGGCCTGGGCACCGCTCTGGCGTCGGCGCATCTGAAGAGCCTCAAGCAGGGCGGCCTGGTCGCCGTCCGCCGCGACGGCACCCGCGTGCATCACCGACTGGCCGGCGACGACGTAGCTGACCTGTGTCTTCGGCTTCGGGCGGTCGCCGTGACGCGCCTCGCCGACGCTGCCGCCGCCGTCGCCGAACAGCTCACCTCCGCGCCGATGGCGGTGCCACACACCGACGTGTCCAGCCGAGCCCGGGCGCGCGAGATCCTCCTGCTGGACGTCCGACCCGAGGTCGAGTACCGCGCCGGGCACATCGCCGGTGCCACCTCGGCGCCCCTGGAGGCGCTCGCCGGCCGCCTCAACCAGTTCCCATCCGCTCCGGAGGTGGTCGCCTACGGCCGGGACGCCTTCTGCGGCCTGGCTCCGGAGGCCGTCCGCATCCTCGCCCACCACGGCTGCGTCGCGCGGCGCCTGGACGTCGGGATGCTGGAGTGGCGGCTCGCCCGGCTGCCGGTGGAGCAGCTCGGCTGACGTCCGGAAACCATCGCCTTCGCGCTGCCCGCCAGGCTGCCGGCCCGGGTACGGGCAACCGTCCCGGGCCGCCGGCACCGCGTCACGGCCGACGCCGCAAGGTGAGAGTGGAAATAGACGCGCACTGTCGGTGAGGATGAGTGGCAACGGGGCCGAATCAGGTTCCCGGCACCATTTCCGATCCCGCTCCGGCCGGCTCTCACAATCAACCGCCCGCCATTCGGGGTCGCTCCGTGACCTTTTTCGTTGGGGGTGGGCTGTGCCCAGTGCATTACGGTTGATCCGCCGTCGGGTGCTCATGCCGGACCATTCGGAGACCACCCTGGCGAAACGCGGATTTCCGCCAAAGGACGTCGCGTCGAAGGAACTGCTGGAGACGATTGGCAGGACCTTTCTCACCGGATTCGGTCACGCCCTGGACGCCCGAGCACCCCGCGAGGTCGAACACCCCCTCGAGCAGGTGACCCCCGGGTACCGGGGCTTCGCCTACGAGGGCGCCGCCATGGCCCTGGCCGTGCTCGACGGCATCGGCCCGGGCCGGCCGACCCGCGTGCGGCGGTTCCTGCGGGGCCGCGCCGAGCGACACAGCTACATGGTGCATGTGGGCGTGGGCTGGGCCCTCGCCCGACTGCCCCGCTGGCGTCGGCACCGGGTACTGCCCGACGATCCCCTGCTGCGCTGGCTGACCCTGGACGGATACGGCTTCCACCAGGCCTACTTCCACACCGACCGGTACGTCCGGGCCCAGCACCGGGACCCGGCGCACCACTGGCCGTCCTGGACCCGCCAGCCGTACACCTTCCGCGCCATCGACCAGGGCATCGGGCGGGCGATCTGGTTCGTCGAGGGAACCGACCCGCGCCGGGTGGTGGACACCATCGAGCGTTTCCCGGCCGCCCGTCACCCGGACCTGTTCAGCGGCGCCGGCCTGGCCGCCACCTACGCCGGCGGCGCCGACCGGGCCGAACTGGAGTGGTTCGGACAACGGGCCGGCCGGCACCGCGCCGCAGTCGCCCAGGCTGCGGCCTTCGCCGCCCAGGCCCGGGTCCGCGCGGGCCTGGTGACTCCACACACCCACCTGGCAACGGCGGTCCTGTGCGGCACCGGCCCGGTGGAGGCGGCCTCGCTCACCGACCGCGCGCTGGTCGGACTCCCGCCGGACGGGCCCGACCCCGCCTTCGAGGTGTGGCGGAGCCGCATCGCCGACGCGTTCGTGACCCAGGGGAGGCAACAGTGACCGCCATCGTCCATTGGGGCCGCCGACAGATATCCGGCGTCCTCGCCCTCGTGCTGCTCATCGGCCTGTTCGCGGTGGCCCGCCTCCCCGAGGCATCCGCCGCCGAGCGGGCGGAACTGGCCCGGCCCTACCGCTTCACCCCGCTGTCCATCTCCATTCCCGGCGGCTTCCCGCAGCAGGGGATTCGCCGGGTGAACCAGGACTATCAGCACATCCGCGCCTGGATCTCGTCCGTCGGAGCCGGCATCGCCATGAACGACCTCGACGGCGACGGCCTTGCCAACGACCTCTGCCTCGTCGACGTACGCATCGACCGGGTCGTCGTGGCGCCCACGCCCGGCGCCCGGGAGGACCGCTACCGGTCCTTCGCCCTCGACCCCGCCCCGCTGCCGATGAACCCGCACATCGCCCCGATGGGATGCGTGCCCGGCGACTTCAACGGCGACGGTCGCGTCGATCTGCTCGTCTACTGGTGGGGCCGTACCCCGGTGATCTACCTCGCCCGCGCGGGTGCCGCCGGCCTCAGCGCGGACAGCTACCGCCCGGTCGAGCTCGTCCCCGGCACCGGTACCACCGGCCACTACGACGGCCCGCGGTGGAACACCAACGCGGTGGCCGTCGCCGACTTCGACGGGGACGGTCACGACGACATCTTCGTGGGCAACTACTTCCCGGACGGACCGGTCATCGACGACACCGTCCGAGGCGGAGTGTCGATGAACCACTCCATGTCGACCGCCTACAACGGCGGCCGCAACCATGTCCTGCGCTGGAGCGGCGGTACCGCCGGGGCGGTCCCCACCGTCACCTTCACCGAGACACCCGACGTCTTCACCGACGACGTCGCGGGCGGCTGGGCCCTGGCCGCCGCCGCCAACGACCTCGACGGCGATCAACTGCCCGAACTCTACGTCGCCAACGACTTCGGCCCGGACCGTCTGCTCCACAACCGCTCGACTCCCGGCGACATCCGCTTCGCGCAGGTGACCGGCACCGGCAGTCGGGCCGTCGTCCCCAAGTCCAAGCTGCTCGGCCACGACTCCTTCAAGGGGATGGGCGTCGACTTCGGCGACCTCAACGGCGACGGCGTCTACGACATGTACGTCGGCAACATCACCACCACCTTCGGTCTTCAGGAGAGCAACTTCGCCTTCGTCAGCACCACCGACGACCAGGCCGAGCTGCGCCGCAGACTCCGCGACGGCGAGGCACCGTGGCAGGACCGCAGCGCCTCACTCGGACTGGCCTGGAGCGGCTGGAGCTGGGACGTCAAGCTCGGCGACTTCGACAACAGCGGCCAACCCGCGATCGTGCAGACCGCCGGCTTCGTCAAGGGGGAGGTCAATCGCTGGGCACAGTTGCAGGAGCTGGCCACCAGCAACGACGAACTGCTGGCCCATCCCGCCTGGTGGCCCAACGTGGGGCCGGGCGACGACATCGCCGGCAGTCAGCACCTGGCCTTCCACGTCAAGGGGCCCGACGACCGGTACACCGACCTCAGTGCCGAACTCGGCCTCGACGTACCCGTCCCCACCCGTGGCATCGCCACCGGCGACGCCGACGGCGACGGCCGGCTCGACTTCGCCGTCGCCCGCCAGTGGGACGCCCCGGTCTTCTACCGCAACGACAGCCCCACGCCCGGATCCTTCCTGGGACTGCGGCTGTTCCATGACACACCGGCCGACCCGGCCGGCTCGCCTGCCGTCGGCACCCAGGTCACCGTCACCATGCCGGACGGCCGTCGGCAACTCGCCCGGGTGGACGGAGGCAGCGGCCATTCCGGCAAGCGCAGCTTCGAGGTCCACATCGGACTCGGCGACGTCAGTAGCGACGTCACCGTCGACCTCGCCTGGCGGGACCGCGCCGGTGTCACCCACGAGCAACAGCTGACCCTCGCGCCCGGCTGGCACACCGTCCGGCTCGGCACGCACGCCCAGGAGGCCCAGTCATGACCACCAGCGCACCGCCCCGGCCGCACCGGGACCTCCGGCTGGCCGCTCTCCGCCGGTTCGCGTTGTCGATCACCATCTTCAACCTCGTCGGGTACGCCTTCCTCGGCTTCGAACAACCCTGGACCTGGCCGATCATCGCCGTGGTCACCGCGTACACCACCGAGCTCCTGCTGGAGGCCGTCGCCGCCCGGGCCGAGGACCGCGCCCCCCGGTTTCGCGGCGGTGGCCTCCGCGGGCTGATGGACTTCCTGCTGCCCGCTCACATCAGCGGCATCGCCGTGAACATGCTGCTCTACGTCAACGACCAGGTTTTGGTCATGATGCTCGGCGTCGTCGCCGCGATCAGCGGCAAGTGGCTGCTGAAGGCGCCGGTCCGGGGCCGGATCAGACACTTCATGAACCCGTCCAACCTGGGCATCGTGGTCGTGCTGCTGCTCTTTCCCTGGGTCAGCGTGGCACCGCCGTACCACTTCACCGAGAACGTCACCGGAGTGGTGGACTGGCTCATCGTGGCCGTCATCCTGGTCACCGGCACCATGCTGAACGCCAAGATGACCCGCAGGTCCTGGCTGATCATCGGCTGGGTGGGCATGTTCGCCGTCCAGGCCGTCGTGCGCGGCCTGTTCCTCGACACCTCGATCCTCGCGGCGCTGGGGACCATGACCGGCGTCGCCTTCATCCTGTTCACCAACTACATGATCACCGATCCGGGTACCACTCCCACGGCACCGGTGTCGCAACTGGCCTTCGGCGCGGGAGTCGCCGTGGTCTACGGCGCCCTCACCGCCGTCTCCGTGGTGTACGGACTCTTCTTCGCCACCACCATCGTCTGCCTGGTCCGGGGCGGATTCCTCTGGGCACTGCACGTCGTCCAGCAGGCCCGGCAACGCCACGAGGCGGCGTCCGCGGCGCCGGCCGTACCGGCTGCCACGGCGATACCCGCGGTACCCACACCGGAGGTCGTACGGGCATGAACGACAAGATCGCGGTCGTCGGCCTCGGCTGCCGGTTCCCCGACGCCACCTCCCCCCGCGAACTGTGGGAGAACGTGCTCGCCGGACGCCGTGCGTTCCGGCAGCTCCCGGACGAGCGCACCCGACTGGCCGACTACTGGTCCGCCGACCCGACCGCCCCGGACCGCTTCTACAGCCGGATGGCCGCCGTCATCGAGGGCTACGAGTTCGACCGCGTTGCGTTCCGGGTCGCGGGCAGCACCTACCGGGCCGCCGATCTGACCCACTGGCTCGCCCTGGACGTCGCTGCCCGGGCATTCGCCGACGCCGGCTTCCCCGACGGCGACGGGCTGCCCCGGGAACGGACCGCGGTCGTCGTCGGCAACACCCTGACCGGCGAGTTCACCCGGGCCAACGTGATGCGGCTGCGCTGGCCGTACGTACGTCGCACCGTCGCCGCCGCGCTCACGGCCCACGGCTGGACCGGTGACCGCCTCGCCGAGTTCCTCGCCGAACTGGAGGACAGCTACAAGTCGCCCTTCCCGCCCATCGACGAGGACACCCTCTCCGGCGGCCTGTCCAACACCATCGCCGGTCGCATCTGCAATCACTTCGACCTCGGCGGGGGCGGCTACAGCGTCGACGGTGCCTGCTCCTCCTCCCTGCTGTCGGTCATCACCGCCGCGAACAGCCTGACCAACGGGGACGCCGACGTGGTCCTCGCCGGCGGTGTCGACCTCTCCCTCGACCCCTTCGAGCTGGTCGGGTTCGCCAAGACCGGCGCCCTGGCCCGCCACGAGATGCGGGTGTACGACCGTGGCTCCAACGGTTTCTGGCCCGGCGAGGGCTGCGGCATGGTCGTGCTGATGCGCGCCGCCCACGCCCGGCGCACCGGACGCCGCATCTACGCCCTGCTCAGCGGCTGGGGAATCTCCTCCGACGGTCGAGGCGGCATCACCCGTCCCGACGCCCTCGGCTACCAACGTGCCCTGCGCCGCGCCTACCGGCGGGCCGGGTTCGGTATCGAGACCGTGGCGCTGTTCGAAGGTCACGGCACCGGCACCGCCGTCGGGGACACCACCGAACTGCGGGCACTGTCCGCCGCACGCCGGGCGGCCGATCCCACCGCGGCACCCGCCGCCATCGGCAGCATCAAGGCAATGATCGGACACACCAAGGCGGCCGCCGGCGTGGCCGGCCTGATCAAGGCCACACTGGCCGTGCACCACGGGGTGGTGCCCCCCACGGCCGGTTGCCGCGATCCACACCCCGAACTCGACGGCGACGGCCGGGCCCTGCGGGTCATCCGCACCGCCGAGGAATGGCCGGCCGGCAGCGAGGTCCGGGCCGGAGTCACGGCCATGGGCTTCGGCGGCATCAACACGCACGTCGTCCTGGAACACGGTGCACCCACCCGTCGTCGTCCACCCGCGCGCACCTGGACGCTGTCGTCGTCCGCACAGGACGCCGAACTGCTGCTCCTGGACGCCGCCGACACCACGGAACTCCGCCAGCGACTGGACACCCTTCTCGATCTCGCACCGCGGTTGGCGTACGCGGAGCTGACCGACCTCGCCGCCACCCTCCAGCGCGACCTGCGGGACCGACCCCACCGCGCCGCCCTCGTGGTGGGTGACCCCGCTGGCGCCGTCCGCGCGATCACCGCCGCCCGGGCCGCCCTCGACGCCGGCCGAACCGGCCTCGTCGACCCGGCCACCGGCGTCTTCCTCGGTCACCCCACCCAGCCCGGAAGGACCGGATTCCTCTTCCCGGGACAGGGCTCCGGCCGTGGCACCGGGGGTGCCTTCCGACGGCGGTTCCCCGCCGTCGAGGAGATGTACGGCCGGTTGCCACTGTCGCCCGGCGACGACTTCGTCGACACCGCCGTCGCGCAGCCGCGTATCGTCACCGCTTCGATGGCGGCCCTGCGCGTACTGGCCAGCCTGGACCTGGACGCGACCATTGCCGTCGGCCACAGCCTCGGCGAACTTACCGCCCTGCACTGGGCCGGCGCGATGGATGACGAGACCCTCTGGCGGATGGCCGCCGCTCGGGGCGCGACGATGGCGAAGACCGCCGCGGCAGGGGTGATGGCCGGCATCGACGCCGGCGCGGACGTGGTCGGTCGACTGCTCACCGGCACTCCTGTCGTGATCGCCGGGTACAACGGCCCCCGCCGGACCGTCGTCGCCGGTCCCGCCGACGCCGTACGGGACGTCTGCCGGGCAGCCACGGACGCGGGAGCCACCTGCACCACGCTCGCCGTGTCCCACGCCTTCCACTCGCCGTTGATGGCACCAGCCGCCGAGGCGTTCGGCGAGTGGTTGACGGACGTGCCGTGGCAACCACTGCAACGCCGGGTCGTCTCCACGGTCACCGGTGGCCCGCTGGACCCGGACACCGACCTTGGCGAGCTGCTGCGCAGACAGATTCTGGAGCCGGTTCGATTCGCCTCGGCGGTCACCACGGCCGCCGCCGGTGTGGACCTGTTCATCGAAGTTGGCCCCGGCCAGGTGTTGACCCGGATGGTGCGCGACCTCACCGACGTACCCGTGGTCGCTGTCGACACCGATCATGACTCGCTGACGCCGCTGCTCAGCGTGGTCGCCGCCGCGCACGTCACCGGTGTGCCGATGAGCCTCGGTCCGTTGTTCGACGGCCGGTTGACCCGACCGTTCGCGCTCGACGCCGAACGGACGTTCCTCGCCAACCCGTGTGAGAGGGCTCCGCAGCACATGGGACCGGACCCCGACGCGACGGCCGGTACGTCGGCGGACGCCACCACGCAGCCCACCGTCGACGCCGAAGACGACGCCCTCAGCAGGCTGCGCCGGCTCGCCGCCGAGCGGGCCGAACTCCCGGCCGACCTGGTCCGCGCCGACAGTCAACTCCTCGACGACCTGCACCTGAGCTCGATCACGGTCGCGCAGATCGTCAACCAGGCGGCCCGCGAACTCGGCCTACCCGCCGTCGAGGCGCCGACGAACTTCGCGACCGCGACCGTACGGGAACTCGCCGACGCCCTCGACGAGCTCGGTCGCGGTGACACCGCGCCCACCGTGCCCACCGTGCAGGGCGTCGACACCTGGGTACGTCCCTTCGTGGTCGACCTCGAACCGGTGCCGCTGCCCGCGCCCGCCACCGCCGAGGCGAACGGAACCTGGCAGCTCCACGCCCCAGACCGGCATCCCCTCGCCGGTCCGCTCAGGCAGGCGTTGCAATGCGGCGGAGTCGGCCCCGGCGTGCTGGTCTGCCTGCCCGACAACCGCCCCGACGAGGTCCTGGAACTGGCCCTGGCCGGAGTGCAGCAGGCCATCCGCCAGCCGGACGGCGCCCGCCTCGTGCTGCTGCACAGCGGACGGGGCGCGGCAGGGCTGGCCAAGACCGCCAGGCTGGAGGCCCGGAACCTACGTACCACGGTGATCCGGGCGCCACTGACACCGGAGACCGTGACCCGGGTGCTCGCCGAGGTGCGCGCCACCACGGGCTTCACGGAGGTGGACTACGACGACACCGGCAATCGCCGGATCCCGCTGCTGCGTGCCGCGCCGCCTCCACCGGCCGGCGGACGACCACCGCTCGGCGCCGACGACGTCCTGCTGGTCGCCGGCGGCGGCAAGGGGATCACGACCGAGTGCGCCCGTGCCCTGACCGCCGACACCGGATCCCGCCTGGCGATCCTCGGTCGTTCCGACCCGGCGACCGACGCCACGCTCGCCGCCAACCTCGACCGGCTGCGCGACGTCTGCCCGACCGTCACCTACGTTCGCGCGGACGTCACAGACCCGACCGCCGTCCGCGCCGCGGTGGCACGGATCCAGGCGGAACTGGGGCCGGCCACCGCGATCCTGCACGGTGCCGGCCGCAACGAGCCGACCGCGCTGGCCGAGCTGGACGTGGCGACGCTGCGGCGTACCCTCGCTCCGAAGATCGACGGTTTGCGGGCCCTGCTCGACGCCGTCGACCTCGACCGGCTCCGGTTACTGGTCACCTTCGGCAGCGTCATCGGCCGTACCGGCCTGCGCGGCGAGGCGCACTACGCCCTGGCCAACGAGTGGCTCGCCGAGCTGACCCGCGAAATCGGTCGCGAGCGGCCGAACTGCCGGGCCGTCTGCCTCGAATGGTCGGTCTGGTCCGGCGTCGGCATGGGGGAGCGGCTGTCGGTGGTCGAGTCCCTGCTGCGCGCCGGGGTGACCCCGATCGGTCCGGACGCCGGCGTGCGCATGCTGCGCCAGGTCCTCACCGACGCGCAACTGCCGCCGGTGCTCGTCGTCACCGGCCGTACCGGGGGCCTTGAGACGATCCGCTACGACCGGCCGGAGCTGCCCGTCCTGCGCTTCCTCGAACGGCCCTTAGTGCACTACCCCGGCGTGGAACTGGTCACCGAGGTCGACCTGAGTGCCGACACCGACCGCTACCTGCCAGACCATCGGCTGGACGGGGATCTGCTCTTCCCCGCGGTTCTCGGGCTGGAGGCGATGGCCCAGGTCGCCGGCGCGGTGACCGGGGATAAGGAGATCAGCCTGATCGAGCGGGTGGAGTTCCGCCGGCCGATCGTGGTACCCGCCGGCGGCCGTACCACGATTCGCGTCGCCGCCCTGGTCACCTCGGCCGACGCGGTGGAGGTGGAGATCCGCAGTGCCGAGACCGCCTTCGCGGTTGTCCACTTCTCGGCCACCGTCCGCGGCGGTGCCGACGGAGCAGCCTCCGACGGTCCCGAGCGCCTGACCGGGGATCTCGCCCGGGTTCCCCTCGACCCGGCCAGCGACCTCTACGGCGACACGCTGTTCCAGTCCGGACGGTTCCGCCGGCTACGGCGGTACCGGCGCGTCGCTGCCCGCGAGACCGAGGCGGAGGTGACGACGGACCAGAGTGCCACCTGGTTCAGCGCGTACCTGCCCGGGGACCTGCTGCTCGGTGATCCCGGAGCCCGGGACGCCTTCATGCACGGGCTGCAGGTGTGCGTGCCGGACGCCACGCTGCTGCCCGTCGGTGTCGACCGGCTGCGCTGCGCCGGGCCACCGCTGGCCGCGGCCGGCGCGCTGACCCTCACCGCAAGTGAACGCGAGCAGTCCGGCGACACGTACGTCTACGACATCGCCGTCCGCGACCGCTGCGGGCGAGTCGTGGAGGTGTGGCAAGGGCTGCGGTTGCGGGCGGTGCGTCGTCGCGGCGGTCACGGCCCGTGGACGCCGGCCCTGCTCGGACCGTACGCCGAACGTCACCTCGCGGAGCTGCTCGGGACGGGCATCGCCGTCGGGGTGGAACCGCACCGCGGCGATCGACCGTCCTCGGCCGGGCTGCTCTCCCGCCTGCTGGGCCGGCCGGTCCAGCTCCGGCATCGCCCCGACGGCCGGCCCGAACTGGTCGGCGAGGCCACTGTGGCGCCGGTGGTCTCCGTCGCGCACGGTCGCTCGGTCAGCCTCGCGGTCGCCGCCGACACCGAGGTCAGCTGCGACCTGGAGGATGTGGCACCGCGATCCGAGACGGCCTGGGCCGACCTGCTGGGCGGCCACGCGACCCTGGCCCGGCTGGTGGCGACCGAGGCCGGTGAGTCCACCGACGTGGCCGCCACCCGGGTCTGGACCGCCGTCGAGTGCCTACAGAAGGTGGGCCGGCCGACGGCCGGCCCGCTCACCCTGCGAGCCGTCGTAGATCCGTGCTGGGTGACGTTCGACGCCGGCAACCTGCGGATCGCGACGCTGGCCACGACCCTCCGTGACGCCGGTGAACCGGTTGTCCTCGCCGTTCTACAGGACCGGGAGAGATGACATGCCCCCGTACTACGAGTACCGGCACGTGGTCGGCTTCGAGGAGACCAACCTGGTCGGCAACGTCTACTACGTCAACTACCTGCGCTGGCAGGGGCGGTGTCGGGAGATGTTCCTGCGGGAGCGGGCCCCGGACGTCCTGGCGGACCTTCGCGCCGACCTGAAGCTGTTCACCCTGCGGGTCGACTGCGAGTTCGTCGCGGAGGTGACCGCGTTCGACGAACTGGTGGTCCGGATGCGGCTGGCAGAGCTGACCCAGACCCAACTCGAACTCGCCTTCGACTACCTGCGCGTCGACGCAGCCGGCGAGCAGCTCATCGCCCGGGGACGCCAGCGCGTCGCCTGCATGCGTGGTCCCAACGGGCACACCCGGCCCGACCGGGTGCCACCCGCCCTGGTTCGTGCCCTACGTCCCTACGGCGCTTACGCCGACGCCCGCGCCGTCGCCTGAACCCAACCGCCTGGAGGTCGTCTGTGAAGAGGTACGAGAGCACCACCGCCCGGCCCGCCGGGTGGATCGGCAGCTGGAACGGTTCGCACCATCGGGCCGCGCTCAACCTGTTCCTGCTGATCGTCCTCGCCCACTGGGCCGAGCACGTCGTTCAAGCCGTACAGATCTGGATCCTGGACATGCCCAGGCCGCAGGCCCGCGGCGTCCTCGGCATGCCTTTTCCCTGGCTGGTGGAGCAGGAATGGCTGCACTACGGTTACGCCCTGATCATGCTGGTCGGGTTCTGGGTGCTCCGACACGGCTTCGTCGGCCGGGCCCGACACTGGTGGTTGGCCGCCCTGGCGATCCAGGTGTGGCACCACTTCGAACACCTGCTACTGCTGATTCAGGCGCTCACCGGCTGGTACCTGGCCGATCGCCTCGCACCGACCAGCGTCGTGCAGCTCATCGCGCCCCGGGTCGAGCTGCACCTGTTCTACAACGCGGTGGTGTTCCTGCCGATGCTGGTCGCCATGTACCTGCACCTGCGTCCGAACACGGCGGAACGGGAGCGGATGTGGTGCAGTTGCCGCTCGGCGTTGCCCGCCGCCGTCCGATGACCGGCCGCCGCAAACCGGGTGGCTCCACCCTGGTCGGCGCCGCGGTCACGCTGCTCGCGGTCGCCGTGGTCGTCCTCGCCGTCCTGGCCGGTTCGGCGCCGCCCCGGCTCACCGCGGTCGCCCCGGCCGACGGTTCCCGCCTGTCCCGAGCGCCCGAGGCGGTGACGTTCACCTTCTCCGCACCGCTCGACGTGCGGGACAGCCACGCGTCGGTGGTGGACCTGGCCACCGGTCAGCGGGTGGACGACGGCCTCCGAATCGACGGATCCACCCTGCGACTGCCGATCGCCGCGCCGGCCGGGCACTACCGGAGCGCCTATCACGTCACCTTCCGCAACGGTCGGGAACTCAATGGCCAGCATGTTTTCTCGGTCACCACCGCCGCACCGGGGGAATCTGTCGCCGCACCGTCGCCACCGGCCGAGACAACCTCCGGTGGTCTGCACCGTCACGGCACGGTCGATGCGGTCAGTGCCGTACTGATCGCCGTCGACGTGGCGCTGATCGCTGTTCTGCTGCTGGTCGCCGCGATCCGCCGCGGGTCGCGGCGACCAGCAGCACGTACCGGAAGTAGTCGTTGACCGCACCGTCGGACCGGAACCCGCGGAGGCCGCGCCGGAAGTCATCACCCACAGACCGCTGGTGACCAGCGGGGATGCCCGTACCGTCGGTGCCGGCACGCCCCGCTGGCACATCGGCTTGCCCCACCGCCGATACTATTGGTTAATATAGTTCGGTGGAGGCATTGTCATGACCAAGCGACGGACCTACAACCAGTACTGTGGTCTCGCGGCCGCCCTCGACGTGCTGGGTGAACGCTGGACCCTGCTGATCGTTCGCGAGCTGATGATGGGGCCCCGGCGCTACGGCAACCTGCTCAACGACCTGCCCGGGGTGGGCACCAACCTCCTCGCCGAACGCTTGAAATATCTCGTCGAGCAGGGCGTGGTGCGACAGGTTGACGCTCCCGGTTCCGCCGCACGGCAGGCTTACGAGCTGACCGAGAGCGGCGAGCAGTTGCGACCGCTCGTTCTCGGTCTCGCCCGGTGGGGGATGGACCATCTGGGCAACCTCTCCGCGGACGACACCGTGCGGCCGCACTGGGGTTTCCTGGCGATCGAGGCGATGATCCAGGACGAGCACGTGCCCGACCTCAACGAGCAGTACGAGTTCCGCGTGGCTGACGAGGTCTTCCACATCGACGTGCGGGAGGGTGCGGCGCGGGCGGTCAAGGGCCCGGCCCCGGAGCCGGCGATGACCGCCACGACGGATGCCGCCACCTTTGTGCAGATCGGCGCGGGACGGCTCACCCCGCTGGCCGCGATGGTGACCGGCAAGCTGGCGATGGACGGCGACATGGCGGCGGTGCTGAGGGCCTGCCTGCTCTTGGGTCTGGACGCGGGGCCGGTGGCAGGGCTGGCGCGCGCCGCGTAACCGCCAGCCCTGGCCCTTGGCTCAGCGCGGTCAGCCGCGCATGGCATCGGCCTCCCGCTGCCGGTCCACCCCGGTCGTCTCGGCCCGCGGTGGCCGGATGATCAGTGCCGGTACCAGCCCGATCAGAGTGATCACCGCCAACACGACCAGGGCCGGCCCGAAGCCGTCGACGAAATCCTGCGGCGAGCGGTAGCCGCCGAAGGTGGCGAAGACCGCCGCGGCCACGGCCACCCCGAAGACAGCGCCGACGTGCCGGCTGGTGTTGCTCACCCCGGACGCGATACCGACATGCGCCGGTTCGACCGAACGCATCACCGCTGAGGCGATGGTCGGGAAGGCGGTCGCCACCCCGACCCCGGCGATGAACAGAGGTACGAGAATGCGTCCGTAGCCGTCCTGAACGTCCGCCCGGAGGCCGATCAGCAGGAAACCGACGGCGAAGAGGAAAAGACCCAGCGCGACCAGGGGCCGCTCGCCGATCCGGTCGGCGACCCGCCCGGCGATCGGGGAGACCAGGGGAGCCAACGCCACCCACGGCAGCAGTCGGATGCCCACCTCGAGCGGATCGTAGCCCAGCGCGAGTTGCAGGTACTGAGCGAGCAGGAAACCGCCTCCGTAGAGGGCCGCGCCCAGCGCGAAGCTGGCCCCTGAGCCGCCGGCGAGACTGAGATTGCGGAAGATCCCCAGCGGCATCATGGGCGCCGCCGCGCGTCGTTGCCACAGCAGGAAGCTGACGAGCAGGACCACGCCGGCCACCAGGCCGATCAGCACCGACGGTCTCGTCCAGCCGATGTCGCCCGCGCGGATCAGGGCGTGCGCGAGCACCACCACACCGGCGGTGGACAGGACCAGGCCAAGGAGGTCGACCGGCTGGGCCTGCCCTCGCGACTCGGTGATCTTCGACCGGCTCAGCCCGATGAGCAGCAGCCCGACGGGCACGTTGATCCAGAAGATCCACTGCCAGTCGAAGCCCTCGATCACGGCACCGCCGACGAGCGGCCCGACCGCCACGGCCAAGCCGGTGATGGCGCCCCAGATGCCGAAGGCGGCGCCGCGTCGGGCCGGCGGTGTGGCCGCCGCGATGACCGCCAGGGCGAGCGCGGTGGCGATCCCGCCACCGATGCCCTGCAGTGCGCGGGCGGCGACCAGCATGCCGATGCTGGAACTCAGCGCGCACCACACCGAGCCGACCGTGAAGATGGCGACGCCGATCAGGAACCACAAGCGGCGCCCGTACCGGTCGCCGAGAGCGGCACCGGTGAGGATCAGCGCGGCGAAGCCGATTTCGTATGCGTTGATGGTCCAGCCGAGGGCGGCGGTACCGGCGTTCAGCTCCTGGTGCAGCGTGGGCAACGCGGTAGTGATGACCAGCACGTCCAGACCGACCATGAACGAGGCGACCGACGCGAGAATCAGCGTCCATCGTTGCCGGGCCGGTGAGTGGTTCGCGTCGTCGAGCGCCATGTTGACTCCGCCTAGGAGGGCTCAGGTGGTCGAAGCGGCGGCGGGAGGTCTGTGTCGGGGCGTCGGTGGAACGCCGTCCACCCGCTGCTTCCGGGACGAATCGAACGTTAGTAGACGCTTTCGAAAGCGTCAACCGACAACGCCGATTGGTCGGTGTTTCACCTGGTGGGGCCCTGCCGTCGGGCGCAAGGTCCGCAATTACTAAGAAAACAGATAGCGATATATGGACCTGCCAGGGGGTCGGAGCTAGTCTGCTTCACGTACGTATAGCCGACCAAGGTGAATGTGTCGTTGTCGCAGGTCACGGTGACCGTGATCGGCGTCGACGTCATCCACCCCTCCGGTTCGGCACCGAGAGCCACCCCGATCCGCCGGCTCGCCGCGGCGGACACCCCGTCGAGTGCGCGCACCCCGAAGCCTCTTGCCCCCGCGCCTGGTGGTGGTCGTGGTGCGCGCGCCGACGGCGATAGCCAACTGGAGGCCACCGTGAAACTCCGTAACAGCGGCATCGGCGCCGCCGCCGCACTCGCCGCGGTGACACTGGTGCTCTCGGGCACCCCGGCCCTCGCGTCCGGCCGGCCCGACCGGCCGCGCCCCGCCCCGGCAGAAACCGTCGTGGTGCGGTGGAACAACCTCGCGCTGGACTCGGTGACCGATGCCGTGATGGGGCCACCGGTGGCCGCCCGAGCCCTCGCGATCATCCACACCTGCATCTACGACGCGTGGGCCGCCTACGACACCCGCGCCGCCGGCACCCGCTTCGGCACCCGGCTGCGCCGTCCGGCGGCCGAGCGGACGTCGCGGAACAAGGAGGAGGCGATCAGCTACGCCGCCTTCACCGCGGCCATCGACCTCTGGCCGGACTCACGGGCGCGGGCCGAGGCGGTGATGAGGCGGCTCGGGTACCCGCTTGTCGGCCGTTCCACCGCCAGCCGGGTCGGCGTCCGGGCCTGCCGGGCGGTACTCACCTTCCGCCATCACGACGGCGCGAACCAACTTGGCGACCTCGCACCCGGGGCGTACACCGACTACACCGGCTACCAGCCCGCCAACGAGCCGATGGTGATGGACGAGGCGATGGACGACGACACCATGCACGACCCCAACCACTGGCAACCGCTCATGTGGCAGGTGAACGGCGTCCCGGAGCCGCAGACCTTCATCGCCCCACAGTGGAACCGGGTCGCGCGCTTCGCGCAGCGCACCAAACTCCCCGTTCCCGCCACCAAACCGCCAGCGCGCTCCGGTAGCAGGGGTTACGCCAGGCAGGCAGGTGAACTGGTCTCCGTCTCGGCCCACCTGACCGACCGGGAGAAGGCCATCGCCGAGTACTGGGCCGACGAGGGCAAGGGCTACGCGATGCCCCCCGGCACCTGGGCGCGGGTGGCCCAGTTCATCTCCCACCGTGACCGCCACACCGTCGACCAGGACGCCAAGCTCTTTTTCGCGGTGACAAACGCCGTGTTCGAGGCGAGCATCGACGCCTGGAGCCTGAAGCGGCGGTACGACTACGTGCGCCCGATCAGCGCGGTCCGCTACGTGTTCCGCGGCACCCGGGTTCCGACCTGGGTACCCAACGGCCGGGGTTCCCGGATGATCGACGGTGGCACCTGGATGCCGTACCAGCCCGCCGCGTTCGGCACCCCACCGTTCGCCGAGTTCCCCTCCGGCCACAGCACCTTCGGCGCGGCCGCCACCGAGGTGCTGCGTTCCTTCACCGGCAGCGACCGGTACGGGGGATCGACTGTGGTGCGCGCCGGATCGTCCCGGGTCGAGCCCGGCACGGCACCGCGCAGAGACGTCGTGCTGACCTGGGCCACCTTCACCGAAGCCGACAAGCAGAACAGCATGTCGCGCCTGATCGGGGGTGTGCACTTCCGGCACGGCGTCACGTACGGCCGCAGCGTCGGGCACGCGGCGGGCGTCTCGGCCTGGCGTGAGGCCAGCCTCTACTTCGCCGGCGTCGCCGACCCGGCGGTTCAAGCCGGTGGCCCGGTGGCGCCATGAGCTCCGCTGCCGGACAGCACTCCGATCGGACGACAACAGTGAATGGAGGCATGATGAAGTCGACAAGACGCACGCGGCGGAGCGCCGTCGCGGTGGCGGTGGTGTCGGTTCTGGCCGTGTCCGGCGCCGCGGTGGCGCCGACCGCAGCCGCAGCGGGCAGCCGAGAGCGGGGGGTGACCTTCCGGGAGATCGCGCTACCGGGCAGCAGTCTCGGCCGGTACGTGCGGGTCTCCTCGCCGGAGCAGGCGATCCGCGACACCAACCTCCAGCGTTCCGTGGTCACCCTGGCGGAGTTCGCCCAGGAGCCGATCCACAGCCGTGGCATCGCCGGCGTGGTGCTCTTCGACTACGACGGCGACGGCGATCTGGACATGTACGTCACCAACGGCCCGGGCCGGGCGAACAGCCTGTACCAGAACCGGTTGGGCCGCAACCGTCAGGTCAACTTCGTCGATGTGGCGAGGTCGGCGGGCGCGGCACTGACCGATGTGGACAGCAACGGAGCCTGCGCCGGCGACATCGACAACGACGGCGACACCGACCTCTACGTGCTCGGCCGGCACGCCCCCAACCACCTGCTGCGTAACAACGGCAACGGCACCTTCTCCGACATCACGGCCGGCAGCGGCGCCGGCGCCGGCAACCTGAGCCACCCGAGTTGCACCATGGCCGACTTCGACGGTGACGGTCTGCTCGACATCGCCATCGCCAACTCCTTCGACATGCACAAGGCGCAGGCCATCGTCGCGGTCCCGTACGCGCTCAACCAGCCCAACCAACTGTTGCGCAACGTCAACGGCCGGCGGTTCGTGGACGTCAGCGAACGATCCGGCTTCACCAACACGGTGGTGAAGGACCCGCCGCCGGAGGACGGGCCGCCCTTCTCCGATCCCTCCTGGGCCATCGCCGCGGTCGACTACGACCAGGACGGTGACGCGGACATCATGGTCGGCAACGACCAGGGTGCGATCCCGATGAAGAAGTACGGCGGCATCGACCGCGGCTACATCCGGGTCTACAACAACGATGGCCGCGGCCGGTTCACCGACGTCACGCACGACGTCGGAATGGAGCCCGGCGCCTGGATGGGCATGTCGTACGGGGACTTCAACTTCGACGGCACGCTCGACGTCTTCGGCACCAACGGTGGTGACTACATGATGCTGCCGCTGGCCGGGGTGCCGCACCAGCTCGGTGATCTGAGCAGCCGGTGGTTGCTGCAACGCCGGGACGGCACCTTCGCCGACCCGCGGCGCTCCTCGATCCAGGAGCCGTCGAAGAACGGGGCGGACCCGGATCTGGGGGGCCTGCGCGCCACCCCGTGGGGCTGGGGCACGTCCGCCTTCGACTACGACAACGACGGAGCCACGGACATCCTGTACCAGGGTGGCCTGGACGCGGTCTTCTTCGGTGCCACTGCCGACAACCCGGCGGCGTTGCTGCGGAACAAGGGGCCCCGGGCGTTGCGCAAGGGCTTCTACCCCTCCTTCGAGTACGACCCGGCGCTTACCAACGCCGGTCCCGATGAGCGGAGTCGACTCGTGGTCGGCGTGGCCGTCGGCGATCTGAACCGGGACGGCTTCACCGATGTGGTGAGTGTGGCCCAGTCCCGCAAGGTCGGCGAGCTGACCCGCTACGGCGACGTCAAGCCCTTCGACTACGGCTCGCCGTTCGACCAGGATGCCAGCTACCTGCAGGTGTACGCGCCGATCCCCGACCAGCCCGGCACCTTCCGGCCGACCGGAAACCACACCGAGCCGGGCAGCCTGTCGGTGAAGCTGAACAGCGGCAACGGCAACCGCTCGGCGACCGTGCGGACGCGGGGCAGCGTGGGGATCACCACCCGCGGCAGCGTCAACCGTGACGGGGTCGGCGCGGTCGTCAAATTCACCCCGAACAGGGGGCTCACCGCCATCCGTCCGGTGCTGGCCGGGTCCAGCATGTCGTCTCAGGATGCCCTGGACGGTGTCTTCGGCATGGGCCGGGCGCGTACCGGCACCGTCGAGGTGCTCTGGCCGGGTGGAGTCCGCAACAAGCTCTACGGGGTGCGAGCCGGTGAGCAGCTGACCTTCCCGGAGATTCCGTGCAGCTTCGCCGACCGCTCCAGCTCGGTGCAGAAGTACACCGGCTGCGTCCAGCGGTCGCTGCGTGAGCTGGTCGCCGCCCGGCAGTTGAGCCGGAGCGAGCAGGGTCGGTTCTTCGCCAGTGCCATGAAGGCGTACCACGAGGCACGCCGCTCCCGGTGACCGTAACCGCCGGTCGCCCGCCGGTCCCTCTCCGGCGGGCGACCGGGCCGCTTCGTCCAGCTCCGAGAAAGGAGCCCTCCGATGCGTCTGGTAACCCGGGCCGTGGCGATGGCGGCCTGCGCCGCCGCGGTGCTGTCCATGTCCGTGGCGGCCCACGCCGCCCGCGGGCACCCCACGGTCCATCACCAGGGCCCGCCGCTGAGTGTGCCCGCCGACCGCTTGGCCGCGAGCCTCACCTGCGGTCCCGGCGTGGTGCACGCCCGCCGCGCCCCGGTCCTGCTGCTCGCGTCCACGGCGCTCAACAGCGGCGAGAACTACGGCTGGAACTGGCAACGCACGTTGACCCGCAGGGGCATCCCGTGGTGTGCCAGCGACGTGGTCGGCAGCGAGTGGGCCAACCACAACATGGAAGACATCCAGGTCCGGGCCGAGTACGTGGTCCACGCGATCCGAACGATGAATCGGCTGTCCGGACGCAAGGTGAGCGTGATCGGGCACAGCCAGGGCGGCATGGTCACCCGGTGGGCGCTGCGGTTCTGGCCGGACACCCGGCAGCGGGTCGACGACGTGATCGGACTGGCGCCGACGAACCGGGGCACCGCGTTGGGCACCGTCCTGTGCATGGATCACTGCGCACCCGCCGGCTGGCAGCAGCGGGTGGGTTCGCGGTTCTTCGCCGCGCTCAACTCCGGGCGGGAGACGTACCCGGGGATCTCGTACACGGTGATCCGTTCCGACGCGGATCCGTTGGTCCCGCCGGAGACGGCGGACCTGACCGGGCCGGGTCGAATCGCCAACGTGCGACTGCAGGACCGCTGTCCCGCGAACACCGCCGACCACCTGGCGGTGGGCACCACCGACCCGGTCGCGGAGGCCGTCGCCCTGGACGCGCTGCGCCACCCCGGGCCGGCGCGCTGGCAGCGGGTGCACCGGGCGGTCTGCGGGCGCACGCTGATGTCCGGCATCGATCCACGTGCCTATCCGGACGATGTGGCCCGCACGGGCCAAGTGTTCAACCACTATTTCGACAGCGCCCCCAGGGTCACCGGCGAACCGGCGCTGGCCTGGTACGCCGTCGCCGCGCCACGGTGAGCGACCGTCCGGCGGGGTGGCATCGGGCGTACCGGACGGTGGTACATCCACGGCGGGGACTTGTGCGGAGCGTGATCGGGCGGGTACACATCCAATAGTTGTTGGAATAGACAAGCTATGTGAAGACACTCCTCCGGAAGGTGGACGGTGCGCACAATGGACATCCGACTGACCGAGGTGACCGTTGCCCTGGACCCGCACCGCCCACCTGTGCTCGTCGGAGTCGACCTGGGTGTCGGCGAGGGCGAGCAGGTGGCGCTGCTCGGCCCGTCCGGAGCCGGGAAGAGCACGTTGCTCCGGGTCGTCCTCGGGGCGGTCCCCCCGATCGCCGGTCAGGTCCGGGTGGGGGGTCTCGACCCGTACGGCCGCAGCGCTGACGCCACCCGGATCCGCCGCGCCACCGGCATCGTCCGCCAGCGCGACGATCTGGTCCGCGGACTCAGCGCTCGAACCAACATCCTGATGGGTCAGAGCCACCACTGGCGGTTGACCGACTGGCTCGTGGTGCTGCGGGGGCGGACCCCGCACCGCCACGCCGCGCAGCTGGGCGCACTGGCCCGCAAGCACGAGGTGGAGGACTTCCTCGACGTGCCGATCGAGCAGCTCTCCGGGGGGCAACGCCAGCGGGTGGCGCTGGTCCGGGCGCTGCTGTCCAACCCCCGACTGCTGCTCGCCGACGAGAGCACCAGCGGACTGGACCCGCGCCGGGCGGCGGAGGCGCTGGCCGACCTCCGGCGCGCGGACGGCGCGACCCTGGTGGTCACCACCCACGACCTCGCCGTGGCCCGCCAGTTCCCCAGGATCATCGCGCTGCGGGACGGGCATGTGGTCTTCGACGGCACCACCCTGGCCGATGGCACGGTCCACGACATCTACGGCCGCCAGCCCGTGGGAGTCCGGTCATGACCGCCACCACCGGCGTCGCCACCCAGCAGCGACGGCAACGGTCTGATCCACCGCCCCGCCGCAGACGCCCGCGTCCGAGCCGCTGGTTGCTGGCGGTGGCGGTCGCCGCGGTCGTCGTCTGGTCGCTGCTCCAGACCGACGTCGGCGTGTCGTCCCTGGTGCTCGGCCGGGCCGGGGCCGCCCGGCTGCTGTCCGGCATGTTCCCACCCGACCTCGACAACGAGCTGCTGGCCCGGGTGGCCGCCGCGGTGATCGAGACACTGCAGATCTCCGTCGCCGCACTCTTCCTCGGCGCGGTGCTCGGGCTGCCGCTCGCCGTGCTGATGGCCGCCAACGTGCAGATGCCACGGTGGCTCTCCGGCGGGGCACGGGCGGTGGCCACCGTGCTGCGGGCCGTACCGGAGCTGCTCTGGGCTCTGCTGTTCGTGGCCACCGTCGGTCTCGGCCCGGCCGCCGGGGTGTACGCGATCAGTCTGCACGCCGCCGGCCTGCTGGCGAAGCTCTGTTCCGAACAGCTGGAGGCGGTCGATCCCGCCCCTGTCGAGGCGATGCGACTGACCGGCGCCACCCGCACCGCCACCGCCGTCTTCGGCATCTTCCCCCAGGCGCGGGCGAACGTCGCCTCCCAACTGCTCTACCAGTGGGAGTGCAACATCCGCAGCTCGGTGGTGATCGGTTTCGTCGGCGCCGGCGGCATCGGGCAGGCCCTCGGCATCGCCATGAATCTCTTCCGCTACCAGCAGATGGCGACGCTGCTGGTCGCCGTGGTGGTCCTCGTCGTCGGCGTGGATCGACTGTCCCGGGCCGTCCGTGGCCGCCTCGGTGCGGCGGCCCCGAGGCGTGACGGGCGTTGCAGCATGTGGTTTCCCCAGTCCTTGAGGAGGTAACGATGAAGATCCTGTTCGTCCTGCACGACCCGCCCTACGGCACCGAGCGCACCTACAACGGCATTCGCTGGGCGCGCCAGATGGTCGACGCCGACGGCGCCAACGAGGTCCGAGTGTTCATGTTCGGCGACGCCGTGGCGGCCACCGCCGCCGGGCAGAAGGTGCCCAACGGCTACTACAACCTCGACAAGATGATCACCGCCTTCACCGACAAGGGCGGTGTGGTCGGTAACTGCGGTGCCTGCATGGATGCCCGCGGCATGGCCGCGGATCGCATCGTGGCCGGCGCGCACCGCTCCTCGATGGTGCAACTGGCCGAGTGGACCGCCTGGGCCGACAAGGTAATCAACGTCTGAGGGAGGTGCCTGACCATGGCGAATACCGTTGTCGTCCTTGGTGCCGGGGTCGGCGGCCTCACCGCTGCCACCCGGCTGCGCGAGCTGCTCCCCGAGCGGGACCGGGTGGTGCTCGTCGACCGCTCCTTCGACGGGGTGCTCGGCCTGTCCCTGCTGTGGGTCATGCGCGGCTGGCGCGACGCGGAGGAGGTCCGGGTCAAACCGCGTGAGCTGCCCGGCATCGATATGCGACTCGGGCACGTCGAATCGATCGATCTCAAGGCCCGGGCCGTGCTCACCGATCGCGGCGTGCTCACCTACGACGCGCTGGTCATCGCGCTCGGTGCGCAACTCGCCCCGAGCCGGATCCCGAACCTGACAACCGCCGCCGACGCGGGCGTGGCCGGTGAGTTCTACACCCTTTCCGGAGCCGCCCACCTGAGGAACCGGTTCCTGGACGTCGACACCGGCCGGGTGGCCGTGCTCGTTGCCGGCGTGCCGTTCAAGTGTCCGGCGGCCCCGTTCGAGGGCGCCCTCCTCATCGCCGATCTGCTGCGTGAGCGCGGTGTCCGTGACGCGGTCACCATCGACACGTTCACCCCGGACCCGCTACCCATGGCGGTGGCGGGACCGGACGTCGGCAAGGCTCTGGTCGCGATGATGGAGGAGCACGGGATCGGCTTCCATCCCGGTCGGACGATCGACCGGATCGACCTGGCCGGACGACGGATGCTGTTCTCTGACGAGAGCGACGAACCGTTCGACTTCCTCGTGGCCGTACCGCCACACCGGCCGGCCGCCGCCGTCGTCTCCACCGGCCTGGGCCCGAACGGGTGGATTCCGGTGGACGCACGCACGCTGGCCACCGCCGTACCGGCCGTGTGGGCCATCGGGGACACCGCCGCGGTCACCCTGCCCAACGGCAAGCCCCTACCCAAGGCCGCCGTCTTCGCCGAGGCCGAGGCCGAGGTCGCCGCCGCCGGCGTCGCCCGGCATTTCGGCTACGACGGGCCGGAGCCCTGGTTCAGCGGCGCGGGCTCCTGTTACGTGGAGGTCGGCGGGGGTCGCGCAGCCAAGGGGGCGGGCATGTTCCTCGACCCGCCGGCCCCGGCGGTCGTCCTGCACGAGCCCTCGCCCGAGTTCCATGAGGAGAAGCGGCAACAGGAGCGGGACTGGCTGGCGCGTTGGAACGCCTGACCCCTGAGCTGCCGTGCCGTGCCGGCCGGCGCCCACCCACCACCACGGAGGCTGACCATGACCCGGCTGGGCATGCTCATCGACCTGAGCACCTGCATCGGCTGCCACGCCTGTTCGGTGGCGTGCAAGGCGGAGTTCGACGTCCCGCTGGGCGCGTTCCGCGACACCGTCCACTACGTCGAGCAGGGCAGCTACCCCACGGTGACCCGGCACTTCATCCCGGTGCTGTGCAACCACTGCGAGGACGCGCCCTGCCTGAACGCCTGCCCGACCGATGCCATCAGCCGGCTGCCGGACGGCCAGGTCGTCATCTCCGAGGGCGATTGCAATGTCAACCGGTACTGCATGTCGGCGTGCCCGTACGACGCGATCTATATCGACGAGGACAAGGGCGCGGCTCAGAAGTGCACCTTCTGTGAACACCGCACTGCCCAGGGGCGGGAACCAGCCTGCGTCTCCGCCTGTCCCACCGGTTGCCGCGTGTTCGGGGACCTGGACGACCCGGACAGCGAGATCTCCCGCCGGGTGGCCGCCAGCCCGACCACCGTCTGGAAGGAGTCCGCCGGCACCTCGCCGCGGGTGCGCTACGTCGATCCCCGCAACGCCCTGCCGCTGATCGCCGTCAACGGGGTGCAGGTCGACACCCGCGCGGACCTGACCGGCGGCCAGGAGCGGAATCGATGACCGCTCCGTTCACCGCCGGCCGGCCGTGGGGTGCCCTGGTTGCGGTCTATTTCGTCATCATCGGTCTGCCCAGCGGCCTGGGCCTGGTCACCTGGGGCCTGGGCCGTCTTGGCGGGCCAGGCACCCGGCTGCGCCGATACACCGACCCGCTGTCCGCCGCCACCCTGGTCGCGATCTCCGTGCTGCTGGTGACCGATCTGGGCAGGCCAGAGCGGTTCTTCCTGATGCTGACCCGGTTCGACAACCTCGGCTCGCCGATCGCGGTGGGCGCGAAGCTCATCGCGTTGAAGCTCGCGCTGCTGGTCGTCGCGATCTGGGCGGTGGAGCGGTACCGGCGCCTGAACACCGTCGCGGCCCGCGGGTACGAGCGGGGCGGAACCGGAGCGGTCCGGACCGGCACACTCACCATCGAGCCGCCCGCAAGCCGCCGCTCTGCCCGGGACGCCGCGGCCACCGGTACCTCCGGGCCGCCCGGCCCGGAGGTCGGCACCGCCGTCGGTGCCGCGCTGATGCCGATCGTCGGGTGGGGACTGCTCGCCACCAGCTTCGCCCTCGCCCTGTATCCCGCTGCGGTGCTCTCCCGTACCTGGTCCTCACCGTTGGCCGCCACCAGCGGGGCGGGCCTGCTGTTCCTGCTGACCTCCCTGCTGCTCGGCGCCGCCGCGATCGGCCTGCTGGCGGCCACCGCCCCGGCCCGTCTCGGGCTCTCCGGGCTGCTGAGGCCGGTCCGCCGGCTACTGCTCGGGCTGCTCGGGGCGTACGCCATCACCCTGGTCTTCGAAGCGCTCAGCCTGATCGGCGACCCGCGCCACAGTCGAACCGTCGCCGAGTTGTCCACCGGTGCCCAGGCCCAGCTCTGGTGGCTGGCCGTGGTGGCGGTGGGTCTCGTCGTCCCCGCCGCCGTGCTGGCGATCGAACGCCGCCGGGCCTTCGTCGCCGGGGCCGCCGTCGCGGTCGTCGTCGGCGCCTGCGCCGCCCGCTTTCTCCTGTTCTCAGTCGGAGGCTGACCATCATGCTGAAGGACGTCGCGGACCCGAACGCTGAGACGGCGCCGGACTCCCCGCACGGGTGGGCCCTCACCCGCCGGGACCTGCTGGTGCTGGGTGGACTGGCGGCCGGTGCGACTGCCGGCCTGGCCGGCGTCGAGGTCGTCGCGGCCACCGCACCGCACGACGGGGGTACGGCCGCCGGCACTCCGGAGCCGGTACGCCGGGTCCCCTCGATGTGCCAGATGTGCACCACCGCCTGCGGCATCATCGGCCATGTCCGCGATGGACGGCTGGTCGGCGTGGAGGGCAATCCCGAGGACCCGAACAGTCGAGGCGGGGTGTGCGCCAAGGGGGTGGCCGGACCGTCGGTGCTCTACGACCCGTACCGGCTGCTCTACCCGATGCGGCGCGTCGGCGCGCGGGGCGAGGGACGCTGGCGACGGATCAGCTGGGAGGAGGCGTACACCGAGATCGGCGATCGGCTGCGCCCGCTGCGCGAGCAGGGCCGCCCCGAGGAGTTCTTCTTTCAACAGGGCCGCAACCGCTCGGCCGACGCGGTGCGGCGGTTTCTCAACGCCTACGGCACCCCGTCGTTCTTCAACCACCGGGCACTCTGTTCGCTCAACCGCCGGGCCGCCATCCTGGCCACGATCGGCGAGTCCGACTGGGATCTCGGTGACTACGAGAACAGCCGCTATGTGCTGAACTTCGGCAGCAACTGGGCGGAGGCCCACCAGGGCCACATCCCGGTCGCCACCCGGATGATGCGGGCCCGGTCGACGAACGGAGCCAAGATCGTAACCTTCGATGCCCGGCTGTCCAACACCGCGGCCCTCTCCGACGAGTGGTTCTGTGTCAAGCCGGGCACCGACGGGCTGATCGCCCTGGCCATGAGCAACGTCATCTGCGCTGAGGAGTTGTGGGACCGGGACTGGTTCGACCGCTGGTCCAACTTACCCGCGGCCGAGTACGCTCGGCACCTTGCCCGGTACACCCCGGAGTACGCGCAGGCCGAGAGCGGGGTACCGGCGACGGCCATTCGCCGCATCGCCCGGGAGTTCGCGGCCGCCGCGCCCCGCTGCACCACCATCTGCAACCGGGGTTCCGCCGCGCACCGCAACGGCTTCTACAACGACCGCGCGATCACCGTGCTCAATGCCCTGGTCGGCAACATGGGCCAGGTCGGTGGCTGGTGCTGGCACCCGAGATCGGCCTGGGACACCGATGCGCTGCCGGAACCGGAGCCGGTCCCGCCCAAGCCGGTCCGGCGCAGCCTGATCGCCGAGGCGAAGGGCTGGCCGCTGGCGAACGCCTGGCAGCGGAACCAGATGAAGGTCGCCGAGATCGTCTATCTGTGGATCAAGGAGGGGCGGCAGAAGGCCTCGGCGTTGATGACCTACAACTGCGACCAGGCCTGGTCGTTCCCGGACACCCGGCTGATCCGCGAGGTGCTCACCGACACCGAACTGATCCCGTTTCACGTGTGCATCGACGTGATGTACTCAGACACCGCCGACCTGGCCGATATCGTGCTGCCCTGGACCACCTACCTGGAACGGTGGGACATCGACTCCCGACCACCCCAGAGCCTGGTGGACTACGTCGGGCTGCGCCAGCCGGTGGTGCCCCCGCTGGGCGAGTCCAAGGACATCCGCGAGATCTTCCCCGAACTGGCCCGCCGTATCGGCGGTGGAATGGAGACGTACTACCCGTGGAATTCCGTCGAGGAGTACCTGGCCGAGTACTTCGCCCCGGTTCCCGGTGGACTGGACCACATGCGCCGACACGGCGTCTGGCAGGACCCGACCAAGAAACCCGCCTACCGTCCATACGAGCGGCAGCTCAGCGCCGATGAACTGGCCGGATCCCGTACCGACCCGCAGACCGGCATCATCCACCAAGGCAGCGATCCGCAGACCGGCGAACCGCTCGCCGTCGGCATCATGATCGACGGAGTGCCCCGCCGCGGATTTCCGACCCCGTCGCGGAAGGTCGAGGTGCACAGCGCCTTCATCGCCGACCGCGGAGACGAGGCGGGTGTGCCGATTCAGCCGCTGCCGGTGTATGAGCCCATCCCCGCGCATCAACGGGACTTCGCCGCTGACGAACTCATCATGATCAGCTTCAAGTGGAACGTGCACAACGCGCACCGGACCAGCCAGTCCAAGTGGCTCCAGGAGATCGCGCACACCAATCCCGCCTGGCTCAATCCCACCACCGCGCAGCGGCTGGGACTCCGTCAGGGCGACTGGATCGAGGTCACCGGGCATCGACCGTACGACCGGCAGGTGCCCGGGGGCGACGGAGGAGTGATCGGCAGCCTGCGCACCCGAGTCCACCTCACACACGGGGTCCACCCGCAGGTCATCGCGATCGCGCACAACGCGGGTCGCGGGCAGGGAGGGCCGTTCGCCACAAACGGCGTCGACCGGACCCACCAGCCCGGCTACGGGCGCAGCGCCGACGGCGACCAGGGGAGGATCTGGTGGGCCGGTGCGCTGTCGGTGGCCCAGAACACCATCATGCCGATCTACCCGGACCCGGTCTCCGGTCAACAGGCCTACCACGACACCGTCGTCCGGGTGCGGCGGGTATGAGCACCCCCGTGGACACCGCCGTTCAGCGGGCCGTCGCGGCGACGTGGCGGCTGGCCTCCCGTACCTTCGCCGTCGAGGTCGACCCGCCGTTCTACGCCGCCCTGGTGCGGTTGTCCGCCGAGGCCGGCCTGCGCGCCACCGGGCTGGACCTGATGGAGGACCGGCTGCGCTCGCTGCCGGTCGAGCAGGCGCTGGAGGAACTCGCCGTCGAGTACGCCCGGCTCTTCGTCGGCCCCCGGCCGCTGGTGCCGCCGTACGCCTCCGCGCGGTCGGGCCGCGCACTGGGTGCCGGTCCCCGGCGGGCGCTGGAGGATTTCCTGGCCGCGTACCGGTTGCGGCCGGTGCCGCCGGTGGCCGCGCCGATCGTCGCGGTCGACCACGTCGCGGTGGTGTGCGCGTTGCTCGACACCCTGCACACGGCCGCGGCCGGCGACGCCGAGGCGGAGTTGGACCGGGACACCGCCCGCGAGGCGATAGACGACCTGCATCGCAGCGAGTTGTTGAGCTGGGTGCCCGAGCTGCTGTCCGACGTGGCCGACGGTGCCCGGTGCGGGCCGTACCGGCCGGTGGCGCGGATCACCCTGCCGCTGCTGCCGTGAGCGCCGGTGGGACGGGGTGCCGGCGGTCCGCGCCGGCACCCCCGGTCGGCGCGGATCAGGTGTAGTACGACGGCTGGGGCAGCTCGCCGAGCAGCGCGTAGCGGCCGACCTCGCGCCGTTTGTAGGCCACCGGATCGTGCAGGCTGTGGGTGCGCAGGTTGCGCCAGAACCGGTCGAAGCCGTACCGCGAGGCGGTGGCCCGGGCGCCCATCACGTCGAAGATGCGGGAGCAGACGTCGAGGCCGTCCTGGATGATGCGTTGCTTGGCCGCGGAGATCCGCACGGCCGTCTCACCGCGCTGCTGCCAGGTGACCGCCGCACGAGGGCCGTGCAGGTGGGCGGCGAGCTGCGCGTTCACCGCGTCGATCAACGACTCGGTGGCCCACAGCCGGGACCGGAAATCGCCGTACGCCTCGAGGATGTACCACTCGTCGGTCGCCGACTCCTTGTCGTCCCCGCCGTACGGCCAGGGGCGGGTGGTGGTACGGGTGTACTCGACGGCAGCCGACACGGCGCCCTCGGCGATGCCCTGGTAGAGGTTCGTCATGATCAGCTGAAGGGTGAGCAGGGAGAGGCTGTTGTACGGCATCGGGTGCGCGGTCTTGTCGACGTAACCGATCGCCGCGTGCCACGGCAGTCGCAGTCCGCTGATCGTCACGCTTCCGGACTCGGTCAGCCGCTGGCCCATGTTGTCCCAGTCGTGGTGATAGACCAGATCCGGCGACTTGGAGTCGACGATGGTGAAGACGGGACGGCCGTCGGGGAGGCTTCCGGCAAGGCAGGTCCGGTCGGAGACCCCGCTGCCGGAGGCGAAGCTCTTGCGCCCGTCGAGCCGGATGGTGTCACCCTCGTCGGTAACCGTCAGGTCCTTGTCCCGTGGATTGATCGCCCCGCTGTAGAAGTGGCGGTTGCGGGTGTAGAGCTGTTCCTCCTCGGCTATCTGTGTCTCGGTGCCGAAGAACCGGACGGCCCACGACCAGAGGTAGTGGTAGCCGAGCAACTGGCCGATCGAGCCGTCTGCCCGGGACACCTCCCGGCAGGCGCGTAGCGCCGTGGTCCAGGACTGGCCGCCACCGCCGTGTTCCCGGGGCCCCAGCAGCGTGACCAGCCCGGAATCCTTCAGGAGTTGGACCTCACCGTGCGGTGCCCGCCCGTGCCGGTCACGCTCAGCCGCGTCCAAGGCCAGCGTCCGGGCCACCTCACGGGCGCGGGCGAGCCACTCGTCGGGGGTACGCGGAGAGACGTCGAACCGGTCGCTCGCCGGTGTCTGCGCAGTGGTCATCGCCTTCGACTCCTGTCGGTGAGGGACTGATTGGCCGGTGAACGGGGCAAGGTCGCCGTCAGCCTCCGGCGGCCGGCTCTCGGGTCGCCGTGACCAGCCATGCCGGCACCTCGACGAGGTCGCCCGGCGTCGCCCCCAGGACCCGCCCGACGGCCTCGTTGGGCACGCGTTCGAGCAGGGTCTCCTTGTCGGTGTGCCGTACCCGCCACCCGGTCGCGGTGAGTTCGGTGGCCAGCGCCTCGCGGCTGAGGCCCTCGGGTCCGAAGCGCGGCGCGTCGGCCGAGAGCGCGAGGACGTGCAGGGTCGCGTCCCGGAGGCTGACCTCGTGCAGCGAGCGCAGGTACCGGTGCCGGGCCGGGGCGTCGAGCACGTGCAGCGCGCCGCAGTCCACCACGGCGTCGAACCAGCCGGCGAACCGGGTGAGCGCGGTGAGGTCGGCGACTTCGAACCGTACCGGCAACGCGCGGCTGGCGGCCTTGCGGCGAGCCAGCTCGACGGCGGTCGGGGACAGGTCGCAACCCACCACTTCGACCACGTGGCCGGCAAGGTAGAGGGCGAGGTCGCCGGTTCCACAACCGGCGTCCAGGACGCGACCGGACCGCAGCTCTCCGCGTTCGTAGAGTCGGACGAAGGCCGGTTGGGGCGTGCCGACGTCCCAGGGTGGGAGGCCCAGTGGACCCTCGCCCCGGTAGACGGCGTCGAACCAGTCCGGTGGGAAGGCGCTCATCAGGGCATGACCTCCTGCGGTGTCGGCGGCCGGATCGCTACCGACTTCAATTGACAAACATATAGTGAACTACGACTCGACCATAGGAGCGCCTCGATCGGGGCGTCAAGGGCCATGGCGTGGGCCAGCAAGATTCGAGCGACGGGTGGGCATCGGCGGGCATGAGGTGTCCTCTGATAGCTGTTACTTGCGAAAGCTGGCGCTAATGAAAGCCGGCACCTAGACTTTGCCGGGTAGCCGAACCGCAACCGTGAGGAGTGGTCATGGGACAGCCAGTCGCCTGGTTCGAGATCGCCGTCAAGGACGGCGCCAAGTCGCGCCAGTTCTACGCCGATCTCTTCGACTGGAAACTCAACTACGTCGAGCAGATGAACTACGCGATGATCGACACTGGCGGCGAGGGTATTCCCGGTGGCATCGGGAAGGCTGGTGACGGCCGCACCTCCGGGGTGCTCGTCTACGTGGTCGTCGACGACATCAACGCCGCCCTGACCAAGGCGGAGTCCCTCGGCGGCAAGACCGAGGTGTCGCCCTACGAGATTCCCGGCACGGGGCACCTCGCTGTCTTCAGCGACGTGGAGGGCAACCGGATGGGTCTCTGGCAGCGCGCGTGACTCGCCGGCTAGGGTGCCCGTGATGCCCAGTCAAGGACCCGCTCAGGACGTCGACGTGGTGCTCCGCGCCATCGCGGAGCCACGCCGTCGAGCCATCCTGACCCTGGTCTCGCCCACGGAGATGTCGGCCGGTGAGATCGCTCAGCAGTTCGACGTGACCAGGGCGGCGGTCTCGCAGCACCTCCAGGTGTTGAAGGAGGCGCGGCTGGTGACCGAGCGGCGGGAGGGGACACGGCGTCTCTACCGGGCCAGTGAGACGGGCCTGACGGAACTGCGGGCGTTTCTCGAGGCGCTGTGGCGGCAGCGGATGGAGGTGGCTCGCGACATCGTGGAGGACACCGGCCGCGAAGACGGCGGCGTGGCGGCTGCCAGCTAGGGTTTTCTGGCAGACTGGCCGGCATGGCTGCCGCCGATGCCGCGAGGTCGTCCTCCGTCAACATTGTTGAGCCGATACGTCAGGCCGTGCTGGTCGAGGCGGCACAGGAGCGGACCTTCGACACCTTCATCGGACGGCTCGCCGAATGGTGGCCGATCCAGACCAGGGTTCTCGCGCCGGGTGCGGTGCGCGACGTGATCGTCGAGGCTCACCTCGACGGACGCATCTACGAGGTACGCGACGACGGCAGCCAGTCCGACTGGGGTCGGATCACGTCGTGGCGGCCACCGGAGTCACTCTCTTTCACCTGGGAGGTGACACCCGGGCCGGACTTCACCGAGGTGGAGATCCGTTTTCAGCGGCTCGGGCCGGCCCTGACCCGGGTCATGGTGACCCATCACGGCTGGGAGCGGCTCGATCCGGCCCTGTTCGACCGGTACCACAAGTTCGCCAATGGCTGGCCAGGGATCCTGCGCCGGTTCGCGATGCTCGCCGAAGGCGGCGTCTCCGGTGGCGCGGAGCTGCCGGAGATGCCGCCCTGCGACTGACGGCCATCGGTTCGCCCACGCGCGGCATCTCGCAGCCTGCGCCGTTGCTTGACAGTGTCAGATCGTCAGTGAATACGATCGATAACTGAAGCGACGCGTCGACGGCGGGGGTTGAAAAGTGTTTCCCGATGACCAGTCGCGGCGGCTTCCCGCCCCGCATGCCAAGGGTGCGGCGGGGTCGACCGGGCGAGGATCCGGGACGCACCAGGACCGACTGGTTCGTCGGCCGGCACCGGCCGCGAGGCCGACCATCGGCATCGTGGGTTGCGGCGCGATGGGATCAGCCCTGGCCCGTCTCTTCGCGGCCCGCGGCTTCCCGGTCAGCCTCACCAGCCGGCGGCAGAGCAGTGCCCGCCGGCTCGCCGACGCGCTGCCGGGCGCGCGTGCCGGCGACCCCCGCTGGGTCGCCGCCGGCGCCGACGTGATCCTGCTCGCCACTCCCGTCTTCGCCGACTACCGGCAGCTCGCCCGCGATCTCGGGCCGGTGCTGCCCGGTACGCCGGTCATCGACATGTCCAATCCGGGTCTGGGCCGTCGGGCGACGCTCGTGGGCGGCTGCTCCGGAGCCGAGTCCGTGGCGTCGGCCTTCCCGGCGCGGACGGTGGTGAAGGCCCTCAACTGCCTGTCCCCGCGCCAGATCGCCGGGTTGGACCGGAGATGTCGGGTGCTGGTGCCGGTGGCCGGCGACGAGGGCCTGCCCAAGCGGCGGGCGGTGGCCGTCCTGACCGAGGCAGGTTTCGACGTGGCCGACACCGGCGCGCTGTCCAACAGCAGGTGGATCGAGGCGTTGACCGAGATCCTGGTCAGGGTGGGCCAGACCGAGGGGGTCGGTGCTGCGGTGGTCTCCCTGCTCGGACAGCTGCACGCGTACGACGAGGCGGTGCGAGCGACCCCGTCTGGTGAGTGCGGCAACGGCGACGCCGCCCTGCCGACAGTCAGGACGGCGTCCACGCCGCGGGGTTCAGCGTAGTGCGGCCACCGCCCGGACGACCCGGGTCACCTCCTGCGGGCTGGTCACCAGGCTCGGTCCGAACCTGACGTAGGACTGCCGGTAGGGGGTCGCACCGGCGAGGATGCGATGTCTGTCCCGAAGCCGGGTGACCACCTCCTCGGCGCTCAATCCGTCGATGGCACAGCAGACGATCCCGGAGGACAGCTCCGGCGAGCGCGGGGTGACCAGCCGGACGTGGGACAGCTGGGCCAGACCCTCCTTGAGCTGGCGGGCCTGCGCGTGCGTGTACGCCGCGATCCGGTCCCGCCCCACCGCCCGGTGGAAAGCCACCGCCTCGGGCAGGGCCCACCGCTGCTCGAAGGAGTGGTAGCCGCCAGGGCTGTGCAGGTCGCCGGGAGCACCGAGCGGTGGCTGTCCGGTCAGCCAGCCGACGAACGCCGGGATCGAGAAGCTCGGGATGGTCGTCCGCAGCCGTGCCCAGGCCTCCGGACGGCCCCAGACGAAGCCGGTCCCGCGCGGGCCGAACAGCCACTTGTGCGTCGCCGTCATGAAGAAGTCGACCCCCAGCGCCGGCACGTCGATGTCCTCCACCGCGAAGCCGTGCACCGCGTCGAGGCAGACCAGGATTCGTTCCTCGACGTTGCGGCGGGAGTTCAACTCGGCGATCGCCTCCGCGATGCGGCGCACCGGAAGCTTGACCCCGGTGCTCGAGTGCACCCAGGTCATGGCCAGTACCCGGGTGCGTGGAGTGACCGCATCGAGCAGCCGCGCCACCATCACCTCCGCCCGCGCGGCGGCGGGGTCGTCGTAGGGTGCGACTTCCCGGACGACCACGCCGTCGGATTCCCGGCGCAGCCGCAGCGCCTCGTACGTCGAGTAGAACTCGTGCGTGGTGGTCACCACCTCGTCACCGGGGCGAAGCCGCAGGCCGGCGTAGACCAGACCGATGCCCATCGTGGTGCTGTCGGTGAGTGCGATCTCGGCCGGAGCGGCCCCGATGTAGTCGGCGAGGGCGGCCCGGGCGCGGGCACCGAGCTCGATGTCGGCCAGACCCATCTGATACCGCTCGGGGTAGGTGTCGAGCTGGTTGCGGACGGCCGTGATGGCGGTCCGCACGGAGGCCGGATGGGACGCCAGCATGAACGCGGCGAAGTGGGCGTGCTGTCGGGTGAGGAGGAACTGGTTTCGGACCGAGCGCCAGTCGTGCGGATTGAAGCGCGGCGGGGTGGCCGTCGCCGCCGTCGCGGTCGCCGGCGGGAGCAGCGCCATCGCCGGCGCGGCGAGCGTCGCGCCGCGCAGCAGAGCCCGTCGTCCAACTGGTCCGCCGGACCGCGACAACTGGCTCTGGTTCATCCCTGTCGATTCGGGCATGGTGCCTCCTCGTCGCCGCCCATCGCCTTGTGGCGGGCGGTTGCTGGGTCGGAGCCTATCTCTTGACTATATTGTTCTAAAGCAAGAGACTGGCCTGCGTAGAACCCGGAGGGGAAACCCCGCAAGAATTCGCATGTTGCGGGAATGGCCCGATCCCACCGGTGCCCACTCACGCGTCCAGCGAGGGAGTTCGCCATGCCCCACGTCACCCTGCCCGCCGGCCTGATGCCCGGCACCCCCGGCCTCATGCAGTACCGCCAGGAGACCGGCCGTCCGCTGAGCGAACTGGCCGAAGTCCTGCTCCGCGACGAGCACACGCTCAGCCGGGCCGAGCGGGAGTTGATCGCCGCGTACGTCTCGGTGCTCAACGAGTGCCGGTTCTGTACCAACACCCACAGCGAGATGAGTGCCCAGCAGCATCCCGAGGGCCGCTCCCTGGTGGACAAGGTGCTGGCGGACCACGTCAGCGCCCCGATCAGCCCCAAACTGAAGGCGTTGCTGACCATTGCCGGAGCCGTGCAGGAGAGCGGGCACGCGGTCACCGAGCGGATGGTCGAGGCGGCCCGCGGCGAGGGGGCGACCGACATCGAGATCCATGACACGGTCCTGATCTCCGCGGCCTTCTGCATGTACAACCGCTACTGCGACGGGCTGGCCGTGGTCGTTCCGGAGGATCCGGCGACCTACGTGCCGATGGCCACGGCCATCATCCGCGACGGCTACAGCATGTGCGCCCGCGGCCACTGAGGTACCGATCGGATCAGTTACCGAGCGGCTGAAGGCAAGCTCATCGGTAGCCAACCGTCGACGCGTTGCTGACGGCCAGCGCCCGTGGTCCGGGTGCTGGCCGTCCTTTGTGCTGTTCAGCGGTGGGGTGTGGGTGGCTGGCCGAGCCGGCCAGAAAATCCATCCATGGCCATTGACTATATCTTTCTAAAGTGGTTCGCTGTTCATAGCGGAAGACGCGTCAGCCGCCGACACCCCACCGACGCGGCCGCCGGAGACCACTGCCGGTTCCCGTCGTCTCGTCCCCGCACCCCGAGACCCGACGCGACGGCGCGCGCCCCCGGTACCGGCGGCAGACCGAACGCCCTTCCCCAGGACCCGTCCGTCACCGCTTCAGCTCAGGATCGGAGAACGCCATGACGACAAGCGGCAGCACCATCGGGACAGCCTCGCCGGACATCACCGCGCTGATCAGCCAGTACCGCGAGGTCTTCGTGCCCGCGGCCATCGACTACCTCGAGGAGAAGATCTCCGCCAACGAGTTGCGGGAGCGGTGGCGTCCCTACTACGACCAGACCTTCCACCGCTACGACCTGTCCGTCGAGCAGGCCTGGCGGCAGTCGTCCGGCTCGGAGGGTCGACTCGAGTCCGGGGAGCCCAAGGCGGACCCGGCGCACGCCGTACCCCTCATGCACTTTCCGGTGAGCATCGCTCACAACAACCTTGACCGCCTGATCGAGGTGCTCGTGGCCGAGCTGGGTGACCAGACGGTGGCCAAGACCGCGATCCCCGCGCGCAAGGTCGACTTCGCGCACGTCGTCGACAGGCTTGATGCCTTGATGGCGTCACTGGCCGACTAGCCGGTACCGCCGAACCCGTCCAGACATCGCAGGAGCGAAAGGACAAGGTCATGACTCGACCACTGAACATCATCAGGATGCTGCAGGAAAGGGGCGTCGCCGTCGGCATCGACGGCGAGAGCCTCGCCCCGGCGAAGGTCGTCGAAGGGCACGAGGCGGCGTGGGGAGGGCCGGGGAACCTGTACCCGATCCGCCCGTACACGCTGACCCCGTCGGCCCTCGAGGCGTTCACCGTCCGTGAGCGGATCCACGTCCGCATCGACGGTCTGGGTGAGGACGTCGTCGACCTGTACGGCATGGCGATCTACCGTCGCCACGACCCGCACGCCGCGCAGGGGCGGGAGCTGGACTGGGCCAGCAGCACCATCACGGCCCAGTTCCTGTCCCTCCAGGTGACCGGCCACAGCGACATCTTCGGCCAGGTCAAGGTCATGAACACCCCGGCCAAGCCGGAGGGTGCGCGGGTCAAGCCCAGCCCGTCCCACTTCACCACCCCCATGCCGATCAAGGACTGCGTCACCGCGATCTACCCGCAGTTCGAGGTGGAGCAGCTCGGCCAGACCGTGACCACGGGCGAGCAGATCGTGCGGCTCGAGTCCCGGGTCGCCATGGTCCCGCCGATCGGCGACGTATCCCGTACCTCCATGAGGTACCCGCTGTACGACGGTGAGAACCGTCAGGTCGGCGAGCTCATCGCGGCGGACATCGAGATCGGTGCGCTCCTGCACCACGTCCCGATCGACAGCGCGGTGATCCCGGAGTACCTCGCCGGCGTGCTCGCCTAAGCACTGAGAACATGGACGACGTGCGTGTTGCGGGGCCGGTCCGTCCGAACCTTCGGGCGGGCCGGCTCACGGCCTACACCTTCAGCGTGGAGACGGCGATCGGCCGCAACCCGATGCGCTACCTGCTCGCCCGTCGCTTCGACGGCGAGCGTCCCACGCGCGCCACCACCGTGCTCTTCGTCCTACAGCCGGCCGTGCTGTCCGGCACGTACGTCCGGATCGAGGAGGACAAGCTGGCCGGTCGTTGTCAGGTCCACACGTTCCTGCCGACCATGGCCGCGCCGTTGCCGGTGGCCGAACCGCTGACCTTCGACTGCCTACCCTTGACCGACGTCAGCTACCTCGACCTGATGGCATGGTCACACCCGGCGCTGCGGCCGGTCGAGACCACCCACGCCGAGGACCGGAACCTCGACGGCTCCGCCGCGGTGGCACCGGACACCCGTCACTATCTCGGTCCGCCCAGCCTGCCGACGCTCGAGGTCACCGAGTTCGTGGACCTGGACCGGGGACTGGTGTCCCGGCGCCTGTTGCGGCGCGACGGGCAGCCGCTGCGTACCTGGGAGATCACCGAGCACGGTGGTGCCGGGGGAGAGGAACCCCCTCGGCGTATCGAGGTGTGCCGGTCGCGCACCGGCCACCGGACCGAGTTCATCCGAACCAGCCCCGCCGTGGCGTTGCCGGACGGTGTGTTCACCCGACCGCCCATGCAGCTGCGGCACGCGGCGGAGGAGCGGCTCGACAGGAGGTGACCGACCTTGCCACGATCCCTTACGCACGTGGCGGTCCGGACAGCCCGGGTCGGCGCGGAGGTAGGTGCGGCAGCGCTGCGCCTGGCCGCCGCCCGAGTCGCCCGCCGGCCGGATGCCCTCGGCGTCGAACTGAGCCGATTACTCGACCGACTCGGTGGCGCGTACCTGAAGCTCGGACAGCTGCTCGCCACCCGGGTGGACGTGATCGGCCCCGATCTCGCCGCCGCTCTCGGCCGGCTGCACGACCGGGCCAGACCGATGAGCGCCGGAGCGGCCCTGAGTACTGTCCGAAGCGGCTTCGGCCAGGTGCCCGCCTTCCTCGAGGAAGCCGTTCGCCGGCCCCCCGTGGCCAGCGGCTCCGTCGCGTGTGTCTACCGAGCCGAGACCGAGGGCCGCATTCTCGCGGTCAAGGTGCTCCGGCCTGACGTCGGCTGGGCCATGCGCAGCGACCTGGCGGCGATCCGGGCCCTGGCCGCGTCGCTGCAACGGCTGCCGAAGCTGCGCCGGATCCCGCTGGCGGAGATCGTGGACCAGCTCGCCGATTCACTGCTGACACAGCTCGACTTCGTCGCCGAGGCGCAGAACCTGCGCCAGCTACGCGAGGACCTCGGCCGCGTACCGGGCGTGGTCGTGCCGCAGGTGGTCGCCGAACACTGCCGACCGGGTGTGATCACGATGGAGTTCCTCGACGGCCTCGACACCTCCACCGTTCATCAGCTTGCCCCTCGGCAGCGGGAGCAGGAGGTACGTGCGCTGGTGCAGGCCGTCTACCGGATGCTGTTCATCAACGGCTTCATCCACGTCGACCTGCACCAGGGCAACACCTACTTCCGTACCGACGGCACCGTCGCCGTGGTCGACGCCGGCTTCGCCTTCCGAATGGCCGAACCGGCCCGTCGAACGTTCACCGAGTTCTTCGCCGGGATGATCAGAGGAGACGGCGAGACCTGCGCCGACATACTGCTCTCCACCACCCGGGGTGACCTGTCCGGCGCCGACATCGACGGTTTCCGCCGGGACGTGATCCGGTTGGTGACCGGCAGCGCCGGCCTGACGGCCGAGGAGTTCAGCCTCGTCGCCTTCTCGGTCGAGCTGTTCGACCTGCAACGGCGCCGCGGGCTGTTCGCCGAACCCCAGTTCGTCTTCCCACTGCTCTGCCTGCTGTCGCTGGAGGGCACCGTGAAGCGTCACCACCCGTCGATGAACTTCCAGCTCGAGGCGGCACCGCACGTCATGCACGGACTGCTCGACACCGTCTGAGCCCCACCCACCACCCCGGATCCGAAGGTGACGACATGCCGGACCGCGCCGCTACCGAAGTCTCCACCCGCTTCGTTCCGACGGTACTGGCGCTCTGTCTCGCCACCTTCGTGGTGATGACCGACACCACCGTCGTACAGGTCATGCTTCCGACCCTGATGCGGGAGCTGGGGGCCGGCCTCGACCAGGCGCTGTGGGTGGTGAACGCCTTCGTCCTCGCCTACGGGGCGCTCCTGATCCCCGGCGCCCGGATCGGCGACATGCTCGGCTTCCGTAAGGTGCTCGTGGCCGGGCTGCTGGTGTTTCTCGTCGGCTCGGTTCTCTGCGGTGTCGTCGGATCGGTACCCCTGCTCGTCGCGTCCCGGTGCGTGCAGGCCGTCGGCGGCGCCCTCCTCGTTCCACAGACCCTCGGCCTGATCACGGTGGCGGTTCCGGCCCACCGCCGGGGCACCGCGTTCGGAATGGTCGGTGCCACCATGGCGCTGGCTGCCATCGTCGGCCCGGTGCTCGGCGGGCTGCTCGTGGCGGAACTCGGCTGGCGCTCGGCCTTCCTGGTCAACGTGCCGCTGTGTCTCGGAGCGCTCGCGTTGGTGCGCCGGTTCGTGCCGGAACGCGCTCCCAGTCGCCGCCATCGGCTCGACCTCGGCGGCGTGGTACTGATCGCGGCCAGTGTCGGCATGATCACGTACGCGCTGCTGACCGCCGGTCGGTACGACACCGACGCCGCCGTGCCGGTGCTCTTCGGCGCCGGCCTGCTGCTCTTCGCGGGCTTCGTCCGATGGGAGCAGCACCGTCGTGAACCTCTGGTGCCCGGCGCACTGCTTCGGCACCGTTCCTTCACGGTCTCGGCGGCCCTGGCCGCGGCACAGTTCGCCGTGATGTTCGGGATGATGCTGCTGGTGACGCTGCATCTACAGGGCACGCTGGGTAGCGGACCGGTCCGCACCGGCCTGGTGTTCCTGCCGATGGCCGTGGTGTCCGGAGTGGTCTCACCCCTCGCGGGGCATTTGACCGACCGTTGGGGTGGTCGACGGATCATCACCGCTGGCTTCGTCGCCTTCGCCGTCAGCCTCGGCTGGCTCGCGGTCGTCGGTGACGCGACGGCCGGCGCGCTCGACTTTCTGGGACCGCTGGCAATCGCCGGGCTCGCGGTCGGCTTGGTGATGGCGCCCGTCAGTACCGAGGCGATGCGAGGGCTGCCGGAGCACCTGCTCGGCGCCGGTGCCGGGGTGCTCAACACGGGCCGCCAACTCGCTGGGGCGGTGGGCGTGGCGCTGGTCGGAGGGGCACTCCAACTGGCCGCTGCGGTTCGACAATCCATGCCCGAGCCGGGCTCCGGCCGGTCCGGACTGGACGGTGTCGCCTCCTTCGCCGGTAGCCCCCGGGGCGCGCTGCTGGTGCTGGCGGTGATCGTGGCCGGCTCGCTTGCCGGTGCGCGGTTGCTGCCCGCGCGGGCAGCTGCCGTGACCGCATCGTCTGCACGGCGCGCCGTGCGCACCGCTGCCTCGGAAGACGGCTGACGGGGCCGGTGTAGGGCCGGGTCCGCTGTCCAAGATCGGCTTCGTCGTCGCTGGCTCACGGCTGGTACAGTCTTCCATGCAAAGCTGGAGGATGATATGGGCGACCCGACGCGCAAGGCGGCACTCTTCGACAACCTTGCCCGGGTAGGCAAGGCGCTCGGCAACGGCAAACGGTTGGAGATACTCGACCTGCTCGCTCAGGGCGAGCGCAGCGTCGACGCGCTGTCCCGTGCCGCCGGGCTCGGGCTGACGACCGCCTCGGCCCACCTGCAGACCCTCCGCCAGGCAGGTCTCGTCGCCTCCCGCCGCGACGGTACCCGGATCCACTACCGGCTCGCCGGCGACGACGTCGCCGGGCTCTTCCAGATGCTGCGTGACGTCGCCGCGACGCACCTCGCCGACGTGGTCGCGGCCAGCCGCGCCTATCTCGGCCCCGACGACGCCGTCCCGGTCGGGCGCGAAGAACTGCTCCGCCGAGCCGAGCAGGGCGAGGTCGTCGTCCTCGACGTCCGACCCGCCGCCGAGTACGCCGCCGGGCATATCCCCGGAGCGATCAGTATCCCAATCGACGACCTCGCCGACCGGGTCGCCGAGATCGCCGCCGACGTCGAGGTGATCGCCTACTGCCGCGGTCGATACTGCGTGTTCGCCCACGAGGCGGTGCGGATCCTGTCCGCGCACGGCCGGGCCGCTCACCGCCTCGATGAGGGCATGCTCGAATGGCGGTTGGCCGGGCTGCCCGTCGCAGCCTGAGCCCAGCCGATAACCCGTCAGTGCTCGACCGGGTCCCGGGTGAGGCAGAGCAGGGCGATGTCGTCGCGTCGTGGCGACGGACCGACGTCACTGGCCAGGATGTGGTCCAGGATCTCGGCCGGGTCGAGGCGGGGCGCGTCGTGCACTGCCGCGCACAACTCCTCCAGGCCCCGGTCGAGCGGATGGCTGCGGTCCTCCACGAGTCCGTCGGTGTACAGCACCAGGGTGGCGGCGGGCGGAAGATCGAAGCGGTTCTCGCGGTAGACAACCGAGTCCGTGACACCCAGGGCGGGGTGCGTGGGGAGACGGACCAGACCGGTGGTGTGTGCGTCGCGCAGGATCGGCGGTGGATGTCCGGCGAGCACTCCGGTGACGGCACCCTCGGCGACGTCCAGTTGCAGGTAGCAGCAGGTGGCCATGGTGTTCAGTCGCAGGGCGCGGATGAGGTGGTTGACGTTGTTCATGACCACGGACGGCCGCTGCCCGGCGATGGCGTACGCGCGCAGTGCGTCACGGACCTGGCCCATCGTCGCCGCGGCCGCGGTGTTGTGGCCGGCGACATCGCCGATCACGACGGCGACGACACCGTCACTGATGGGAATGATGTCGTACCAGTCGCCCCCCACCTCGGCGCCGCGTGTCCACGGTAGGTACCGGGTCGCGTGCCGCAGCCCCGCCGTCTGTGGCAGCGTCGCCGGCAGCAGCGCGTGCTGCAGCTCGGAGGCGATCGACACGCTGGTCTCGAACAGCATCGCCCGCTGAAGTGCCTGGGCTCCCAGCCCTGCCAGTGCCGTCAGCGTCGATCTGGTGTCGGGATCGAAGTCGCGCGGGCTCCGATAGCCGACGACGAGCGCACCCAGCACCTCGCCGGCCACGGTCAGCGGGAGGAAGGCCCACGCCTGGCGGGACCCGGGCGGGACGGCTGTCTCCGGGTCTGGCTGAGCGGCGTGGAACTGCGCCAGTGAGGTCAGGTAGCGCGGCTTTCCGGTGTGGGCGACGGTCGCCGCCGGGTAGGGATGCTCGATCGGCAGATCATGCAGCCGCGCGACGACCTCCGGTTCGTACGCGGCGTGGTAGGCAAGGCGCAGGGACTGCTCCTGGCGCAGGAGCAACGCCAGGGACTGCCCGCCGGCCGAGGGCCGCAGCACCGATCCGATGGCGGTGTACACCTGCGCTGTCGTGCTCGCCGCCACCAACGCCGCGGTCACGCTCTCCAGGCTGCGGGCACGGGCGGCGGCCTGCTCGGCGCGGGCCACGCTGTCGGCCAGCTGGCGCTGTTTGTCGACCTGCTCGGTGATCTCCCGGAACGACACCGCGACGTGACTGCCGCTGGTACGCCCGACCTTGATCTCCCACACCTGGCTGATCTCGGGATAGGTCAGCTCCTGCCGCCACGGCTCCCCGGTCTCGGCCACCGTGCGGTAGCGATCGAACAGCCCGCTGTCCCAGCTGTGGGCAGAGACATCGCTGAGCCGGTGACCGATCACATCCTCCACGCTGCAGCCGGTCATCTTGGCCCCGACCTGATTGATGTATTCGCAGACGAAGTCCACGATTTCCGCACTGGCGTCCCGCACGGGACGAAGCACCGTGAACCCGTCGAACGCGGTGTCGAGCATGTCGTACAGCCGTACCGCACCGGCCGACTGCGGAGACACCGTCACCTGGCGCAGGTCCACGCACCGAACCATGATCCCGTCGCGGTACGGCCCCACCCGGAACTCGAAATGTCCGGTGATGGACTGCCGCTCGTAGTACACGGTGCGTAGGGCCGGGTTCCCCGTCTCCACGACCGACCGGTAGAACGGAAGCGTCCCGTCGTGCACGGTCTCCGGCCACAGCTGCCGGTAGCGGTGGCCGACCAACTCGACGCGTGGCCGTCCGACCAAGCGGCAACCCGCGTCGTTGATGTAGGCCAGTTCGAAGTCAACGATCAGACGACCCTCGTGCACCGCCCGGGCCAGCATCCAGCCCTGCGGCTCCAGGTCCAGCATGGCGAGCACCTGAGCGTCAGGCAGCCAGTCGTCCACCCCGCCACCTCCCTCACGCGCCATCGCCGCGCGCACAGGCATCATCGCCTGCCGACATCACCTTCGCCTAATGTCGTGGTCCCTCCGAGATTCAACGACAATGGTCGTGACGGCGATTCAACGACAACGGTCGGGACAGGTTTTCGCCGGCTGGAGCTGTGCGGGTTGGGTGGCAGGGGCGGCGAACCCGCCCCTGCCACCCGGAATCAGCCGGCGAAGTCGGGCCGGTGATCCTCGGCCCACGCGGCGTAGGTCCGCGCGGGGTTCCCGGTGATCCGCTCGATGACGTCGTTGACCGGCGCGGGTTTGCCGACCGCCTCCGCCATGAGGCCGAACAGCGCCGTCAGAAACTCGCGGTCCATGAACTGGCTCATCTGCTCCAGCACGGGCTGCGGGTCGAGGGTCTCGACGCTGAGCGAGCGTCCGAGCGTCTTGCCGAGTATCTGGATCTGCTGCGCCTGGGTCAGCGACTCGGGGCCGGTCAGCTCGTAGGTTCGTCCTTCATGCCCGCCGTCGGTGAGGATCCGCGCAGCCACCGCGGCCACGTCTCGTTCGTGTACGGCGCTGAACGCCGCCTCGGCGTACGGCGCACGGATCACGTCGCCGCCTTGCAGCTGCATCCCGAAGGCCAGTGAGTTGACGGCCGGGAAGAGCAGTCGCAGGAACGTCCATCGGATGCCGGACGCCTCGATGGCCCGCTCGACGTCCCGGTGGTACTGGGCTATCACATTGGGCTGCCGCTCGGCCTGCGAGACGATGGCTCCGGAGGACAGGAACACCAGCCGACGCAGGCCGGCCGCCTTCGCGGCCGCCAGCAGTGGGGCGACGTCCATGCCGTACTGCGGGACCAGGAAGGCGGCGTGGACGCCGGCCAGTGCCGCCGGGAGCGTCTCCGGCTTGGTCAGGTCGCCGTGGACGACGTCGACGCCGTCGGGGAGCGCGGCCCGTTCCGGGGTGCGGGTCAGCGCCCGCACCGGCACCTGGGCGGCGACCAGTTCCTCCACCGTCTGGCGTCCGAAGTGACCGGTGGCGCCGATGACGAGGTACATGAGGGGTTTCCTTTCGTCGGACCCGCTGAGGGTGATGGAGGAGGTTCAGCGAACCTTGCGGAAGAACTGCCGGATGTCGTTGACCAGCAGATCGGGGGCGTCGTGCGCAGCGAAGTGGCTGCCCCGGTCGTAGGTGTTCCAGGAGACGATGTTCTGGTGGTCGCGCTCGGCGAACCTGCGGATCGACGGGAAGTCCCAGGCGAAATTGGCCAGGCCGAGCGGCACGGTGGTCGGCTCCGGCACGGAGGTGCCCCGGCCGTTGGACTTCTGCTGTACGGGCGCCGCCGCCGCGTCCTCGTAGTAGAAGCGGGCCGCGGAGGCCGCCGTGTTGGTCAGCCAGTAGAGCATCACGTTTGTGAGCACGTAATCCGGGTCGAGCTGCTCACCGAGCAACTGGGCGTGCCAGCCCAGCAGGCCGGCCGGCGAGTCGGCCAGGGCGTGCGCCAGGTTCTGCGGCTCCGTGGACTGGAGCTTGTCGTACGCGCCCCGGTTCTGGGTGAACCATTCGGTGAACGTCAGCTTCCCGCGCTCCTCCTCGGAGAGGCCGACCAACTCGGCAGGGTCGCCGGACGGAAAGGAGAAGACCTGCGTGACGTGTACGCCGCAGACGTGTTCCGGGTCGACCCGGCCCACCTCGACCGAGATCAGCGAACCGCCGTCGTTGCCGGCCGCGCCGTACCGGTCGTATCCGAGCCGGCGCATCAGCTCGGCCCAGGCCCGCGCCACCCGGTACCGGTCCCAGCCCCGCTCCCGGGTGGGCCCGGCGAGGCCGAAGCCCGGCACCGACGGGATGACCAGGTCGAACGCGTCCGCTGGGTCGCCGCCATGGGCCGTTGGGTCGGTGAGCGGGCCGATCACGTCCAACCACTCGACCACCGTGGTCGGCCAGCCGTGGGTCAGGATCAGCGGCGTCGCGTCCGGCTCCGGTGACCGGACGTGCAGGAAGTGGATGTTCTGGCCGTCGATCTCGGTGATGAACTGCGGGTACAGGTTCAGCCTCGCCTCCCAGGCACGCCAGTCGTATTCGGTGCGCCACCGCTCGACCAACCGCTTGACGTAACCCACTGGGACGCCGTACTCCCAGCCGGGCGGCACCGGTCCCGTGGGCACCGCGTCGTCCGCCGGCAGTTCCTCGGCCCACCGGGTCCGGGCCAGCCGCTCCTGGAGATCGTCGAGGTCGGTCTGAGGGATGTCGATCCGGAACGGGGCGAGTCTGCTGTCGTTCGTCATGGTGATCAGCGTAGGAACCTATTAGGCAAGCTCCATTCCTAATCAGGTGGCAGACTCCGAGAAATGTTGGAAACCTCGGCGCGGCTGTTGCGCCTGCTGTCCCTTCTCCAGACGCCCCGGGAGTGGACGGGCACCGAACTGGCCCAGCGGCTGTCGGTCAGCACGAGGACGGTCCGCAACGACGTGGAGCGCCTGCGCAGCCTCGGCTACCCCGTGCACGGCACGCGCGGCGCGGTGGGCGGTTACCGGCTGGGTGCCGGGGCCGCCCTGCCGCCGCTGCTGCTCGACGACGAGGAAGCGGTCGCGGTCGCAGTCGGGCTGCGTACCGCCGCCGGCGGCACGATCACCGGAGTCGAGGAGACCGCCCTGCGCGCGCTGACCAAACTGGAGCAGGTGCTGCCCACCCGACTCCGGCGCCGGGTCAACGCCCTCCAGCGGTACGCCGTCTCGGTGCCCCGAGACGACCCCGGCCCCCGGGTGAGCGCGGACACGCTGAGCGCCATCGCCTCCGCCTGCCGCGACCACGAACGCCTGCGGCTCGACTACCGAAGCCACGACGGCTCCGAGAGCCGACGGGAGGTCGAGCCCTACCGACTGGTCAACTGGGGGCGACGGTGGTACCTGGTCGCCTACGACCTCGACCGGGCTGGCTGGCGCACGTTCCGGGTGGACCGACTCGACCCGCGTGGACCGGCCGGCCCCCGTTTCAATCCCCGTGACCTTCCCGAGGAGGCCGTCGACCAGGTCCGGCGGGGAGCTTCGTCGGCCGCCTGGCGATACCGGGCCCGAGTCGTCGTACACACACCGGCGGAACAGCTCGCCGAGCGCATCAACCCCGCCGTCGGCACGATCACGCCGGTCGACGACAGTCGCTGTGTCCTGGACACGGGAGCCGACAGCATCGAGGCGCTCGCCGTCCACCTCGGCCTGCTCGGCTTCGACTTCACCGTCACCGAGCCCGCTGAACTCGTCGAACTCGTACGCGAACTCGCCCACCGCTATCACCGCGCCGTCGAGACCCGGTGTGGAACGGCGAGCGGGGACCACCAGTCAGGTAGCTGACAGGCCGACCGTGTATCCGGTGGCGACCTCCGTCGTCTTGCTTGTGGCGCGGTTCGCGCGCCTCGTCGAACGGGAGGTTTCCATGTCACATCAACGTTCTCGCAGCCGGTGGTGGCGGCTCGGCCTTGGCTTGGCCGTCGCCGGCACGACCGGAGCCGCAACCCTCGCTGCGTCTGGTGGCCCGGTCGCCGCCGCGACCGCTGAGCTGCCGACCTACCAGGTCCGTGCCGCGGGCCTCAGTGAAGCCCAGGCCGCCGCGCTGGGAAAGGCGTTCGGCATCGAACGGCTTTCCCGCTCCCAGGACGGCAGCGTGCGGTTCGCGGACGAGCAGGGCTTCCTCGACATCCCGTCGATCACGGTCGGCGAGACGGGTAAGGACGAGGATGGCAACCCGACGGTCGGCAGCGTGCTGGACGAGGCGGCCTTGGCTCGCCTGCGTCCGATCGACGCCGACAAGGCGCTGAGCCTGACCCGCGAGGCGCTGACCCGCGCCGGCCTGTACCCCGAGCAGGCCCGGCCCACCGTCGGTCACACCACCCTGGAAATGGTCGACTCCAAGGGCGAGCAGACGGTCTCGGCGGCGCTGGACACCACGGTGTCGTTCTCGTTCGACCTGAACGGGCTTCCGTACGAGGGTCCGGGCGCGAAGATCAGGGTCGGCTTCGGCCCTGAGGGCGCGGTCACCCAACTGTCCTACAGCACGCGCGTCCTGGCGCGGGGCGAGCCGGTGCGGGTCCTCGACAGCGAAGCCGGCCGGGAACGGTGCGCCAAGGCCCTGCGTGGTGCCGTACGGATCCAGCAGGCCGACTACGCCTACGCGGCACCCGCCCTCGACGCGAAGCTGGACCGTATCGAGCCGAGCTTCCGCTGCTCGGGTGTCAACGCCGACGGCTCACCGGCGCAGATCACCTTCGTCCCGGCGGCCGTGGACGCCGAATTGCCCGAGGTCACTCCGTCACCGGTGCCGCCGCGGCGGCCGGCGGCGGCGCTCGCGGCACCGCGTGTCCAGGCCTACGGTGTCGTCGATGTGGGCAGCGAGGGCACCGGCCCTTGCTCCGGTCTGCCGTGGACCGGCAACAACCTCGCCTCGTTCAACGGCCAGTTCACCTCCCGGGGCATCCCGGTCGAGTTCAGCTGGTTGAATGCCAACGCCTGGGAGCAGGACTTCAAGGACCCGGCGTACGGCGGTGACGACAGCAACTGGACCGATCACGTCGACATGACCTACTGGCAGGGGCACGGGTCGCCCACCGGGTTCAGCTTCGCCGGGTGCAGCAGCAACGACGACACGTTCCTGGCGAACACCGAGGCCCGCTGGGGCAACGGAGACGTCGAGTGGATGAGCCTCTTCACCTGCCTGGTGCTCGCCAAAGAATCCGGCGGGAAGCGGTGGTGGCAGCGCTGGGGTGGCGCCTTCGACGGCCTGCACCAGATCAACAGCTTCCACACCGTGTCGTACCACAGTGCCAGCCACGGCGGAACGTTCGCCAACTACATGCTGCGTACGCCGTTCCTCTGGTGGAACAAGCCGATGCCGGTACGTAAGGCATGGGCGCAGGCCTCCATCGACGACCAGCCCGCGTCGGTGGTGTGGGCCACCATGGGTCCGGTCGGGCCGGGCGGTCTGGTCAACTTCGACGACTACTTCTGGGGCAAGGGCAGCGTCGGCCCGGACGTGCCCGCGTCGTCGTTGACCGGCTGGTGGTACATCTCCGGCACCTCCTGACATCACTGACCCGCCGGGGGCCGTGGGTAGTGCCCGGCCCCCGGCGCGGTCGCTCAGGCAGCCCCGTAGGCGGTCAGACCGCACCAGGTGACGAAATCGGCCGGGGAGGCCGGCGGCTCGGCGGCCCGTACGGCCCACAACGCGCAGGCAAGCGATTCGCCGCGCACGATCCGGTCGTGCAGCCGGGGCATCAGCGCCAGCGACGTGCCGTCGGGCAGCGGTACGCCGGACGCGATCACCCCGGCCGCACCGCCCGCCATCAGCGCGCTGACGAAGCCCAGCACCTCGTCGCCCTCGTAGTCGCGCTCGACTCCGGAGTCACAGGCGGCCAACACCACCCGGTGCGGGGCGACGGCGCGGCTGTGCAACTCGTACACGGTGAGCGGACCGTCGCTGAGCTCGAGCGCCGAGAAGAGCGGGCTGTCCGAGCGCAGGTGGCCGTGGCAGGCCAGATGCGCGAGGTCGGCCTGTCGGAGTGCGGCGACGACGCCCTCGACGGTGCTCTTCGGTGGCAGCAGCGTCGCCGCTCCGGGGTGACGGGCTTCGAGGGCCTGAACCTCGGCCACGGCGCCGGTCAGATTGGGCCCGGCCACCAGCGCGACCCGGTGGCCCGGTCGCCGGGACCGGGCCGCCCGCCGGCTGCGCGCCCACATGGTGGCCGACGGTGCGCCGCACACCGGCCCCTGGTGCAGCGGGGACCAGGGAACCCGCAGCAGCTTCGCGGGCGGGACCACGACCAGCGGTGCCCCCGGCGGCACCCCGAGCGGGGTAACGAGCAGGTCGGCGAGGGTGTCCAGGGACGCCCGGGCGGCCGACAGGGCCTGGTCGGTGTAGCGACCGCCGTGTAGCAGCCGCCGCAGGGCGAAGTGCAGCGCGGCAGTCTCCCGTTGCACAACGGACAGCGGACCGAGCCGGACCCGGCGGGTCCGGCGCGGCCCGACCACGACCGCGACGACCGCGTCGTCCACCGTCGCGAACTCGGCGAGCCATCCGCCGTCGAGCAGATCACGGAGTTGACCTGCGGTGACGATCTCGGCCGACCGCGTCGTCCTCCCGTCGCGGCCCCAGGACCGCCGCCTGATCTGCGCCTCCAGCGCGGCCTGGCGGGCCAGCAGGTTTCGCGGTTGCACGCCACGTTCACGCTGCGCCGCCCGCAGTTCCTGCTCGACCGTGCGCAGCGCGATCACGAGGTCGTCGACGTCGTCGTGGGCAGCGGGTTCCACGGTCAGCAGGGCAGCCGCCCGGGTGCGTTCCAGCCAGTGCAGAATCCGGCTCGGTGGCGCCGTGCGCAGCAGGTGGCGCAGACCGAGGTCGCCGAGTTCCACGCCGTGCCCAGCGGCCAGCACGCGCAGTTCCACCGACGGCAGCGCCGCCCGGTGGCGGGCGAGGTCGGCCAGTCCGGCCCCGCAGTGCCGCAACGCTGCACCTGCGCCGGGCGTCGCCGGGCGAGCCACTGCACCCTGGCCGTAGCTGGTGGCCGAGACCGCGCGGCGTCGAGCGGTCGCGGTGGCACCTCCGCCCTGGGCGGCCTGCTCCGCGGCGTCCGCCAGCAGTGCCAGCGCCAACCGTCCGCGTAGCCGGACCAGCAGCGGCTGCCCGCACGCCAGTGCGCCGGCCGCGGTCAGGTGGCGCTTCGCCCGCCGCTTGTCGTCCGTGGCCAACGCCGCCCGCCCGGCCACCAGATGCGCCTCCACCGCGTTGGCCCGCAGGCCGAAACGATGCAGCGTAGCCGCCGCGCGACCGAGTTGGCGTACCGCCATGGTGGTGAAACCGTCCGCGACGGCGTCCGCCTCCACGGCGGTGACGACGGCGCGCGCCGCCCAGGCCGCACGGCGCTGCCGCCGGAAGTCCCGCACGGCGCTGATCGCGTCTGCGCGGGCCGTGTCGACATCGCCCAGCGCAAGCGCCAGCCGGGCACAGCGCAGCCGCGCCTCCGCGGCCATCAGCCGGGCACCGTGTCGCTCGAGGTCGGTAGCAGCCAGCCGGACAACCGCGGCGGCCTCGTCCAGCAGGCGCAGTTCGGCAAGTGCGTCGGTGTAGTCGAGATAGTGCTCGCCGAGCGGCAGTCCGGCTGCGGTGTAGAGCCGGCCGGCCTCCTCGAACCGGCGCAGACTCTCGGTGAACCTTCCGGCATGGAAGCTGGACCACGCTCGACTGTTCTCGATGACTGCCGACAGCATCGGTCCCAGTTCGCTCGCGAGCGTGGCGGCCCGGTCCAGGTAGGCCAGCGCCGCCTGCGGACGACCGAGCTGGGTCTGCGCGTACGACAGGTTGTTTGCCGCCTTCACCCAGATCGCCGGCGGGCAGGCGGGCTCGGCGAGCACCAGCCGGTACTGACGCGCGGCTGCGAGCACCCGACCGGCGTTGTGGTCCAGGATGGCGAGCTGCATGAGCAGTTCGGGACGCTGGTGCGAGGACACCAGCTTCGCTGCCCGCCGCAGGTCCCGCGCGGCCGCGGCGTACCGGCCGAGTTCCTGCAGCGCCACCGAGCGGGTGAGGAGTACCTCCCCGAGCCGGCGGTGCAGGCCGTTGCGGATGGCCAGCCGGGCCGCCTGATCCAGCAGGCTCTTGGCCGCCTCGTTGTCCAGTACCGCGTGGCGGGTCCAGGCCAGCGCACGCAGACCCGCGACAAGTGCCTCGTCGTTTCCTGCCCGGCGGGCCAGCTCCACGATTTCCCCCGCCGCGGCGGTGTATCTCGCGGGGTCGAGGACGACTCTGGAGTACGCGGCATCCGCCTCTGCCACGAGGTCCGCGCCAAGATCAGCCGTCATCGTGGGACCGCTCGCCGCCGTACGTCAATATTTGCAGTCTATCCACACCCGGCGTCAGGTTATTGCTGGTGGTACCGATCAGCCGTGGCCGACTCTGGCTGCCGTCACGCAGCGGGAATCACCGCGATCTTCGATAGGAGCGTCACCGTGAACATAAAGACCAGGTCCTCTTCGGCGCCGGCCCCGGACGAGTTCCCGGAGCACCGGTCCAGGGAGCAGTTGAAGATCGACGCCGCCCACGTACGCCGCCAGCTGAAGGTCCTGACCGACGACGCGATACAGGGGCGAACCAGCGAGATCATCGGCCAGATGCAGGACCGGCAGGACCGGGCACCGGGGCGGTTCGCCCTGCCGTTCGACAGGTACCCGGTGACCGACCTGGCCGGACGGCCGACCTACGTGCTCGTCGCGCGGGGTCAGCTGGTGGTCGAGATGGATTCGGCCGGGCCGGGAGCCGACCCGCGGCAGGTGCTGCGCAAGTTGGGCTACCGACCGTGGAAGCGGGCCGTGGCGTCGCCGGAGCGGCGTCTCGGGGTATATGAAGGCCGCAAGCGTCCGCAGGAGTTGGCCGGTGACGTCCGGAAGTTGGCCGAGCTGGGCATCACCGCCGCGCCACATCTGGTCGTACCGCTCGGGCACATCATCAAGGGCGACGACTATCCATTCGCCACCGCCGCCCTCGGCGACTTCGTGCCGGACGCCGCCAAGGGCAAGCCGGGCATCCCGGCGGTGCGCGTGGCGGTCATCGACACGGGCATCACCCCGGAGGATCGGACCGACAGCTGGCTGGACGCTGTCGTCCGGCGCGCGGACAACACCGAGTCCCTCGACGTACTGCCGGTCACCGACGGCCGTGCGGGGGACGGCCGGCTCGACTGGTCGGCCGGGCACGGGAGCTTCGCCGCCGGCATCGTGCAGCGGGTGGCGCCCCGGTGTGAGGTGGCGGCATACCGGTTCACCCGCAGCGACGGGCTGGGCACCGACGCAGAGGCCGCCGAGGCGATGCTGCGCGCCGTAAAGGAGGCAGCCGCCGACGGCGTACGACTGATCATCAACGCCTCGATCGGCACGCCCGCCGTCGACGGTGTGCCACCGCTGGCCCTACAGAGCGCGGTGCGGATGATCGCGGACCGGTTCCCGGAGGTCCTGATCGTGGCGAGCGCCGGAAACAACGGCAGCGAGGATCCGATGTATCCGGCGGCCTTCGACGGCGTGGTGGCGGTCGGTGCGCTGACCGAGGACCTGCTACCGGCCCCGTTCTCCAGTCACGGCGACTGGGTCGACTGCTCCTGCGTCGGCCTCGGGGTGGTCGCCACCTTCGTGACCGGCACGCTGCCGCCGGTGCCGGACCCGGCGGTAGCCGACTACTCGTTTCCGGCGAACTCCTGGGCGGTCTGGAGCGGGACGTCGTTTTCCGCCCCGCAGATCAGCGGCATGGTCGCCAGGGCCTGCCTGGACGATCCCGGCCTGACTCCCCGTGACGCGCTGGACGCGTTGCTGGCCGGGCGGCGCACAATTCCCGGTTACGGGCGGGTGCTGCGGGTACTGCCGGGTACGCCGGTCTGAGGACCGCAGGTGCCGGCCGGTGTGACGCCGGCCGGCACAGTCAGTCCAGTCTGACCCAGGCCGTGGTGATCGCGTTCCGTCCCGGGCGACGCCAGGTCAGACGCATCAACCCGGCACCGACCGCCTCCACCACGAACCGTCCCTGGTCGTCGGCGTCCACCTGACGGACGGCGTCGACCTCGGGCTGCCGTACCTCGATCCTGGCCGCCCCCGGCGGTTGCAGTTGGCCGAGCAGCCGACGGTACCGGCCGGACCGGCTGACCTCCACCTCGACCGCCTCCGGCTCACCGGTCTCGGTCGGGCCCCCGAACTCGAAGGTGAGCAGCCGTGGGACGGTTCCCCGCTCGCCGGCGCGTACCGCGGTCCCGACCGCGTCCACCGCCGAGTCGGCCACGAGCGTCGCCAGCTCGGTGTCGACCTGGCGCAGACCGAAGCTCTGCTTGGCCAGCTCCACCGCCACGGCCGGCGGCGGGTCCTCCGCCCGGATCAAATCGCCGAGGGGGGCCAGCAGCCGATCGTCCGCGCCCGGCGCTGGCGTCTCCGGCCCCGCGTGCTCGTCGTCCACGATTCCTCCCTCAGTCCTCGGGTTGCCGTCAACCGCTTTTCCTCCTACGAGTCGCGCAGCGCGTCACTGATACCCTCGGCGTCAAGTAGGCCACGCAGTCTTGCCAGGCACCGCCCCCGGATCGGCCCGAGACTGCCCACCGGCATGTCGAGTGCCGCGGCGACCAACTCGTAGGAGACCCGGTCTCCTGCCGGTTCGATCAGCAGGAGTCGCAGGATCTTCTGGCAGCGGACGTCGAGTCGGCCAAACTCGCGCCACAGCCGTGCGTTCCGGTCCGCGATCAGCGCCGGTTGGTCGGCCGACGAGGACGGTCCGCTGAAGCGGTCCAGTAACCGGTCGTCATCCGTGGGCCGGACACGCTTGTTGCGGCGGAGGATACCCAGGCACTCCCGGCGGCAGGTTGTGCCGAGCCAGCCGGGCAGGCGGGCGGGGTCGTGGATGGTGTCGAGGTGCTCAAGTAGTCGCAGCCAGGTGAGTTGAAACGCGTCAGCGGCGTCGGCCGAACTCAGGCCGAAATGCCGGCAGATGGACCAGAGCAGCGGGCTGAACCGGTCGACGAGGTTGTTCCAGGCGACCTGGTCGCCGGAGGCGGCGAGCCGCAGTTGGTGCGCGACGTCATGCTGCACAGCGGGCACCGGTTGCGGCGAACCCGCCCCGGTCTGCCTCTCTCTCATCCGAAGCCTTCCGACGTGCCGGCCGCGCAGCTGTAGGTGGGCGGGCCGGACCCCGGCCGTGCACACGTCGCGGTGAGAGCTGACCAGACCAGCGGATCCTATCGGATGCAGTGAATGGGGAGGTGCGCGAACCGCGGTAGGGCCGGCGGGCGAGCCGGGCCGCGTACCTGCTGCTATGGACGTTTCTCCTGGTCAACTTGGTGATCCTCCAGGTCATGTTCGCCCATCCGAGCCGGCCGGTGCCCAACACCCTGACCGCGATCGGCCGTTACCGCCCGACGGTCGTACCCTGCGGCTGACCGCGAAGGCGATCGGCTCGACCAGCGCCGGGCTGCGGCAGTTGCCGGTGGGCACCCGGGTCTACGCCGAGGGACCGTACGGGGCCCTCACCACCGCCGGCCGTACCCGGGAGAACGCGCTGCTGATCGCTGGCGGCATCGGCATCACTCCGATCCGGGCGTTGCTGGAGGACCCGGAACTGACGGGAGACGTCGTGGTCCTCTACCGAGCCCGCACACCCGCCGACGCGGTGCTGATCGGCGAGCTGCGCAACCTCGTACAGGCCCGGGGTGCCCGCCTGCACCTGCTGACCGGGCGCACCGCCGACGGCAGCCAGCCGTTCAGTCCGGAGAGCCTGCGCGGCCTGGTTCCCGACATCGCCGAACGGGACGTCTACCTGTGCGGCCCCCCGGCGAAACTGCGTGGCGGACCGCAGCGGCCAGCTGCTAGTTTGCCGGCGGCCGTGCGAGAGACCGAGGAGGTGGTACCCGTGAACGTTTCGACATGGGTGCTCCCCCGCGGGGTCACGGTCGGACGATAGGTCGTCCGGGAGCGCCGTTCGCGAGCACTCCCGAAAGGTACGACCATGCGATTCACTACTGAGCAGCGCCTCGATGGCGACGTCCTCGAACGCGAGTTCGCCCTCGGCGAGATCCCCGGCATCCTGTGGACGCCCGCATCCATATCCGCTCCGGTCCCGCTGATCCTGCTCGGCCACCCGCCGCTCGGACTGCGCAGGATGTATCCCCGGCTGGTGGCGCGGGCCTGCCAGGCCGCGGCGGAGGGCTTCGCCGCAGCTGCGATCGAGCTGCCCGGCAGCGGTGACCGGCCCCGTTGGGCCGCCGTCGAGCAGGCCCGCGTCGGCCTGCGCCGGGCGCTGGAGGCCGGCGAGCCGGTCAGCGATGAGATCATCGACGCCCTCGTTCTCCCGCTCGTCGACAAGGCAGTCCCGGAATCGCAGGCCGCCCTGGACGCCCTCCTGTCGCTGCCCGAGATCGGTGGCCCGGTCGGGTACTCGGGTGGCGTGATCTCCGTCGGCATCCGGCTTGCGGTGGTCGAGCCGCGCATCGTGGCCGCCGGTCTCTTCGCCGGGAGTTTCGTGCCGCGCCTCATGTTCGAGCAGGCCCGGCAGGTCACCATTCCGTTGCACGTGCTGTTGCAGTGGGATGACGAAAGCAATGACCGACAGGCGGCCCTGAATCTGTTCGACGCCTTCGGCTCCAAGGAGAAGACGCTGCACGCCAACATGGGCGGACACACAGGTGTTCCCTGGTACGCAGGGGAGGACGCCGGCCGGTTCTTCGCCCGGCACCTACGTTAGCGGGCCTGAGGCGATCCGGGCGAGGCCGAGCAGAGTCAACTCTGCTCGGTGCCGGCGTCCGTAGGTCGGGCACTCCGGACCCCCGTCCCGCGGCGTGGCCCGTACGATGGCGGTGGTGCTGGTTCGTCCCGTCCGGCTGGGTGGGGCGTCGTAAGAGGGAACCCGGTGTGAATCCGGGGCTGCCCCGCAGCGGTGAGTGGGAACGACCGCCGTCAACAGAGCACTGGACCGTGAGGTCTGGGAAGCGACGGCCAGTAGGCGACCTGGTGTCATGCCCGCGAGTCCGAAGACCTGCCAGTGCTGCGCACGCCGCCGGTGTGCGCCGCCGGCGGCCTCTCGGGAGGGCCAGGGCGGAAGCCGGTACCTGAGGTGTACCCGTCTTCCCCTCCCGTGTCCGCCGGACACTGCGAGGGAAGGACCCCCTTGGTGAGTACCGCATTCGGGCAGAGCACCGTGCTCGGCTATCCACGCATCGGCGCCAACCGTGAATTGAAAAAGGCCGTCGAGGCGTACTGGGCCGGCACCATCGACGCCGAGGCTCTGGCCAACACCGCCGCCGGCCTCCGGGCGCAGGTGTGGCGGACGCTGCGCGATGCCCGTCTGGACGCGATCCCGTCGAACACGTTCTCCTACTACGACCAGATGCTCGACACGGCCGTCGCCGTCGGAGCGGTCCCGACCCGGTTCGCTCGGCTGGGCCTGTCCGCGCTGGACAGCTACTTCGCCATGGCCCGCGGGGTGGATGCCGAGCCGGCGCTGGAGCTGACGAAGTGGTTCGACACCAACTACCACTACCTGGTGCCGGAGATCGCCGCGGACACCGTGTTCACCGCCAACCCGGTGAAAGCGTTGGACGAGTACGTCGAGGCCCGTGACCTGGGTGTCATCACCCGGCCGGTGTTCGTCGGCCCGGCCACGTTCCTGCTGCTGGCCAAGGGGGACGATCCGTTCGCCCGGCTCGACGACCTGGTCGAGACGTACGCCCGGATTCTCGCCGCCCTGGCGGATGTGGGTGTCGGCTGGGTGCAGCTGGACGAGCCGGCCTACGTCACCGACCGCAGCCCGGCCGAGATCGATGCACTGCGTCGCGCCTACACCAGGCTCGGTGAACTCGCACACCGACCGCGGATCTTCGTGGCGACCTACTTCGGTGACCTCGGCGACGCGCTTCCGGCCCTGCTGGACACCCCGGTCGAAGCCGTCGGCCTGGACCTGGTCGCCGGACCGGGCAACCTTCACCGGCTCGCCGCCGCCGGACCGCTGGGCGGCAAGACCATCGTCGCCGGTCTGGTCGACGGCCGTAACGTCTGGCGTACCGACCTGCGGGCGGCCGTGACGGCCGGCGCGACGGTCGCCGGCCTGGCCGATCACGTCGCCGTGTCCTCGTCCTGCTCGCTGCTGCACGTGCCGGTCGACGTGTCCGCCGAGACCCACCTCGACCCCCGGTTGTCCGAGCGGTTGGCGTTCGCCCGGCAGAAGGTCGACGAGATCGTCGTGCTCGGCCGCGCGCTGCGCGACGGCACCACCGCGCTACCCGCGCCCCTGCCGCCCACCCCGGCCGACTGGCGTCACGACGACGTACGCGGTCGGCTGGCCGCCCTGCGCCCCACCGACCGGCAGCGTGGTGAATACCCCACCCGGGCCGCCCGCCAGCAGGAACGACTCAGCCTGCCGGAACTGCCGACCACGACGATCGGGTCGTTCCCGCAGACCGCCGAGCTGCGCAAGGCCCGCGCCGCGCACCGGGCCGGCAGCCTCGACGACGCCGGCTACGCGTCGCGGATGCGCGCGGAGGTGGAGCACGTCATCCGGTTGCAGGAACAGCTGGGCCTGGACGTGCTCGTGCACGGTGAACCGGAACGCAACGACATGGTGCAGTACTTCGGCGAGCAACTCGACGGCTTCGCCGCCACGCAGCATGGCTGGGTGCAGTCCTACGGCTCCCGCTGCGTACGCCCGCCGATCATCTACGGCGACGTGTCCCGCCGGGCACCGATGACCGTGGAATGGTCCACCTACGCGCAGTCGCTGACCAGCAGACCGGTCAAGGGCATGCTCACCGGCCCGGTCACCATCCTGGCCTGGTCGTTCGTCCGCACCGACCAACCCCTCGCGGACACCGCCGACCAGGTCGCGCTCGCCCTACGCGATGAGTGCCGTGACCTGGAGGGCGCCGGGGTCCGGGTCATCCAGGTCGACGAACCGGCGCTACGGGAGACGCTGCCGCTGCGCAGCGCCGACCAGAAGGCGTACCTGGACTGGGCCGTCGGAGCGTTCCGGCTGGCCACCAGCGGTGTCGCCGACGACACCCAGATCCACACCCACCTGTGCTACTCGGAGTTCGGTGAGGTGATCCACGCCATCGACGCCCTCGACGCCGACGTCACAAGCATTGAGGCGTCGCGGTCCAAGATGGAGGTCCTCGACGACCTGGCCGCGATCGGCTACGGCCGGGGCGTCGGCCCCGGGGTGTGGGACATCCACTCACCCCGGGTACCGCCGCGCGGCGAGGTGATCGAGGCGCTGCGCCGGGCCGTCGCGGCCGTGCCGGCCCGCCGGTTGTGGGTGAATCCGGACTGCGGCCTCAAGACGCGCGGCTATCCGGAGGTCGAGGCGTCCCTGCGGCACCTGGTGGCCGCCGCCGCCGAGGTACGCGCCAGCTGACCGTACCGAGCCGGGCGGTACCGACCACGCGGCTCGTGGTCGGTACCGCCCGTCAACACGTTCGGCTCGCCACTCGCCGCGAACACGCCAGCGGTGATCACCATGGTTTCCGCAAGGCAATCCCAGGGCGAGGTAATCGCGGTCTCCAGCAGGTCGATCATGGAACACGGCCGGCCACATCGAGCCTTCGTCCAGCTCGGCCTGGTCGCTGAACCCCAGCGTGGCGTAACGCGTCTTGAACTTCGCCGCCGGCTGGAAGTGGCAGATGATGCGTGAAAACCTCGTAGACGCTGCTGTCGGTGGCACTCATTGAACACATCTTCCTTCGATGGAACGATGAGGACTGCGTCCGGGATGACGAACCCCGATACCTGAATTCGCCATCCCGGCCGCACTCAGGTGGCGCTCCATTCGAAGCCGTCCGGGTCGGTGAAGGTTCCGGCACTGCTGCCGATGGCGAGCCGGTGTGATCCGGTTCCCTCGGGTGAAACGCCGACGTCCTTGGCCGCGGTACGCCGGCTGTACAGTGCCAGCTTGATGTTCGAGGTGGCGAACTCGACGTACCTGCGGCCAAAGCTCTTGGCCACGGGCAGGCCGCGTTCGGCGTAGAACCGTCTGGTGGCGGCGACGTCGGCCACTCCGAGCAGGAGGACGATCTCGTCGATGTGTCGGCTGGTCGGTCCGGTGTTCTTCTTCGTCGAGGTCGCGATCTTCCAGATCGTGCCGTACGGGTCACGCAGTACGCCGCCGTAGCCCCAGAAACCCTTCGCGGCCGGTTTCAACTCTGTCGCTCCGGCGCCCAGAGCGGTGCCGAAGAAGCTGTCCACCGTGCTTGGCTGGGATACCACGAGCGACATGGCGAAGCCGCGGAAGCCGGTTGTGGGAGCCTGCGAGGCGCGTACGCGCAGCCGTTCGCCCAGATCGAACGCCACGGTGTAGAAGTGGCGGGCGGCGGCGGGGTCGGTCACTTCGAATGTGACCGAGTCGATGGAGGCCATGGCTGAGGTCCTTCCGTGGGTGCGGATTGCGGCCGAGACGCCGCGAAGCGGCCGTGTCACCGGCACAGATTCGTCGGGTGGTTCCGACAGTGGTCGGGGTGACGCTGTCACCGGTCTTGGATCAGCCCCAGCACATTGCCGTCGGGGTCGGTCACGGCAGCTACGAGGCGACCGCCGCCGACGTCGTGTGCGGGCTCGGTCAGCGTGGCGCCGGCGGCGCAAAGCTCGGTCAATTTCGCCTCGATGTCGGTCACGTGCCAGTAGGCCACGGGGGCGGTCATGCGCTGCGGTCCACCGCCCGGCACGAGCCCGATGTGCTGGCCGGAGGCATTGAATCCGACGTAGTAGGACGAGTCGTCCGTGGGCGGGATACCGAGTAGGGCGGCATACACCGTTTTGGCCCTGGTCAGATCCGACACTGGATGCAGCACGGTTCTGATTCCCTGGGTGGTGAGGCGGGTCATGGTGACTCCTTCAGTTCGTCGGCCGCAGGCGCGGTCGGTGGGTGTTTCCCAGCATGGTCCCGGGCGCGTCGGGTCGGATCCGTGCTGACCACGGAGCCGGCCACGGAACCGGAGCACGGAGGGCCTGCGGCAGAATGGGGCGGTGGTTGACGTCTCCCCTCGGGAAGCCGAGGTGCTCGCGCTGGTCGCAGACCACCTCAGCAACGCCGAGATCGGAGCACGGCTGTTCATCTCGGTGCGTACTGTGGAGACGCACGTCTCCTCGCTGCTGCGCAAGCTGGAGGTCCCGGATCGGCGCGGCCTCGCCCAGCGTGCGCCTGAGCTGGCTGCCACCGACGCGGCGCCCCGGGCACCGGTGCTGCCGGCAGCGCTGACGTCGTTCATCGGCCGGGTCAGCGAGCGGGCCGAGCTGACCGAGCTGATCAGGGCGCATCGTCAGGTGACCGCGGTCGGCCCCGGGGGAGTGGGCAAGACCCGGCTCGCGCTGGCGGTGGCCGCCGAGACCGCTGGCGAGTACCCCGACGGGGTGTGGTTCGTCGACCTGGTCCCGGTCGCCGATCCCGACATGATCGCGACGGCGGTCGCCGTGGCGCTTGGGCTCGGCGAGCAGCCCGGCCAGGACATGACCGCCTCCGTGGTCGCCGCGCTGGCCGACCATCACGCGTTGCTGGTGCTTGACAACTGCGAGCACGTGGTGGACGGAGTGGCGCTGTTCCTGGAACGGCTGTTGGCGGCATGCCCCACCGTGACGGTGCTGGCCACCAGTCGGGCCCGCTTGATGGTGCCCTTCGAGCGGGTTTATCCGGTGCCGCCGTTGTCGCTGCCTGCCGACGGCGAGTCGGACGCGGTCACGTTGTTCACGCAGCGGGCGGCGGCGGTGGGCTGGCCACTGGATCCTCCACTGCACGACCAGGTCGCTTCGATCTGCGAGCGCCTGGATGGAATGGCGCTGGCTATCGAGCTTGCCGCCGCCCGGTATCCGACGCTTGGGCTGGACGGCATCACCGCCGCCCTGTCCCACCCGCTGCGGATGCTCACCGGAGGTGCCCGTGCCGACGACCGGCACCGGTCGGTGCGGGCGACGCTGGACTGGAGTCACGCCCTGCTGGAGCCGGCTGATCGGGTGCTGCTGCGCCGGGTGTCGGTTTTCGCGGCACCGTTCACCGCCGCAGCCGCGGCGGAGGTGACGGGAATGGAGGAGGCCATTGTTGCCGACGGGCTGGCCCGGCTCGCCGGACAGAGTCTGCTGGTGGTGAGGCCCCTTCCGAATGCAACCGAGTACCGGGCGCTGGAAACCATCCGCCAGTACGGGACGGAGCGGCTCACCGAGGCCGACGAGTTGGTCGACGCCCGATCTCGGCACCTGCGCTGGTGCCTGGCCAAGGCAGCCGACCTGACGGTTGTCCGACCGGATTGGCGGACCCGATTCGATCCGATGGCCGACGACCTCCGCGCCGCCCTGACCTGGGCGAGCGACCTGCCGGAGCAGCGTACGAACGCCTGCCGCCTCGCCCACCGGCTGGCAGAGCTGACCTTCACCCGGAATCTCGTCGGCGAGTCCCAGCTGCGCTATGAGCAGGCAGCCACACTCGCCGACGACCCCGCCGTCACCGCATCGATGCTTCGGCAGGCCGCCGTGGTGGCGGCCTGCCGGATGCGCGGTGACGACATGTATCGCCTGCACCTTGCGGCTGCGGAGGCGGCGCGTCGGTCCGGAGACACTGCCGTCGCCGCCTCCGAGCTGGCCACCGCTGCCACGAACGCCTACCGATTCTGGAGCAAGTTCGAGCGGATCCCGTCCCGGGACGAGGCGATCGCACTCATCACCGAGGCGCGGCGGCTTGCCGGGGACAACCTGGCCGCCCAGGCCGCGGTGGCCCTGGCCGAGGCCGGGGTGCTCAGCGACGCATTCGGCGCTCCGCAGGGGCCGTCGGACAATTACGTACCGGAGACGGCGGCGCGCGCCGAACGAGCGGTCGAATTCGCGCGCCGCGCGGGCGACCCGCTGGCCGAGTCCGCCGCCCTCGACGCGCTCACCGGTGCCCGGGGCTGGGCCGGCGAGACGTTCGCCAGCGCCGCCACGGCCCGAAGCCGGATCGCGCTGCTCGCGTCCCTGCCGGTCACGCCGGCCAGCACCCACGAACTGCTCGACGCTCTCGGCAACGCCGCCGAGGCCAGCCTCGGTGCCGGGGACCTGACGGCCGCCCGCCGCTGGGCACGGCAGATCGCTGACCATCCGCTGCTCGGGGAGGTCGGCCACCGTGCCACGAGTTGGCTGCTGACAGCCGACGCGTTGGCCGGCAACGCCGACGAGGTTCTGGCTACCAGCGTCCGGTTCCTGGACACGTGGCGGCGCGCCGGCAGCCCCGCCAGGTCAGTTCTCGGGCCTGCGGCGGCCGGCGTTGCCATGATCCACGGCCTCCGCGACGACCAGGAGGCCCGGCGCGCCTGGAGCGCGATACTCGACCAACTTGGTGCCCCGCCGGAAACCGTCCACGGCTATGGGGCAGTTTTCGACGCGATGCACCTGCTGCACCACGGGCAGCCACAGAAGGCGCTGGAACGGATGGCGCCCGAGCCCGGTGAGGTGTGGAAGTCGGTCACCTGGATCTGGCTCCACTGGTACGTCGCGCTACGTGCCGAAGCCGCTGTACTCGCCGAAAGTCCTGGCGCTCACGACCGCCTGCACGAAGCCCGGGCAATCGTAGGCGGTAATGCCGTCGCTGAGGCATTCGTCGACCGTGCCGAAGCCCTCCTCGACGGCGACAAGCAGGCGTTGCTCGCCACCGCAGCTGCGTTCGGCGCCGCCGGCTGCGCCTATCAATCCGCACGTACCCTGGTCCTCGCCGGCGGCGACCATGCCAAGCGCGGAGCGGCCGCGATTGACGACCTTGGACTTGCCCCGATGAGCACCCGCTGACTCCTACTGACGGCGCGAGGTGAGGCAGCCGAGTGCGCCGGCTGAGTAACGAACGTGAGCGGCCTCCTGCTGTTCATGCAGATCGCTAGCCGCTCTGAGCGGAGTCCTCGAAAGGACCGGTTGGCCGGTACGGGGCCACCTGCTCGGCCGGATCACCGGCGGTGGCGTTCGTGCTGTTGATTTTTTACGATGGGCCATCGTCCCATTCGGGGAGATGGATGCCATGAGTGACCGGATCTTGGCAGGCAAGACCGTCGTGATCACCGGAGCCAGTGCGGGTATCGGCGCCGAGGCTGCCCGCCGGTTGGCGTGTCTGGGCGCGTCCGTGGTGGTGGTGGGCCGGTCACCCGAGAAGACCGCCGCCGTCGCGCGCCGGGTGGGCGCCGAGCCGCTGGTGGCCGACTTCACCCGGTTGTCCGACGTACGCCGGCTCGCCGACACCCTCCTGGGTCGTTACCCCCGTATCGACGTACTTGCCAACAATGCCGGCGTCGTGCTGACCAGGCGGAGTCGTACCGAGGACGGTCATGATGTCATGTTCCAGGTCAACTACCTGGCCCCGTTCCTGCTCACCAACCTCCTGTTGGACCGGTTGACCACCGCCGGGCGGGCGCGCGTCATCACCACGTCCAGCAAGGGCCACCGGTTCGGCAGCGTCGATCTCGACGATCTCGAAGGTGCCGGCAAGCGGTCCGAGCTGCTGCGGTACGGGATGACGAAGCTGCAGAACATCCTGTTCACCCGCGAGTTGGCCCGTCGTACGCGCGGCAGCGGGCTGACCGCGATGGCGTTCCACCCGGGCGTGATCGCCGCCACCGACATCAACCGGGAAGCCCCGCTGGTCGCTGCGCTGGTCCGGTACCGCCTGCTGGGTGGTCTGTCCACCCTCGAGGAGGGTGCCGAGCCGCTGGTTCACCTGGCCACGCTGCCTGGTCCGGAGGCGGTCAACGGCGGCTACTACCACCGCCTCAGACCGAACGGGCCGGTGCACCGGCAGGCCACGGACGCCCAGTTGGCCACCGGCCTGTGGGAGCGAACGACCGAGCTGCTCGGTGCGCCGGTGTGACGAACCGCCCACGCTGACGGGCCGCCGGTCGGACGCGGCTTACGTAAGGTCGGGCCATGAGCGCGGATTCCGAGGTGCGGCGCTGGCTGCGGCAGCGTGGAGCCGAGACCATCCCGCACCCCGGCGGCACTCTCTACGCCCATCTGTGCCGGGTCCACGACCGCCTTGCGGACCTGGGCTGTGACATTGACGCGCAGCTGGCCGGTCTCGCGCATGCCGGCTATGGCACGGACGGCTTCGATGTGACGCTGCTCGACCGGGCCGATCGAGTCACACTCCGCAACCTCATCGGTGACGACGCCGAGGCACTGGTCTACCTGTACGGGGCGTGCGACCGAAGGCGGACCTGGCGACAGCTGGCGGAGGCCGGAGTGGTCGTCGACCGATTCACCGACCAGACATGGCACCTGAAATCCGATCAGAGGCAACCGTTCGTGGATCTCAGCATCGTCAACGAACTGGATGTCATCGAGCAGGATCCTGCTACCGCGGACCGGTACGGCGACTACTTCCGCTCGCTGTTCGCCGCTTGGGCGCCGATCGCTTCACCCCAGGTCATCGGCGAGGCGCAGCGACTTCTCGGTGTCGCTCGGCGTCAGTCGGGCTGACTCTCCATGTGGGCAAGGACGCGATCCGAGATCCTGGCGAGCATGTCGAGTTCTTCCTGACTGAGGGCGTCGATGAACAGTCGGCGGACATGCTCGACATGCACGGGTGCCGCGTCTTCGATCGCCTTGCAGCCGGCTGGGGTGGCGGCGATGAACGCTCCGCGTCCGTCGTCGGGGCATTCCTCCTTGGCCACCAGCCCGCGTTCGACCATTCGCCGCACTTGGTGAGACATGCGGCTTTTCTCCCACTCCACCTGCTTCGCCAGATCCATCAGGCGCATCCGTCCACCGCTGGTCTCGGTAAGTTTGACCAACACGATGTAGTCGGCGGCGGACATGCCGGAGTCGGCCTGGACGCGGCGGGCGAGTCGTCCGATGAGCTTCTCCTGCATACGGATGAAACTGTCCCAGGCGACCTGCTGTTGCGAGGTGAGCCAGCGGGGCGTTGGGTCCATGCGGGGAGCGTAGCGACAACTTCGACGGCTCGTGGCTGCCGGACTTCCTGAGCGGATTTGATCAAGGGTTGCCGGCTCCGAGGGAATTGGTTGACGCATCAACCATCGGTGGCTAGTCTAGGTGACACATCAACCAACCGGGGGGTGGGTCGCCGTGCGCGTGGCCGCGTACCCGGCTCATCACGGCATCGGGTGTCGATGCGCAGCATGGCGAGACGGAGGACACATGGTAGTGAATGTGAGCGATGCCCCCGAGGCCAATCGGTACGAGGCTCGGGTCGAGGGAGAGTCGAAGGTCGCGGGTTTCGCGCAGTACATCCGCACTGCGGAACTCGTTGCGTTCGTGCACACCGAGGTCTCGCCGGAGTATGAGGGCAGGGGAGTGGGTGCGGCCCTGGCCCGCGCCGCTCTCGACGAGGCCCGCGCCGCGAACCTGCTGGTCCTGCCCACCTGCCCGTTCATCGCGGGATGGATCGCCCGGCACCCCGAGTATCACGGCCTGGTGTACCAGTCCCGCAGCAGAGTCAGCGACTGAACAGCCGGGTACGGCAGCGACGGAGGTCGGTATGAGCAGCGAAACGGCGACGAAGGCGTACGAGGGTCGGTCGATCACCGTGACCTTCGAGGCTCGGCGTTGCCTGCATGCCGCCGAGTGCGTCCGCGGCCTGCCGGCGGTCTTCGACCCGGGTCAGCGCCCGTGGATCCGGCCCGACGGTGCCGAGGCCGAGCGCCTGGCCGAGGTGGTGCGGCGCTGTCCCTCCGGAGCGTTGCAGTACGAACTCGTGGACGGTGGGGCGGAGGCACCGGACCGGCCGACGCAGATCAGGCGCGACTCCACCGGACAGTTGATCGTGCGCGGTGAGTTGATAGTGGACACGCCGCAAGGCGTGCGCGCGGAGACCAGGGCAGTCCTGTGCGGGTGCGGGCGGAGCCAACTGCAGCCGTACTGCGATCACGGCGGGCCCTGCGGGCAGGCCCGGCTGGGCTGACTCGACACCGCCGCGTGACGCGTCCGGGCCGCTCCGACGCTGACGCGGCACTGAGGCCGCCGTGAGGCCGGTACGGATCGTGGGTTACCTGCCGCGTCACCCCGTCGGGGTGTAAACGTCTCGCGGCAGGTACGAAGTGGAGTGCACGATGCGTACTCGATCCAGGCTCGCCCGGCTCTCGGGCGCCGCGGGCCTGCTGCTGGCCAGCACCGCCGTGGCCGTCGCCACCGGCGCGGGGCCGGCGCAGGCGACCGTGGTGAACGTCAGCGTGGCGGGCGCCTTTCCCAACCAGTCCGCCGTGGCCACCTGTCCGGCCGGCGAGTTTCTCGCCGGTGGCGGTGGCTCGGTCGACGGCGGTGGCGGCGACGTCACGTTGACCGACATCATTCCGAACCTGGCCACCCAGTCGGTGACGGTCTGGGCGCACACCAACCCGGGCGGTGTGGCGGGCGCGTACAACGTCGTGGCGCAGGCGATCTGCGTGCCGGGCCCGCCCCCCGCCAACTACCAGCGTGTCACGTCGGCGAGCGGCAGCAACGCCGACCCGATCAAGAACCAGGTGGCCGCCTGCCCGGCCGGCACCGACCTGCTCGGGCTCGGCGCGGAGCTGCGCACCGCCAACGGTGAGGCGTTCTACCAGCGGATCGAGCCGAACGCGGCGCTCACCGCCGGGGTGGTCACCGCGGGCGCGGCCGGCGGGTTCGCCGGGCCGTGGGAACTCGTCGGGTACGCCATCTGCGCCACCCTGCCGGCGAACCTCACCGGCACGCTGGTCAGCCTGACCGGGGCGGCGAACAGCGCCAGCCCCAAGGGCCAGGTGTCCGCGGGTTGCCCGGCCGGGGCGCTCGCCACCGGTGTCGGCGCCACGGTCGCCGACACCGCCACCGGCAACGTCCTGCTCACCCGGGTCACGGCGACCGGCGCCCAGAACAACGCCCAGGCGATCGCTTTCGAGGACGGGGTCTACCTGCCCCCGTGGGACCTGGAGAGCCACGTCATCTGCTGGGGCCCGTAACGGTTTGCGGCCCGCCCCGTTCGGGCGCAGCGCCTGGTCCCGCCGACCGGCGGGACCAGGCATCGGGGGCTGTTCGGGGCGTGGCGGGCGGCACCATGACGCCACCGTGACGCGCGCGCCGAGGATTGCGGGCAGCGCCGCGCGAACCGTTCGCGGCGGCGTCAGCAGGAAAGGACAGTCGTCATGAGCAGGGGCACCACATTTGGCACCAGCATCCGGTCGCGGTGCGCTGTCGCGGCGGCCGCAGCGGTCGTCGCGGTCGCCGCGACCCTCGTCCTACCCGGGGCGGCGCACGCCGCGTACCGGCATCGAGCCGAGAGCACCTACGACACCACGTCGCCCAAGAGCGTGACCGCGACGTGCGGGTCCGACGAGGTGCTGATCGGCGCCGGTGGCCGGATCAGGAACGGCAACGGGGGAGTCCGCCTGGCCGCGATCGTGCCGGGCGCGATCTCGGTCGTGGTACGCGGCGAGGCGTATCCGGACCACGTGGAACCCTGGTCGGTAATCGCCGCCGCCATCTGCGAGTCGGACGACGGCACGACGCGGGTCGTCCAGGTCTCCCCGGCCGGGTCGCGGACCGCGAGCTGCCCGGCCGACCTGGTGCTCAGCGGCACCGGGTTCGACCTGCCCGCGGGGGTGCCACTGGCCGGACTGGTCCCCGACGCCGACGGCGCAAGCGTGACTGTCCGCACGGCCTTCCACCTGATCGGCGCCAGCCCGGTCGCCTACGCGGTCTGTGTGGAAGGCAGCCGTGCCTCGTGGGAGGACAGCGGAGTGTTTCGCTACAAACGGTTCGCCACGACCAGCCCGGCTGGTACGTCCTCGCCGAGGACCGCGACCGTGCAGCGCGAGTGGGAGTGGGAATTCCCGTCACTGTCCGGCGTCGGCGGTGAGATCACCGTGCTGCCCGACCCCTCAAACCCGTTCCCGACCCCCGCATCCGACATCTTCATCGACGCGATGATGCCCAACGACGACGGGACCCGCGCGACCGTCGTGGCGGTCCAGCGGGCCGGAACCGAGGCGGGCCGGTCCGCCCAGGGGCGCGCCCCCGGTGGGGTTTCGACGGCCGGCGACGAGCTGGGGTCGGTTCCCCGGTACTCGACCGACGACGACAAGATGTGGATGGTCACCGGGTACAGCACCGACCACGACATCTACTGAGCCATCGGGTGGGGCCGGGTACCGCCTGAGCTCTCACCCTGGCCGGGGTACGACCGTCGCAGGCGGCCGTACCCCGACCCGTGGCGTCAGGATGATCTCGTCCGGCGGCCGTACTCCGATGGCGCGCATCGCGGTGCGGTAGCGGGCGAACGCCCGCCGCGCCTCGCCGTGCTGCCCGCCCGCCACCAGGGTGCGTACCAGCATCCGGTGCGCCGGCTCGTCGTACGGGTCCTGCTCCAGCAGGCGGAGCAGGCAGTCCACGGCGGCGCCGCCGTTTCCCGCCGACCGGTGCGCGTCGGCCAGCATCCGCAGCGCCGCGACGTACGCGGCTCGCGCCTGTTCTCGCAGCGCGGAGGCCCAGTCGGCGTACGGCTCGTCGGAGAACACGTCCGCCCGGTAGTCCCGGACGGCCGCCGCGAGGATGGTGCGTGCTTCCGCCCGGGCACCCCGATCGAGCAGCCGACGGCCATGGGTCACGGCACCGAGGAACTCCATCACGTCGACCCGCAGGTGGGTGACGTCCAGCGCGACGCTGGCCGCGTCGGTCACCAGGTAATGGTCCGAGGCGAAGACCCGGTCCGGGTCGAGCACCCCGCGCACGATCGACAGCAACACGGAGAGCCGGTGCCCGGTCCTGCTCGGATCGTCGTCGGGCCAGAGCAACTCGCACAGCTCGCTGCGGGGGACCGGTCGCCCCCGGCGCACCACCAGGATCCGCAGCAGGTCCCGGGCCCGCCGCGACTGCCAGGCCGACGGCGGCACCGCGGCGCCGGCCACCCGTACCTCGAATCTGCCGAGGGTACGGACCAGGACGCCGACGCGGCCTACGCCGGTGGACGGTTGGCCGGCTGGTACGTCCGGCGGCGTCTCCTCCTGGTCGATCGAGACGCCGCCGGCGGCGAGGCGCTCGGCGGCCAGGAGCGCGGCGAACCGGTCGTCGGCGGTGGCACCGGGCAGCCGGCTCAGCGCCAGCGCGGCCCGGGCCGCGTCGCCCACGGCCGACGCGTCGGCCCAGATGGCGTGGGCCTCGCGCAGGGCGGTGCGGGCCCGGTTCGGGTCGATCTCCGCGGCGGCGCGCAACTCCAGCGCCCGGGCCAGGCCGGCCCGCAGCCCACCGGACCGGGCCAGGTCGAGCGCCTCGTCGGCGAGCCGCGCGGTGTGTGCGGCGTGGCCGCCGGCCAGCGCCACCCAGCCCTGGGCGAGCAGCGCCGGGACCCGGAGGTCGTCAGTGGCCAGCCGGGTCGCCTCGGCGGCGTGCCGGGCAGCCGCCGTCGCGTCGTCGGGTAGCAGCACCCGGGCCAGCCCGGCGTGCGCCCGCACCGCCAACTTCCGGCTGTCACTGTCATCGGCCAGCCGGACCGCTTCGACGAACGCGGCCCGGGACTGTTCCCGCCAGCCCCGCATGAGATGCAGCTCGGCCAGCCCCAGGTACGTGTCCGCGCAGCGGCGCGAGCCCATCCGCTGATGGCGGGCGAGCACCTGGGCGTACCGCGCGGCCGCCTCGTCGTACCGGCCGAGCATCGCCAGCATGTCGGCCTCGGTGCCGGCGGCCATCGCGTACAGGTTGGCGTGCCCGGCCGCCTCGGCGTGCCCGGCGGCCCGTTGCGCGGCCGCCAGCGCCGCCGGATAGCGGGCCTGCTCGACGAGGTGATAGCTCTGGTTGACCAGGATCCGGGCCAGCAGCACCAGGTCGCCGGTGCGTTCGGCGATTCCCAGCGCCAGTCGGTAGTGTTCCTCGCCGCCGACCTGGTCACCGGTGAGCCCGAGGCAGAGCGCAAGGCTGACGTGTGCGGTGGCCAGCGCACTGTCCCGGCCGGTCTCGGCCGCGAGCCGATAGGCCCGCCAGGCGTGTGCCACCCCGGTCGTCGCGTCACCACTTCGGGCGGTCGCCGCCGCCGTCCACGCCAGCAGCATCGCCTGATCGGTGGGGCAACCTGGGGCCTCGTCGCCCCGGGCGAAGTCAGCCAGGGCCCGGGGCTGGTCGCCGCGCAGGTAGTGGATCAAGCCCATCCGCCAGGCGATGCCCGGCTCCCACGCCGGCTCGGTCGCCGCCACCTCCTGGTACGCGCGTGCCGCCGCGGCGACGTCGCCGGCGGTACGCAGCGCGTCGCCGGCGAGCAGCCGCAGCCGGCGGGTGCGCAGCGGGGCCGGGAGAGCGGCGACCAACTCGGCTGTCGCGCCGGGCCGGCCGGCCGCGATCATCCGGTCGCCGTGCTCGTCGAGCACCGCCGCCAGCGCCGCGTCGTCGCCACCGAGCCGGAAGGTGTACGCGGCGGCGCGCGCCGGGCCGTGCTCGCGGTACCAGGTCGCCGCCCGCAGCAGCGTCCGGCGCGCTACCGGGGGCCGGTCGTGGCCGGCGACCGCGGCGATCACCGGTACCACCCGGGGCCCGGTGTCGGGATCGGTGCCCACCCTGGTCAGTAGCCCGGTACGCACCAGCCCGCCGAGCTGCGGTCCGGCCGCCGGGTGGCCGGCGACCACGCAGACGCCCGCCGTCACCGGCGCGAGATCGGCCACCTCGTGCAGCAACCGCCGGACGTCCTCCGGCAGCGGGCCGAGCACCTCCTCGGTCACGTAGCCCGTCACCAGACCTCCGGGCTCGGTCACTGCGGGCAGGAGCGGCCCGGCGGGTATGCCCTCGGCGACCAGGGTCTCGGCGACCAGCCGGACCAGCGCGGGCCACCCCGCCGTGATCTCGTGCACGCGCTGCGCCAGGGTGGCTACGGTCAGCCCGTACTCGGTGTGCAATAACTCATCGACCTGATCGGTGGTCAGGCTCAGCTCGGCCGGGCGGAGCTGCGCGGGCGCCATCCGGGTCAACCACGACGACGCGGCACAGCCCACCGGCCAGCGCGACGACAGCGCCAGACGTACGCCGTCCGGCAGGCCGGCGATCGCGTGCAGCAACGCCTGCTCAATCCGTTCCGGCATGGCCGGCAGCCCATCGAGAACGAGCTGCGCGGTGCCGGCGGCGAGCTCCGCCAGCTCGCCGCCGAGCAACGCGTCGACGTCGCACTCCCGCTGCCACCGGACGGTGGGGCCGGGGAACAGCCGGCGCAGCGCGGTGGTCTTGCCGTAGCCGGCGGCCGCCACCACCAGCCACAGCTTGCCGCGCTGCTGTTCCAGCATGGCGGCAGCGTGTCCCGCCGGGCGTGTCCGGGCAAGGCGATTCCCGCAATCCCGACAGCAACACCGTCCAAAGGGCCCACGCCGTCGCGGTGTCATCGACATGCCCCGGGGGATCGTCGGTGGCGTCCTCCTCGGTGCGCGCGACGTACGAATGCACCACTCGCGTCAGCGCCGCAGACCTTGCCCGCAGGTGTGCCCGGGCATTCGGAGAGAAACCGCTGGCCACCGAGTGGAACTGCGCGAAGTGACGCGACGTGGCGCGTCTCTGGCGCGTGATCAGCTATTGGTATGGATGATTGTGCTCGTGGGCCCCCGCTTCGCTCGGCGGGCTGTGGCCGTGGCCGTGGCCGTGGCCGGAGGTTCCGACGCACCGCTTCGATCGCGAGGTCACAGTGCCGTTCCGTTGACCGGGGTGACCCGGCCGGCTGGGTCCGGCGGTAGCTGCGACAGCAGACCGGAGGACATCAGATCCGCGACTGCCTCGACGTGGTCCAGGATGAAGAAGTGTCCACCTGGGAACACGTGTTGCGCGAAGGCGCCACGGGTGACCTCGGCCCATGCGTTGGCCGAGCCTACCGGCACCGCCGGATCCTCCGCGCCGTTGAGCACGGTCACCGGGCAGTGGAGCAGCCGGCCCCGGTGGTACCGGTACGCGGACAGGACACGGTAGTCGGCCCGGATCACCTCTAACGCGAGCGCGCGCATCGCCGCGTCGTCGAAGATCCGGCGGTCCGTGCCACCGAGGGCGCAGATGTGCTCGATCAACTGTGTGTCGTCCAGCAGGTGTTGTCCGCCCTTGGGCGGCGCCGACGGGTCACCCCGCCCCGACAGGTAGAGCGCCACAGGTTCTCGCCCTTCCGCCGCCAGGATGCGGGCGGTCTCCAGGGCGACGAGGGAACCCAGGCTGTGACCGAGAAGCACGATCGGACCGTCGACACAGGTCAGGATCGCCGCCGCCGTGTTCGCCGCAAGCTCGCCGATCGAGCGGGCGTAAGGCTCCTGGATCCGTTGCGCCCGCCCCGGATACTGCACGACCATCGTCGCCAGCCACGACGGGTACGCCCGGACGAGCTTGAGGTAGGCGGCGGCCGATCCGCCCGCGTGCGGGCAGATGACCAGGCTCGCCCGGGGATCCGCGGCAGCGGGTGTCATCTTGACCAGCCACGGTGACGCGGGCCGGCCGAGGTGTGGTCGCAAGATTCTTTCACCGTTGGTCGAGGAGAGAGCCGGTCGTCGGCCGAGGTGTCCGCCTGGTCCGGTCAGTCCCTGAAGACTGCTGCTTGGCATTCAAGCTCCTGGGATGTCTTTCGGCACACCCGCTGGCAACGATCGACGATTCGCAGTGCATCGGCAGTGTAGGCGATCCGGTGTGGATCTGTCTCTCCGCATCGACTGTGTCACGCCGGGTGTGCGGGGTTGCCGGCGGTACGGCGGTCGGGCGGGAAGTCATCGCCGGATGCCGGCATGATCGTCGGTTCAGCTCGTGCTGGCGATCAGCACGAGGATGCTGGCGAGGATCTCGATGAGGCCGACGTGTTTCGGGGTGAGCCGGCGTCGGGGTAGGACGGCGGCGCGGACGAGGAGAAGCAGGAACACGCCGAGCAGGGGGAGACTCAGCCAGGCGGCAAGGACGACCGCGCCGATGTGATAGCCGACCGAGGCTCGGTGGTAGGTGGTGTTGCCGCGTTCGCGGATCATCGTCTTGACGTACAGCACGGTGCCGGTGAAGTAGGCGGCGACGGCGAGGAACGCGGTGACGACCGTGTCGAGAGGCTGACCGGCGGCGGTGGCGACGACGAAGACCATGAGGCAGCTCTGCGCGACGGAGGCGATGTCGTTGCCGAGGGCACGTTCGGCCCGCCGTCGCGCGTGCACGACGTTGACGGCCAGCAGGGCGGTGTAGGCGGGGGCGTACCAGAGCAGTTCCGGGCGGAGCAGCAGGACGAGGCCGCCCAGCAGTGCGGTCGGGACGCCGTAGGTCCACAGCTGGGCGCGTACCCGGCCGGGCCGGCGCGTCTTGACGGCTTGCAGCAGGTAGTAGCTGAGCAGGTAGCCGGTGAGCCAGGCACCGAGCAGGGGCAGGTGCGGCCAGTGAAGTCCGACGGTGAGGACCGCGGCGAGCCACGGTACGAGCAGCATCGCCCAGGCACCGTGCTGAGGCGGGACGAACTTTCGGAGCCTGCGGGGCCGCGGCCGGACGGCGGTGGACCTGGCGGTGCGGCGTACGGGAGTGGTCATGGGCGTGGTCACCGCACCTCGATCACGCCGCGGGCGCCGCGTTCGGCGTCGACCATGGCATGGGTGACGAAGGGGAACCGCCCCGGTTCGGGCAGGACGGTCTCGACGAAGCCGCCGGCGGCGGGCGCGAGGTCGAGCACCTGGGCCGCCCCGGGGTCGTCCGGCCGCAGTCGCCAGCCGCCCTCGGCGTAGACGGTGTCGAACTGGGCGCCGACGACGTGGAAGGCGCTGGAGCGGTTCGGGCCGGCGTTGAGCAGCCAGATGCGGATCCGGTCGCCGGCCCCGGCGGTCAACGGCCGGTGCGCGTACTGGGAGACGTAGCCGTTGAAGACCACCGCGTCGGGTCGTTCGGCCTGCATCTTGGCCAGGTCGCCGGGTTGACTGTCGGGGCCGAGGTGGAACTCGGACTGCACGAGCACGTATTCGTGGTCGACGGCGGGCAGGTCGGGCGGGTCGATGATGACCGCGCCGTACATGCCGTTGCCGATGTGGTGCAGCATCGGCATCGTCGAGCAGTGGTACATCCAGATGCCAGCCTTGGTGGCGGTGAACCGGTAGGTGAGCCGCTCGCCGGGGTCGATCGGCCGCATGGGTCGGTCGGGGGCGAGGGCACCGGCGTGGAAGTCGACGCCGTGGTCGATGGTGCCGTCGTTGACGAGGGTGACGTCGAAGGTGTCGCCGACGCGGCCGCGCAGCACCGGCCCGGGCGACGTTCCGTTGAACGTCCACAGTTGCTGCCGTACGCCGGGTGCGACCTCCCGCACGACCTCCCGCACGCGCAGCTCGACGCGGTGGACCCGGCCGGTCGGGACCGGCGGGGCGGTGGCGTCGCGGGCGGTGAAGCCGGCCGGAGGCTCCGCCATCGCGTCGATGACCGGTGCGGGCGCCGGATCCGTGGTCGGTGCGGCGTGCTGGGCGTGACTGTCGGTCCCGGTCGGTGTCGCCGTGGTGATGGTCAGGGTCATGCCGGCCCGGCGGTGCCCGGGCAGCGAGCACCATCCCTCGACGGTGGCGCCGATGATGCCGGCGTCCAGGCGGGTGGTGCCGTTGCGGGCGAGGATGGCGGTCTTGGCGCCGGTCGCCAGGACGAGATCGTGGCGGCGTTGATCGCTGTTGGTCAGTTCGATGACCAGCCGGTCCCCGGCGGGAACGGTGATGCGGTCGGGTTGGAAACGCATGCCGTCGGCGGTGACGGCCACGGTGGTGGTCCGCCCGGTGGGTGCCACGCCGGCCGCCGCAGCGGTGTTGGTGGCTGGTGCGGTGGCGCGTTCGGCGGCCACGCCGACCAGGACGGCCAGCAGGACCAGGGCGAGCCCGACCGCCACGCCGCCGAGCGGGCGCGCCGGTGGGGGGGTGGCGACAGGTGGTGTCACGGTTGTCTCCGGGAGGCGAGCAGGACGTGCACGGCGGGCACGAGGAACTGCAGCAGGGCGGCGAGCAGGAGCAGCGAGGTGGTGATCCGTACGTAGGGGGGTACCGCCAGGACGAAGACCGCCAGGGCGGCGTTGGTCGTGGCGACGCGCTGCGGCCAGTGACGGTCGAGCCGTTCGGTGCGCTCGCGTACCAGGGCCGGTCCGCCACCGAGCGCCACGGGCAGCAGGTACGCCAGGGCACCGAGGAGAACCTGGCCGACGAAGCCGATGAGGAACGGCACGAGCACGGCACCGAAGCGATCTGCCGCCACGGCGGGGTCGGACGCGGACAGCAGCGTCCAGGCGTCGACGCCGAGCGCGACGACCAGCCAACCGGCGGCGGCCGTGATGGACCAGCTCGGGAATGAGGCTGGGGTCTTGCGCCGGGCGGCCTGTGCGGCCGGCACCGCGGTGAGCAGGACGGCCGTGGCGGTCAGCGCCAGCCCACCGACGGCCAGCAGCGGCCACCAGGCCAACACGCCGGTGCTGACAGCCGTGAGTCCGGCGACCGCGACCGGCAACCCTCGCCGGGCCGCGGTGGCGGCACCGTCGGCCATGCGGGTACGCAGCACTGTCGGCCACAGGGTGAGCAGGGTGCCCAGCACGGTCAACGTCACCCAGCCCAGCAGGTTGACGTGCGCGTGGAACAGCAGCAGTCGTGGCCGGCTGTCGTCGTCGACGACGAGCATCCAGGCGCCGACCGGGATCCCGACCAGCAGGGCACCGGTGGCGGCCAGGTAGTGGTGCACCGTGACGGCGAAGCGGGCGGGCAGCGCCGCGCGCAGCCGCGCGACCAGCCACACCAGGTGTGCCGCGACCGCGGCGAACACCAGGCCGGCGCCGACGACGCCGATCCACGGCTGGTCGACGACACCGCTGGCGAGCACTCCGGCCACGCCGAGGTTGAGCACGGTGAGCCGGATGCCGTCGCCGTGGCGGCTGGCCGGTGGTGGGCAGCGCAGCACGGCGCTGGTGAAGTGGGCGCTCCAGATGACGATGGCGTTGGTGGCGACACCGAGCAGCAGCAGGTGCATGCCGAGCCACCGCCAGGCCGGCAGGACCGGGTGGGTGAGCGCGACGGCGACGAGTGCGACCAGGTACGCCAGGGGCAGCATGCCGGCGCGGCGGTGCCAGGTCGCGCGGCCGGTGGGGCCGCTGCCGCTGGCTGGAGCCTGATCGCCGGCCACGATGGTGCTCACGACACACCCGCCGGGATGCGGTGCCGGATCGGCGTCGGCGTCGGTGACAACCTTCCGTGTCGTAGTGACAGGGTGACGGCGCAGCCGGCGAAGCCGAGCACGGCGGCCACGTTGGCGACTCCGGCCCAGCGCCACACCTGCGCCATGCCGGCGGCGTCGCCGAGGCCGACGCGTACCAGCAGCGAGGCGTGCAGCACGGCGAGGGGCGGATAGAGCATCCGGTGGTACGGCAGGGGCCGGCGCAGCACCGCGGGCAGGATCACCGGCGCGTGGACGAAGATCATGGACATGACGAAGCCGAGGAAGACCGCGTGCAGCGTGGCGTCGTACCGGGGGCCGTCGGTCGCCGGTCCGGCACCGGCCCACAGCACGCCGGCCAGGGCCAGCCACCCGTAACCGGACAGCAGACCCACGGCGACGTAGCGGGGGAGGGCCCGCGCCCGGACGGTGTGGCGGGCGACGTCGAAGACGGCGAGCCAGGCCGTGACGGCGAGGACGCCCGCACCCAGCAGATGGGGGCCGGTCATCGGCCACAGCGTGGTCGCCGTGGCTCCGGCCAGCAGGGCGGCCAGCGCGGTGAGGAACCACCGCTCGGCGTACGGGTGGTGCAGTGCGACGTGCGCCAGCTCAAGGCGTTCGCCGGCGATGGTGGCCACGACGAAGGTGGCCAGCCACGGCACGGTCTCGGCGACCGGGTAGCCGGCCAGCCACAGCAGTGTGGCCGCGTACCAGGCGAACGCGCCGGTGGCCTGGGCGAGCAGAGCGGCGCTGGGTTGGCGGCGCCACAGCGCCCGGTAGATCCCGAGCAGGACCACCGACGCGGACATGAGCAGCGCCTTGCCGGCCAGGCTCGGTCCGGTGGCGACCAGCGCGAGACCGCCGAGCCCGGAACAGGTGGGGGCGAGCAGCGCCCAGCGCGCGCCGAGTGCGACCGCGCGTTCCAGCGCGATCAGCGTGCCGACGAAACCGAGGACCATCAGCGGTCCGTGCACCTGGTCCACCGCGACCGGCGGGGTGGGAACCGGCGTGCCGAGCAGCAGCAGGCCCGCGTACAGGCCGGACAGCAGCGCGACGGCGGCGGTGGCGAGGGCGGGTAGCCGCCACCGGACGGGCATCGAGGCGGGGAGGCTCACGACCGTTACCCGGCCGTTCGCCTCGTCGCGGGCAGTCTCACGACGCACGCGGCGGGGGCGCCGAAGGGCTCCAGCACCACCGGCGCGTCCGGCGCGTCGTCGTGCCGCAGGGCTCCCCGGACGACGCCGAGGTGCAGGCCGCACATCGCGTCGGGGTTCTGGCCCACCAGTTCCAGGAACGGGCAGGTCAGCAGGTGTACTTCCATTCCGGCACCGTCGTCGGTGGTGGGCTGGCGTCGCGGGCTGAAACCCAGGCCGTTCAGGACCGCCAGGACGGTGTCCACCGGGTCGTCGCCAGGCGGTGCCGCGGCGGCCAACTGTCGGCCCCAGTCCTGGCCCACCTGGGCTGCGGTGGCCTTGACGTCGCCGCCGCTGCGGGACAGGTGTCCCAGCAGGGCAGCCGCCAGGTCCCGGTAGGTGGCCGGGGCGGGATCGGCCGCCGCCGCCCGGTACCGCCACGCCGGACGACCCGGCAGGCCGCCGCTGGCGCGGGCCTTGACCAGGAGCCCGGCCTTGGTGAGCCGGTCCAGGTGGGCACGGGTGGTGGACAGGTGCTGCCCGGTGCGGGCGGCCACCTCGGCGGCGGTGACACCGCCCTCGGCGGCCCGTACCAGCCGCAGGATCGACACCCGGCTGGTCGAACCCAGAGCACGGTGACGAGGAGTGTCGATCGTCTCCCCGCTGGGGCCTTTACGCGGAGTTTCCACGATGCATAACGTTACAACGTCAAACGACGTAGAAACCCTCGGAGGGTCTCATGTCACAGCTGAATCGTGTCGCCGACGAGCGGGCCGCGCGTGCGGTGGTCCGTCACCACAGCGAGCTGTCCGCAGCGCTGACCAACCACGTGACGCGCCTGGTCGATGCCGTCGATGCCGGTGTCACCGAGCAGGTGTGGTTGCGCCGCGACGAGTTGGTGGCCTGGTTGCACGGCGAGCTGCTGCCACACGCGTACGCCGAGGAGGCGGGCCTGTATCCGGCCGCTGCCGGTCTGCCGGCGGGCGAGCTGCTGGTGCAGGGAATGCTCGGCGAGCATCGCGCCATCACGGCACTGGTCACCGAGCTGACGGCGACCGCCTCCCCGACGACGGCGGCGGCGACGGCCCGCGCGTTGCAGGCGGTGTTCGCCACCCACCTGGCCAAGGAGAACGACCTTGTGGTGCCCCTGCTGGTCGCCGACGAATCGTTGTCCCTGGCCGGGCTGCTCGACGGCATGCACGAACTCATCGGCGCCGAGACCGGCTCGTCGCCGGGTGGCTGCGGCGGCGGTGGCGGTGGCTGCGGCTGCGGCGGCGATGCCGCCAGCGTGGAGGTGGATGCTCCGCTGCTGAGCATCGATCCCCGGCTCGACGTGCGGGATCTGCCCCACGGGGAGCGCCACGCCCGAGTTCTCGCCGCCATCGACGCCCTGCCCGCCGACGCCGCGCTGGTTCTGGTCGCCCCGCATGCGCCCCGGCCCCTGCTGGCCGAGATCGATTCCCATTTCGTCGGGCAGGTGACCGCCGAGTGGTTGCAGGACGGTCCGGACGTCTGGCAGATCCGCCTGCACCGGCTGTCCGTCGCGGCCTGAGCGTGTCGATGGCCGACGCCGGGGTGGGGCACACAACCGCCCCGCCGGCCGCGGCACCGATCGACGTCGCGGCCGGCGGCCCCTGCCGCGGCACGGGCCCAACGGCCCTACTCGCCCGAGTTTCTACCGGGGCAAGCTGGATGTATCACCACATCACCGTCAGGAGATCGATCATGTGCAACTACTGCGGTTGCCGGGAGTTTCCGTTGATCGGTCAACTGAGCGTCGAGCACGAGGCGATCGCGAACGCCGCGGGGCGGCTCCGGACGGCGATCACCTCCGGCGGGGCTGACGCCGTCGCCCTCCTCGACGAGCTGCTCGCGCTGCTGATGCCGCACACCGACACCGAGGAACGTGGCCTGTTCGTCGAGCTGCGCGCCGAGGGCAGCCTCACCGAAGCCGTGGACCGGTTGTGCGACGAGCACGACGACATCCACGGCGTCCTCGGTACCTTCGACCGCGCGGCGCCGGACTGGCCGACGGTGCTGGCCGCCTTGGACCGATTGCGCCGACACATCGACAACGAGGAGCACGGCCTGTTCCCGGCCGCGGTCATCGCCCTGCCGATTCCGGCCTGGGACCGCCTCACCGGCAGGTAGCCGAGCGGTGGAACACGACATGGTCGGGGTTGGCGACGCCACCCACCACCAAGCTGCGGCCATCGACTGTCAACGGCCGGCGGCGATCACCGGGCCTCGGTGCGGCGAATCCGGTCCACCATGCCGCATCGGGACCTTTGGCCCGGGCGGCGGGCGCCGACATCACGAAGTGATGGTCCGCGGTCCCAGGTTCGGGGTTGCGGCGAGGCGGCAGAGATACGAACGTGGGATCAAGGTCACGACCGAGGGAATGAGGCGCATGGCGGGCACTGGGGAGCACGCGAGTCGGGCACTGTTGGCGGTCGGAGGGCTGGTCCGCCGGGCGGAGGTGTCGCCGGACGGCCGGGCCCTGTATCAGATCGGCGGTCGTGAGGCGGACGCGTTCTACCGCGACCGCTGGTCGTACGACAAGGTGGTGCGCTCCACCCACGGCGTCAACTGCACCGGCTCGTGCTCGTGGAAGGTGTACGTCAAGGACGGCATCATCACCTGGGAGCAACAGCAGGTCGACTATCCCAGCGTGGGGCCGGACCGGCCGGAGTACGAGCCGCGTGGCTGCCCGCGCGGCGCCGCGTTCTCCTGGTACACGTACTCGCCCACCCGGGTGCGTTATCCGTACGCGCGCGGTGTGCTGGTGGAGATGTACCGCGAGGCCAAGCAGCGGCTCGGCGACCCGGTCGCGGCGTGGGCCGACATCCAGGGTGACCCCGAGCGGCGCCGCCGGTACCAGCGGGCCCGCGGCAAGGGCGGCCTGGTCCGGGTCACCTGGGACGAGGCGCAGGAGATGATCGCCGCCGCGCACGTGCACACGATCAAGCGGTACGGCCCGGACCGGGTCGCCGGTTTCTCGCCGATCCCGGCCATGTCGATGGTGTCCCACGCGACCGGCGCGCGGTTCCTGTCGCTGCTCGGCGGTTCCATGCTGTCGTTCTACGACTGGTACGCCGACCTGCCGGTCGCCTCGCCGCAGGTGTTCGGCGACCAGACCGACGTGCCCGAGTCCGGCGACTGGTGGGACGCCTCCTACTTCGTCATGTGGGGCTCCAACGTCCCGGTCACCCGTACGCCGGACGCCCACTGGATGGCCGAGGCCCGCTACCGCGGCCAGAAGGTGATCGTGGTCAGCCCGGACTTCGCCGACAACGTCAAGTTCGCCGACGAGTGGATGCCCGCCCAGCCGGGCACCGACGGCGCGCTGGCCATGGCGATGGGCCACGTGATGCTCAAGGAGTTCTTCGTCGACCGGCGCACCCCCCGCTTCGTCGACTACGTCCGCACCTTCACCGACCTGCCGTTCCTCATCACGCTCGAGCAGGCCGCCGACGGGTCGTACCGGCCGGGGAAGTTCCTCACCGCGGCCGACCTCGGCGGGCAGGGCACGGAGGACGCGTTCAAGCCGGTGCTGTGGGACTCGGTGACCGACGAGGTCGCGGTGCCGCGCGGCTCGCTGGGGCACCGCTGGCAGGAGCAGGCCGGCCAGTGGAATCTCGACCTGGGTGACCTGCAACCGGCGTTGACCTGCCTGGGGGCGGGCGACGCGGTGGAGGTGGCACTGCCGCGCTTCGACACCGACACGCCACAGGTGCTGCGTCGCGGCGTGCCCACCCGCACGGTGGCGGGCAAGCTCGTCACAAGCGTCTACGACCTCCTGCTGGCGCAGTACGGGGTGGCCCGTGACGGTCTGCCGGGGCAGTGGCCGGCCGGCTACGACGACGCCGAGGTGCCGTACACCCCGGCGTGGCAGGAGCCGATCACCGGTGTGCCGGCGGCGCAGGTGGCCCGGGTGGCGCGGGAGTTCGCCGACAACGCCGAGCGTTCCGGCGGCCGGTCGATGATCCTGCTCGGTGCGGGCACGAACCACTGGTTCCACTCGGACACCACCTACCGGGCGATCCTCGCGCTGGTGACGCTCACCGGCTGCCAGGGGGTGAACGGTGGTGGCTGGGCGCACTACGTGGGGCAGGAGAAGTGCCGCCCGGTGACCGGCTGGGCCAACCTTGCGTTCGGGCTGGACTGGGTGCGCCCGCCGCGGCAGATGATCGGTACCGCCTTCTGGTACGTCCACACCGACCAGTGGCGTTACGACACGTACTCCGCCGACACGGTGTCCTCGCCGACCGGCACCGGCCTGTTCGACGGCAAGCACACGATGGACCTGTTGGCCCAGTCGGCGCGGCTGGGTTGGATGCCGTCGATGCCGACGTTCGACCGCAGCCCGCTCGACCTGGCCGACGAGGCGTTGGCCGCGCAACCCGACGACCCGGCCGGGTACGTCGCGAGGTCCCTGCACGAGGGGCGGCTCAAGTTCGCCTGCACCGATCCGGACGCGCCGCAGAACTGGCCGCGGGTGCTGACGGTGTGGCGGGCGAACCTGCTCGGCTCCTCGGCGAAGGGCAACGAGTACTTCCTGCGCCACCTGCTCGGCACCGACTCCAACCTGCGTGCCACCGAGGCCGAGCCGGGCCTGCGGCCGCAGGACGTGGTCTGGCCGGACGAGGCGCCGGAGGGGAAGCTGGACCTGCTGCTGAGCCTGGACTTCCGGATGACGTCCACGACGCTCTTCTCCGACGTGGTCCTGCCGGCGGCGACCTGGTACGAGAAGCACGACCTCAACAGCACCGACATGCACCCGTTCGTGCACGCGTTCACCCCGGCGATCAACCCGCCCTGGCAGACCCGCACCGACTTCGACGCCTTCCACGGCATCGCCCGCGCCTTCTCCGCCATGGCCGGTCCCTACCTGGGCGTACGCAAGGACATCGTGGCGGCGCCGCTGCTGCACGACACCCCGGACGCCATGGCCACCCCGCACGGGGTGGTGCGGGACTGGGCCCGTACCGGTGAGATGCCGGTGCCCGGCCGCACCATGCCGAAGCTCGTGATCGTCGAACGCGACTACGCCGCCGTCGCCGACAAGCTCGCCGCCCTGGGTCCGCTGCTGGACACGCTCGGCACCACCGGCAAGGGCGTGCACACCGACGTGACCCCCGAGATCGAGTACCTGCGTCGCAAGAACGGCACGGTGCGCGGCGGCGTCGCCGACGGCCGTCCGTCGCTGGCCCGGGACGTGCACGCGTGCGAGGCGATCCTCGCGTTGTCCGGCACCACCAACGGCAGGGTGGCCACGGCCGGATTCCACGACGTGGAGAAGCGTACCGGCGTGGTGCTGGCCGACCTGGCCGCCGAGCACGAGGGCAAGCAGATCACCTTCGCCGACACCCAGTCGCGGCCGGTGCCGGTGATCACCAGCCCGGAGTGGTCCGGCAGTGAGCACGGCGGTCGGCGGTACTCGCCGTTCACCATCAACACCGAGCGGCGCAAGCCGTGGCACACGCTCACCGGCCGGCAGCACTTCTTCCTCGACCACGACTGGATGCACGAGGCCGGTGAGTCCCTGCCGATCTTCCGGCCGCCGCTGGACATGCACCGGCTGTTCGGCGAGCCTCGGCTCGGCCCGCACGGCGAGCTGGAGATCACCCTGCGGTACCTGACCCCGCACTCGAAGTGGTCCATCCACTCCGAGTACCAGGACAACCTGCTCATGCTGACGCTGTCGCGGGGTGGTCCGACGATGTGGATGAGCGAGGCCGACGCGGCGAAGGTCGGCGTACGCGACAACGACTGGATCGAGGCGGTCAACCGCAACGGTGTGGTCGTGTGCCGCGCCGTGGTGACGCACAAGATGCCCGAGGGCACGGTGTACATGTACCACGCCCAGGAGCGGGTCATCGACGTGCCGAAGACCGAGCGGACCGGTCGCCGCGGGGGCATCCACAACTCGCTGACCCGACTGCTTGTCAAACCCACCCACCTGATCGGCGGGTACGCCCAGCTGTCGTTCGCGTTCAACTACCTCGGTCCCACCGGCAACCAGCGCGACGAGGTCACCGTGATCCGCCGCCGTTCCCAGGAGGTGCAGTACTGATGCGGGTGATGGCGCAGATGGCGATGGTGATGAACCTCGACAAGTGCATCGGCTGCCACACCTGCTCGGTGACGTGCAAGCAGGCGTGGACCAACCGGTCCGGGGTGGAGTACGTCTGGTTCAACAACGTCGAGTCCCGGCCCGGGCAGGGCTATCCGCGCACCTACGAGGATCAGCAGCAGTGGCAGGGCGGGTGGGTGCGGACCCGCTCCGGGCGGCTCAAGCCCCGATCCGGCGGGCGGGTGAAGAAGCTGTTCAGCATCTTCGCCAACCCGAAGCTGCCGTCGATGCAGGACTACTACGAGCCCTGGACGTACGACTACGAGCACCTGCTGACCGCGCCGGCCGGCGACGACATCCCGGTGGCCCGACCGAAGTCGCTGTTGACCGGCGAGGACACGAAGATCAGGTGGAGTGCGAACTGGGACGACTCCCTCGCGGGCGGCAACGAGATCGCCGCAGGTGACCCGGTGCTGCGGCAGGTGTCCGACCGGGTCCGGGAAGAGTACGAGAACGCCTTCCTGTTCTTCCTGCCGCGCATCTGCGAGCACTGCCTCAACCCGTCCTGCGCCGCGTCCTGCCCGTCCGGGGCAATCTACAAACGCAGCGAGGACGGCATCGTCCTGGTCGACCAGGACCGGTGCCGGGGCTGGCGGATGTGCGTCACCGGCTGCCCCTACAAGAAGGTGTACTTCAACCACCGCACCGGCAAGGCGGAGAAGTGCACGTTCTGCTTCCCGCGTATCGAGATCGGCCAGCCCACCATCTGCTCCGAGACGTGCGTCGGGCGGCTGCGCTACCTCGGCCTGATGCTCTACGACGCCGATGCCGTGGCGGCCGCCGCAGCGGTCAAGGACGAACACGACCTGTACGCCGCCCAACGCTCGGTCTTCCTCGACCCGCACGACCCCGCCGTCGTGGCCGCCGCCCGGCAGGCGGACATCCCCGACGACTGGATCGAGGCGGCGCAACGATCCCCGATCTGGGATCTGATCATGCGCTACGAGGTGGCCCTGCCGCTGCACCCGGAGTACCGGACCATGCCGATGGTCTGGTACATCCCGCCGCTGTCCCCGGTCGTCGACGTGCTGCGCGACACCGGCCACGACGGCGAGGACATGGGTAACCTGTTCGGCGCCGTCGACGCGCTGCGCATCCCGCTGGAGTACCTGGCCGGGCTGTTCACCGCCGGCGACACCGCCCCGGTGCGGGCGGTGCTCAACCGCCTCGCCGCCATGCGCGCCTACCAGCGCCGGATCAACCTCGGGGAGCCCCGCGACGAGTCCCTCGCCGCCGCCGTCGGCATGACCGGTGCGCAGATGGACGACATGTACCGTCTGCTGGCCATCGCCAAGTACGACGAGCGTTACGTCATTCCGGCCGCCCACGCCGAGGACGCGCACCGTCTGGAACAGCTCGGCACCGAGTGCAGCCTCGACTACGAGGGTGGGCCCGGGATGGGTGGCGGTGGCCCGTACGGGCAAGGCCCCTTCGGTGAGTCGTCCGGCACCCCCGCGCCGATCCAGGTCGAGACCTTCCACATGCTGCGGGAACGCCAGACCTCGGACAGCTTCACCGACCCGGGCGACGAACCGCGCCGGGTCAACCTGCTCAACTGGGACGGCAAGGGCCGGCCCGCCGGTCTCTTCCCGCCCCGCCGGGACACGTCGGCCGGTGGCGCGGGCATCGACGAGCCCGGTGTGATCGACACCGACGGGAGCGCACGATGACCACCACACCCCTCTGGCGGGCCGCCGCGGCCCGGGCCGCCTCGCTGCTGTTGCGCTATCCCGACACCGACACCCTCGACGTGCTGCCGACGCTGCTCGCGGCCCTCGACGAACTGCCCGACACCGTGGCCCGGCACCTGCGTCCGGTAGCCGTGCACCGCCGCGACGGTGACCCCACCCGGCTCGCCGCGGAGTATGTGGAACTGTTCGACTTCCGCCGCCGGTGCGCGCTGCACCTGACCTACTACACCTGCGGCGACACCCGCAAGCGCGGTGAGGCCCTGGTGGGATTCACCGCCGCCTACAAGGCTGCGGGCGTGGAGGTGATCGACGGCGAACTGCCCGACTACCTGCCCGCGGTGCTCGATCTGGCCGCCGTCGACGGCGCAGGGTGGCGGCTGCTGCGTGACAACCGGGTCGGCCTGGACCTGCTCACCGAGTCGCTGGCCAGGGAGAAGTCGGTCTACCGGCATGCGGTGGAGGCGGTGCGCGCGGTGCTGCCCGCCGCCGGACCGGCGGAGGTGAGAGCCGCCGCCCAGCTCGCCCGCACGGGCCCGCCCACCGAACAGGTGGGCCTCGAACCGTTCGGACTCGTCGACACCACCGGAGGTCGCCGGTGAACGTCCTGCTGTGGGTGGTCTACCCCTACCTCGCCATCGCGATCATGGTGGGTGGGTTGATCTGGCGTTACCGATACGACAAGTTCGGCTGGACGACCCGCTCGTCGCAGCTGTACGAGTCGGCGGTGCTGCGCTGGGGCAGCCCGATGTTCCACTTCGGCATCCTGATGGTCCTGATCGGGCATATCGGCGGGCTGCTGATGCCCAAGTCGTGGACCGAGGCCGTCGGCATCACCGAGCACACCTATCACCTGATGGCCGTGTTCATCGGCACCGTCGCCGGCTTCTGCACGCTGATCGGCATGGCGATCCTCATCGCCCGCCGCCGCCTCACCGGGCCGGTCTTCGCCGCCACCACCAAGAACGACAAGGCGATGTACGCCGTGCTCGCCGCCGTCATCATCGTCGGCCTGTGGAGCACGCTCCGGGCCAACGTGCTCGGTGACGGCTACGACTACCGCGAGACCATCTCGCCCTGGTTCCGGTCGCTGTTCTACCTCAGCCCGGATCCGGAGATCATGGCCGGCGTCCCGGTCGGTTTCCAGATCCACATCGTCGCGGCGTTCGCGCTGTTCGCGTTCTGGCCGTTCACCCGGCTCGTACACGCCTTCAGCGCCCCGGTCGGTTACCTCACCCGCCCCTACGTGCCCTACCGCAGCCGCGACACCCGGCCCGGCCTACGGCCGTCGCGCCCCGGATGGGAAGGGCCGCCCACGGCACCGAGCGCGCAGCACAAACCCCGCCGCACCCGCCGCTGACGCGCCCACCGCCGCCGGCCAACCCACTACGAGGTACGAGATGACCACAACCGGCAAAGGGCCGAGGCCGAACGCGGCCGGTGCAGCGCCACGCCCCGGCGCCACGCGCAACCTGGTGGTCGCCACCATCGGCTTCACCGTCAACTTCTGGGCCTGGGCGCTGCTCGGCCCGCTCGGCCCCGGCGTCAAGGAGCGCCTCGGGCTCAGCTTCGCCGCCCAGTCGCTGCTGGTCGCGGTGCCGGTGATCGTCGGCTCGCTGGGCCGTGTCCCGGTCGGCGCGCTCACCGACCGGTACGGCGCGCGCATCATGTTCCCCCTGCTCAGCCTCGCCACCGTCGTGCCGGTGCTGACCCTGACCGTCGTGGACAGCTACCCGGCGCTGATCGCCACGGGGTTCTTCCTCGGCCTGGGCGGTACGACCTTCGCCATCGGCGTACCGCTGATCTCCGGCTGGTACCCACCCGCCCGTAAGGGGTTCGCGCTCGGTGTCTTCGGCATTGGCACCGGTGGTACCGCCATCGCCAACTTCACCACCGTGCGGCTCGCCGACGCCTACGGCGAGAACACGCCCTTCCTGCTGGTGGCGGCCATCCTCGCCGGCTACGCCGTGCTGGCGTTCCTGCTGCTGCGCGACCCACCCGGCCGTACCGCCCCGGCTGGGTCCGCGCTGGCCCGCACCGCCGAGGTCAGTCGGCTGACCGTCACCTGGCAGCTGTGCTTCCTGTACGCGGTCGGCTTCGGCGGGTTCGTCGCCTTCAGCGTCTACCTGCCCGCGTACCTGCGCACCGCCTACGAGTTGAGCGCCAACGACGCGGCGCTGCGAACCGCCGGCTTCGTCGTCCTGGCCGTGGCCGCCCGCCCGGCCGGCGGCTGGCTTTCCGACCGTCTCCACCCGGTGCCGGTACTCGTCTGGTGCTTCGCCGGCACGGCCGTGTTCGCCGTCGTTCAGGCGTTCCAGCCGCCCCTGATGCCGGTCGCCACGATCGCTCTCCTCGCCATGGCGGCTCTGTTGGGTGCCGCCAGCGGTGCCGTCTTCGCCCTCGTCGGCAGGGTCGCCCCGGCCGACAAGGTCGGCACGGTGACCGGCGTGGTCGGGGCGGCGGGCGGCCTGGGCGGGTTCGTCCCGCCGCTGATCATGGGCTGGGTGTACGGCATCGAAGGCTCGTACGCCATCGGTTTGATGCTGCTGTCCGACGTCGCCCTCGCCGCCGCCGTCTACACCGCCGTCAAGATGAGCCGGGTCGACAAGAAATCAAACCTCGTAGCGGACACAGCGCCCCGCCGGAGCATCCAAGCCTGATCTGATGACAGATATCGACCAGAAGAGGGAGATCATGCAGAAGTCGTCGCTGACCGACCTGACCGACCAACTGCTCACCGCGGCGCGGGGCGCGTCCAGCGGGCGTAGCGCCCAGACCGTGCACGGCGGCCACACCAAGACGTTGCGGCAAACCGTCATCGCCCTCGTCGCCGGTCAACGGCTGGACGAACACGAGAACCCGGGAGAGGCGACCGTGCACGTGCTGCACGGCCTCGTCCGGCTCGCCACCGACACGGCCAGCTGCGACGGCAGCGCCGGCGAGCTGCTGCTGGTCCCCGACGCCCGGCACAGTCTCGAGGCGTTGCAGGACTCCGTGGTGCTGCTGACCGTCGCCAAGAAAATGTGACACGGCACGGGGGCGGAGCCGTGCCATGCACTGATGTTATGGATTACCCAACCAAGTCGCAGTGGTGCTCATAGCTGGGTCCGTACACACTCACTTCCGTGGACAGCGTCCGAAGAGGTGATCAGATGCGGGTGGCGAACGCTCACCAGGCGATGGCCTGGAATGGTCCGGAGGGGGCCCACTGGGCCGAGCACCACGATCGGCGGGAGGACCTCGACGATGCGCTGCTCGACCGCCCGTTCCGGATGGCCGAAACCGGCCCCACCGACGTGGTGCTCGACATCGGGTGCGGCACGGGGCGCACCACCCGGAGAGCGGCACGACAATGTGCCCGGGGTTGGGCAGCCGGAATCGACCTGTCAGCGCCGATGCTCGACCGGGCCCGGGCCGAAGCGGCCCGGGAGGGGCTGACGGACGCCCGGTTCCACCAGGGCGATGCGCCGGTGTACCCATTTCCCCGCGGTCGGCACGACGTGGTGATCAGCAGGTACGGCCTCGGGGCCGGTGTCCGCCTGAGCGGTAGGCACTGGGTGGTCGCGGCGAGGTGGCAATGACCGACCGTGGAGTGGCCGTCGTGATCGGCGGTTACGGCGCCGTGGGTCGGGTGGTGGCCACCACCCTGGCCCGGGATTCGGCGAACGAGGTCGTCGTCGCTGGTCGTGATCTGGCGCGTGCTGAGGCCCTGGCCCGGACCGGCCCGGGCCGGCTGACCCCGCACCGGTTGGACCTTGACGACCTGCGGGGTCTCGACGGGCTGCTGGCCGACGCCGCCGTGGTGGTCATGTGTGTGGAGCATCGCAACGAGGCGGTGGCCCGCGCGTGCCTGGACCGCGGCGTCTCCTATGTCGACATCAGCGCGTCGGCCGACGTGCTGGCCGGCATCGAACGGCTCGACGCCGCCGCGAAGCGGACCGGAACGACCGCCGTGCTCAGCGTCGGGCTGGCACCCGGACTGACAAACGTGCTGGCCCGCCGCTGCACCGGGCGCCTGCCATCCGCGACCTCCGTCGACGTGACGATCCTGTTGGGCGCGGCCGGTGACCACGGGCCGGACTCGGTCCGGTGGACGGTGACGGGACTGATGGCCCCGCTCGACCGGACCCAGCGGCCGGGACGGGCTCGGGTGGACCTGCCGGGATTCGGCGTGCGTACCGCGTACCCGTTTCCCTTCTCGGACCAGTACACCTTGACCCGTACGCTCGGCGTCCCGGTGACCACCCGCCTCTGTTTCGACTCCGGTGCCGTCACGGCGGCGTTGTTCCGGCTGCGTGCCGTCGGCGCATTCCGGCTGGCGGACCGGCTGGGTGGGGCTCGCCTGCTGACCGGCGCGTCGAGCCGACTGCGGCTCGGCGGAGACCGGTTCGTGGTGCACGCTTCGGCCACCGACGGAGGGGGAAGGCACGTGTGGTCGGCGGTGACGGGCCGTCAAGAGTGCCACGCGACAGGTGTGGTCGCTGCGGAGATCGCCTTCGGCGTGCTGGGGCGCCGCTATCCGCCCGGGGTGCATCACATCGACCAGATCGTCGACGCGGGTGAGTTCCTGAAGACGATGCAGCGGCACGACCTGGCGGTGCACGAGCACCCGCTGCCGTTCCCGGCCGAGCCGTCGGCAGGCCGGTTGCCAGTTGTTCCCGAGGGAGGTGAGAAGTGATGCAACGAATGCCAGCCGGCCGGCTCCGAGCCGCCATCACCTGGACCACCGTGCTCTTTCTCGTGACGTTCGTCCACCACGTGTACGGGGGTCTCCGGTTCGACAGCCCACAGCGGACCATCCTGGCCGGGGTGTTCAGCGCCGTCTTCGCCGTCACGTATCTGGCATATCGGCTCGGATCGACGATGCGGTGGGCTCGCGCGATCTTCTGGTCCCTGGTCTACGCCTTCTGGGTGGCGGCGGTCGGCCTTTTCGAGGGTGGGCTCAATCACGCCCTGTTCGTCGTGCTGCGGCTGCTGGACGCTCAGACCCTCATCAACGACCTCTATCCCGTTGACGGCGATGCGCGCATCTCGGACGACGTGTTGTTCCAGGGCACCGGGGTGCTGACCCTGGTCACCGCGGTGGTGCTGGCGGTGGCGCCCGCCTGGTCCCGGAAGTCGCCGACGGTCGTCACGCCTCGACGGGCTGCCGGCAGATTGCCGTGAGGATCTCGATCATCGCGGTCGCCGCCGGCGACCGGAACGGCGGGGCGGCCGCTGCGGCATACAACCGGCGGGTCGGCAGGACCGGAACGGTGGGGCGCAGGACGATGTCCGGCCGTAGCGCGGCCTGGGTCAGCGTCGGCACGAGCATGACACCGGCCCGCGCGGCGACCAGGGCCTGCTTGCCGTTCCAGTCGTCGCAGAAGAAGGCGATCTGCGGGGGACCGCCCAACGCCTCGGCGATCGGCGGGATCGGACCGAGGCAGTCCGGATAGGCGCCCTCGATCCACCGCTCGTCCTTCAGTTTCCGCAACGGCACTCGATTGCGCTGCGCCAACGGATGATCGGCCGGCAGGGCGACGTGTAGCCGTTCGTCGCAGAGCGGCACCAGGTCGAGACCGTCCAGCGCTTCGTCGGTGACTCGCGACGCGGACGGGTCGTACTTCGCGCTGGCCGGGTCGACGAACAATTGCCACGAGGTCAGCAGGGCCACGTCGATCCGGCCGTCCCTGATGGCCGCCAGCGGCCCCGCCTCGTCCGGTCGGACAAGGTTCACCGCGACGCCCGGATGGGACTCGGCGAAGCACCGAATGGCTTCCGGAGTCAGCCGGGCGTTGGCGCTCGGGAAGGCCGACACGTTGAGCTGCCCGCCGGTCAGGCTGGTGAAGGCGCGCAACCGGGCTTCCAGGGCGTCGGTCCGCACCAGGATGTCGCGGGCCAGCTCGACGGCGGTCTGCCCGGCCTGGGTGAGCCGTACGCCGCGCGGAAGCCGACGGAACAACGGCACGCCGACGCGCCGTTCCAATCCGCTGATCTGCCGGGATACGGCTGGTTGTGTCATGGACAGCGCCTCGGCCGCGGCGGAGAACGAACCCCGGCTGGCGACCTCCAGGAGCACCCGCAAGGTCCAGGGGTCAATCATGCATGCAGCTTATATCCGTGGTTTCCGCCGAGACCGTACGCTGTGCGTTGTCAGCGCCCGGAACTGGCGACCGGAGGCCCCGCACCGACCATTACTCCTGCGCATGGCAGACGGGCCCGGCGCCTCGGGTGAGGGGCTGAGCCAGGAGGGCGGCCCGGGTACGGTTAGGCCCTGTGTCGAGTCCCTGGCCGACGCACGGCGGGCCCAGGCGGGACCGGGGGAGGAGTGGGTGTGACGCAGCGGAGAGCCCTTGTGGTCCGAGGCGGGTGGGAGGGCCACCGGCCGGTCGAGGCGACAGAGTTGTTCATCCCGTTCCTCGAACGCAGCGGATACGCGGTACGGGTGGAGGGGTCGACGGAGGTCTACACCGACGCCGCCGAACTGGCCGACACCGACCTCATCGTGCAGTGCATGACGATGTCGCAGATCACCGCGGAGCAGGTGGCGGGTCTGGCTGCGGCGGTCGTCGCCGGTACGGGTTTCACCGGCTGGCACGGTGGCATCGTCGATTCGTTCCGCGCCTCGTCGGATTACCTGCACCTGGTGGGCGGCCAGTTCGCCACCCATCCGGGCGTCCAGCCGTGCGACCGCAGCGGCGGAGAGGCAGACAACTTCCTGCCTCACTCGGTCACCATCACCGACCTCGGCCGGGAGCATCCGATCACCGCCGGGATCGAGAACTTCGACCTGGTCACCGAACAGTACTGGGTCCTGCACGACGACCTGATCGACGTCCTGGCCACCACCACCCACCCGACCCGGGAGTGGCACCCGTGGCACCGGCCGGTCACCTCACCGGCGATCTGGACCCGACACTGGGGCGCCGGGCGGATCGTGGTGACGACTCCGGGGCACAGCCTCGACGTGCTGGAGCATCCGAGTGTCCGTACCGTCATCGAGAGGGGAATGGTGTGGGCGACCCGCACGGCGTCGGCGTCGTAGGTCTCGGGTTCATCTCCCGCGCGTACCTGAACACGCTGGCCGACCATCCGACCGTGCGCGTCGTCGCGGTGGCCGACCTGGATCCGGCCCGGGCCGACGCGGCCGCCGCCACGATTCCCGGCGCCGAGGCGGTCAGTGTCGAGCGACTGCTCCACCACCCCGACGTGGAAACGGTGCTCAACCTGACCATCCCGGCGGCGCACGCCGAGATCTCGAACGCGGCGATCGACGCCGGCCGGCACGTCTACGTCGAGAAGCCGCTCACCGTCACGCTCCCGGAGGGCCGGTCGCTCATGAACCGGGCGGCGTCGGCCGGCGTCCGCGTCGGATGCGCGCCGGACACCGTTCTGGGCACCGGTACGCAGACCGCCCGCGCGGCGATCGACGGTGGGCTGATCGGCCGCCCGTTCTCCGCATCGGCCGTCATGGTTACTCCGGGACACGAGCGCTGGCACCCCAACCCCGACTTCTACTACGCCCCGGGCGGCGGCCCACTCATGGACATGGGGCCGTACTACATCTCCGCGCTGGTCCACCTGCTCGGGCCGGTCCGGGCGGTGATCGGAGCGGCCAGCCGCCTGCGTGACAGCCGGGTCATTGGCTCGGGCCCCCGGCTCGGGCAGCGGATCCCGGTCGAGGTGCCGACCCACGTGAGCGGTGTGCTGGAACACGAGGGTGGTGCCCTGAGCACGCTCACGACCACCTTCGACGGTGTCGCGACGACGGCCGTGCCGATCGAGGTGCAGGGGGAGGAGGGCACCCTCGCCGTACCCGATCCGAACAACTTCGGCGGCGAGGTCCGCCACCTCGCGCTCGACGGCCCTGAATGGCGCACAGTCGAACCGCGGGCCGGGTACGTCGCCGCCGCCCGGGGGGTCGGCCTGATCGACCTGGTCCGGGCCGACGATACGCGTCCGCCACGGGCCAGCGGCGAGGTCGGGCTGCACGTACTCGACATCATGACCAGCCTGCTCCGGTCGGCCGCGGAGGGCCGGCGGATCGAGCTGACCACGGCGGTCCAACGCCCCGCACCCGTCCCGCTCACCCCGGTCGAGGACTGGCTCTCCGCTGTCGTATCCGAAGGCTGAGCAAATCCTCGGCACGCGGATCGCCGTCTTCGCTGGGCTCAGGCGGCCCCGCCGTTGGCGTAGACGATCTGGCCGTTGACCCAGCGCCCGGGACCGGCCAGGAAGGACATCACCTCCTCGGCGTCCTCGGGTGCCGAGGCGCGCTCACTGGGGTTCATGCGCGCCATGCGCTGCACGGTCGCCTCGCCCTGCAGGAGCAGCGTCGTTACTCTGCGTGCTGATTGGCACTCTGCGCTCGTGATGTGGCGGATCGACGCGGCGTCGTCACGGTGGTCGCCGAATCGGGATCAGCCTGGCCCGGGCAACTGTTCCGTCGCGTCGGTAGAAGTCCCTGATGCTCTCGGCCGGTCGGCGCGGAGTCTCGGCGTACACCTGCGAGTGCAGAGGTAGAACAGCCGCTCAGGTTGGTAGCGGCTGGGTCCGTACGCCCGCCGCGCGGATTTGACAACCCTATAGCTAACGGCTATCTATGAGCGGTCCGGAACGAAGGGATGTGCCTGGGGTGCAGGACGTGGTGCTGGCCATGCTGGCAAAGGAGCCAGCGCACGGGTACGAACTGCGCGGCCGGATGCGTGACGCACTCGGCCCGCTGGGCGACGCGATGAACGCTGGGCAGGTCTACGTGACGCTGGCCCGGCTGGGCAAGGCCGGACTGGTGACCTCGGAGCGGGCCGACGGCCTGCCGGACCGGCCCGACCGCCGGGTCTACGCGCTGACCCCGGCCGGACAGCAACGGGTCGCCGGTTGGCTGGCCGAGGTGAGCTGGCCGAAGCCGGACCTTACGGAGTTCCATTTGAAGCTGGTGACCGCCGCGGCTGGCCGGCTGGCCGATCCCGTGGCACTTGTCGACGCACAGCGGCGCGAGGTACTGCGCCGGCTGCGCGATACGCAGCTCGCCGCATTGGACAGGTCGGTGGATCCGGTCGCCGGGGTGCTGCTGGAGGGTGTGGTGCTACGGCTGCGGGCCGACCTGGAGTGGCTCGAGGCATGCGAGCGAATGTGGACCGATCGTGATCGGACGGCGCGGGAGGCGGAGGCGTGACCGGTTCGATGGCGTTGCGGGCACGTGGGCTGACCAAACGGTACGGCTCGAACAACACGCTCGTACGGGCGGTCGACGAGGTCGACCTGGACGTGCCCGCCGGGCAGACGTTGGCGGTGATGGGCCCGAGCGGCTGCGGCAAGTCCACGCTGCTGCACCTGCTCGGCGGGCTGCAACGCCCGACCTGTGGGCAGGTGTGGCTGGCCGGAAACCGGATCGACACGCTGACTGAACGGGCGCTGGCCCGGCTGCGGCGGGACCGCATCGGCTTCGTCTTCCAGTCGTTCCACCTCATGGACGAGCTCACTGCGGTCGAGAACGTCGAGCTGGCGGCGCTACTGGCTGGCCGCTCACCGGGGCGGGCCCGCAGGCGGGCGATGTACCTGCTGGACCGGGTCGGGTTGGCCGACCGTGCCGCCCACCTGCCCTCGGCGCTCTCCGGCGGGCAGCGCCAGCGGGTTGCGATCGCCCGCGCCTTGAGTAACGAGCCACTGATCGTACTCGCCGACGAACCCACCGGCAATCTGGACAGTGCGGCCACCCTGGAGGTGCTGCGGCTGTTCGAGGAGTTGCACACCGCCGGGCAGACCCTCGTGGTGGTCACCCACGACGCCCGCATCGCCGCTGTCTCCGACCGGGTGATCTCGATGCGTGACGGGGCGTTCGCCGACGACAACCGCTTCGCCGCCCCCATCGGGAACGTCTACGGCTGGCGGCGCTGACATGTCCGGCCGCCTTCTGCTCGTCTGCCGGCTGCTGATTCGGGACCTGCGCCGCCGTCGGACCGAGACCCTTCTGCTCCTGGTCGCCATCACCGCCGCCACCGCCACGCTGACCCTCGGCCTCAACCTCAACGAGATCGCCGACCGGCCGTACCAGCAGACCCGGGCCGCCACCGCCGGACCGGACGTGATCATGACACCCCTGGCCACCGGTCAGGCCGCGTTGGACGAACTCGCACCACTGCCGAACGCGGCCGGCGTCGCCGATCACAGCGGTCCCTTCCCGATCGCCTACCTGACCATGACGGCCGCCGGCATCTCCGCCCACGCCGTCGTCGAGGGCCGGGACATCGCACCGGACTCGATCAACCGGCCGGCGATGACCGACGGCACCTGGGTACGCCCGGGCGGCGTGGTCGTCGAGAGCGCCTTCGCTGACGCCCTCGGCATCCGCGTCGGCGACACCGTCGACATCGAAGGCCATCCGCTACGCGTGACCGGAACCGCGGTCACCGCCGCGAGACCGACGTATCCGTACGCCGGGTGGCACTACTCCGGCAGCGTCCTGATCGAGCGCGGCGGCCTGGTCTGGGTCGAGCGCGGCGACATCGCCACGCTTGCGGGCGGTGAGCCGCTGTCGTACACCCTGAACCTCAAACTCACCGACCCGGCGGACAGCGCCAGCTACGGCGTTGGCCCACACGTGGCCACCTGGCAGTGGATCGGCGAGCTCAACGGCCGGCTGTACCAGGACGCGCAGATGGCGCTGCTCGTCGGTAGCTGGCTGCTCAGCGGCCTCGCGCTGGCCGGAGTCGCCGGCATCGTCGCGGGCCGGATCATCGGCCAGCGACGCCGGGTGGGGCTGCTCAAGGCCGTCGGTGCCGGACCGGCCGTGATCGCCGCCGTCCATCTCGCCGAGTACCTCGTCATCGGGCTCACCGCCGGCGCGACGGGCGTGGCCGTGGGCTGGTCCGCCGCACCCGTGCTGATCCGCCCCAGCGTCGGACTCATCGGCTCGGTCAACGCCCAGCCGCCCGCGCTGCGTACGGTGGTCGCAGCCACGGTCCTCGCCCTCGCGATCGCCGTGACGGCCACCCTGGTACCGGTGATACGCGCCGCCACCACCAGCACCGTCCACGCACTGTCCGACGCCGCGACGCCACCGCAGCGCCGGCAATGGCGGATCTGGCTGTCGCGGCAGTTGCCCACCGCCCTGCTGATCGGGGTGCGGATCAACGCCCGCCGGCCGCGCCGGGCCCGGCTGGTCACCGTGAACGCCCTGATCACCACGACCGCACTCGTCGCCGTACTCGTGATCCGCACCCGGGTGGAGCACTTCGACCTCGGCTACACGGAGCTCGCCAACCCCCGCAGCGAGCGAATGGACCAGGCCCTGCTCGTCGTCATCGTCGTGCTCTGCATCCTTGCGCTCATCAACGCCGTCGTGAGCACCTGGACCGCGGTCCTCGACGCCCGGCAGCCACTGGCCGTCGCGCGGACGCTCGGTGCCACGCCCGCGCAGGCCGGCCTGGGCCTGGCGGTAGCGCAACTGCTGCCCGCCGTACCCGGCGTCGTGGCGGGGATCCCGTCCGGCCTCGGGCTCCTCACGTTCGTCAGCCGTGCCGAGATCCAGTACCCGCCCACTGCCTGGCTGCTCGCCACGGCACTCGGAGTCCTACTCGCCATCGCCGCGCTCACCGCCATCCCCGCAATGCTCGCCACCCGGCGCTCGGTCGTGGACACGCTCCGGTCCGCACCGAGCTGACCGCCGTCACCTGCACCACGACACGTCCTTGAAACGACTCGCACGGCAACGGCCGGATAACCGCGATGCGGAGGTTCGCGCTGCGGCTGGGTTACTGGGCGGGCGTGGTGATGAGTTCGTCGGTGACCCACTGGGCGACGTTGGCGGGGTAGGGCGCGGGCAGTCCGAGGACGATGTGCTGGAAGCCGGCGTCGATCGCTCTGCCGATTGCCTCCTGGTTGATGCCGGGCTGCTCGTAGGAGACCGGCAGGACGATGGATCGGGTGATCGAGGCGGGGTCGCGCCCGATCTCGGTGCAGTAGCGGTCCAGCAGTGCGCTGCGACGGACGGCGTCGTCGATGTCGCCGCCGGGGATGTTCCACAGGTCGGCGTGCTCGGCCGCCACGCGCAGCACGGCTGCCGAGCGTCCGCCCACGAGGATCGGTGGATGGGGGCGCTGGACGGGTTTGGGGTTGCAGAATGCTCCGGTGAGACGGTGGTAGGTCCCGTGGAAGTCGAACGGCTCGGCCTCGGTCCACAGCCGGCGAATGACGGTGCACGCCTCGGCGAGGCTTCCCACCGCGTGTGCCGCGTCGTGGAAGGGCAGGCCGTGTGCTTCATACTCGCGCCGGGCCAGCGGGTGGCTGGGTCGTGAACCCGCGCCGATACCGAAGTCGAGCCGTCCGTCGGAGACGATGTCCACGGTCGCGGCGATCTTGGCCAGCATCGCGGGCGGGCGGATGCGGTTGCTGGTCACGAGCAGGCCGAGGCGCAGTCGTCGGGTCTGTGCGGCGAGGGCCGAGAGCAGGGTCCAGCCTTCGTAGGTCGGCCCGTTCGGGTCGCCGCCGATCGGCATGAGGTGATCGAACAGCCACGCGTGCTCGATCTCCGGGATGGTGTCTGCCTCGCGCCAGACCCGCAGGACGTCGTGGTAGTCGACCTGTGACGGGGCGGTCATGATTCCGAATCGAGGCAGGGGTGTTCGCGGCATGGGTCCGTTCGTCCTTTCTGAAGGGCCACCCTGCGACGCACCGAGCAGGGGTACGCCTGCCGGCGCGTGCCTGACGTGACGAGCGATCAGCGACGTCGCCGCGCCGAGTCGAGCAGGGCGGGCGGCGTGTCGTTCTTCTCGTGTGCGGCGAGGTCGACGCCGGGATCGACGATCGCGTCGATCGCGTCGAGCACGTCGGCGGAGAGCACGGTGTCCGCGGCGGCGAGCTGAGCGTGCAGGTGGTCCATCGTGCGAGGGCCGATGATCGCGCTGGTCACGGCGGGGTGCGCGGTGACGAATCCGAGCGCGAGCTGGATCATACTGAGGCCGGCCTCGTCGGCTACTGTGGCGAGCTGCTCGACGGCGTCGAGCTTGGCGCGGTTGGCGGGGATGCTGATGTCGTAGCGCTGCTGCATGAAGCCCGAGCGGTTGGTGCTGATTTCCTGGCCGGCACGGATCGCGCCAGACAGCCATCCCGACGCCAGTGGGCTCCAGGCGAGCACGCCCATGCCGTACTCCTCGGTCACCGGCAGCACGTGGGTCTCGACCCCACGCTGCAGGATCGAATAGTTGGGCTGTTCGGTGACATACCGGCCCAGATGGTTCTCCCGGGCGGCCCACTGCGCCTGCACGATGCGATAGGCGGGGAAGGTCGACGAGCCGAAGTACCGAATCTTTCCCGCCCGCTGTAGGTCGGTCAGCGCTGACAGCGTCTCCTCGTCGCTCGTGCTCGGGTCCCACCGGTGGATCTGGTAAAGATCCACGTGGTCGGCGCCGAGCCGGCGCAGGCTGTTGTCCAACGCGGTGACCAACCAGCGGCGCGAACCGCCCCGATGGTTGCGCTCGTCGCCCATCGGCAAGCTCGCCTTCGTAGCCAGCACGACGTCGTCGCGGCGACCGGCGATGGCCTTGCCGATCATCTCCTCGGACTGGCCGCCGCTGTACACGTCGGCGGTGTCGATGAGGTTGATCCCCGCATCGAGGGCCGCATCGACGATGGCGGTTGCTTCCTCCTGCGTGGTGTTGCCGATCTTCCCAAAGTTCATCGCGCCGAGCACGAGGGTGCTGACCTGCACACCGGTGCGGCCCAAAGTGCGGTACTGCATGACTTGTCCCCCTTGGGAGGTGAAGTGGTTTGCGAGGCTCGGCTTGGGTCCTGGCTCGCCTGTTCAGTATGCTGGTTGAGCGGAACCTTGTTCCGTTAGCCAACATACGGAACACGGTTCCGCATGGCAAGTAGAGTGGCGGAGGTAACGCGCAGTGGTCGGCACCGACAGCGGATCAGGGTCGTCAGCCAAGCGGAAGCGTGCGGACGCCCGGCGTAACGAGGAGACACTGCTGGACGCGGCCGCCGCGGCTTTCGTCACTTCCGGCGTCGATGTGCCCGTGCGCGACATCGCCGCCAGGGCCGGCGTCGGCATCGGCACGATCTACCGCCACTTCCCGACGCGAGCCGATCTCATCGTCGCGGTCTACCAGCACCAGGTCGAGGCATGTGCTGAGGCTGGTCCGACACTGCTGGCGAACAGCAGTACACCGCACGCCGCCCTGGTGCGTTGGATCGACCTCTTCGTCGACTTCCTGGTGACCAAGCACGGCCTTGCCGAGGCGTTGCAGTCCGACGACGCCGCCTTCGAGACCCTGCACGCCTATTTCATCGACCGCCTCGTCCCCGTGTGTGCCCGGCTGCTCGATGCTGCTGCCACAGCGGGCGAGATCCGCCCCGACATGGATGCCTACGAACTGCTGCGTGGCGTCGGCAATCTCTGCATCGGCGCGGACCACAACCCCCGCTACGACGCGCGTCGCATGGTCGGACTCCTCACCGAAGGACTGCGCCTCCGCTAGGCAGTCGGCCGCGATCTCCGCCTTCCGTGCCGGTCCTGGGCCGGCGGTAGATTCGCCGCCACGACGGCGGTCGACGGAAGGGCAACCGGGAATGGACGACAGGACCGAGGAGCTGCGGCACGCGCACGACGTGCTGTCGGAGTGGTACGCGAAGAACGTGGCCGAGGCGCTTGAGCGGATGCCGATCGAGCGGGCGATGCTCGACCTGTTCGCCGAGCTGACCCTGGCGGTGGGGCCGGAGGTCGCGGATGTGGGTTGCGGCACCGGGCGACTTCTGCCGTACCTCGCCGACCGGGGTCTGTCGCCGCGCGGGGTGGACCTCTCGCCGGGAATGATCGAGGTGGCGCGGCGGGACAACCCGGGCTTCGCGTACGAGGTCGCCGACCTGCGCGAGCTGCCGTTCGAGGATGCGTCGCTGGCCGGGGTGGTGTGCTGGTTCTCGTTGATCTACCTTCCGCCCGAGGCCCGGGCTCACGCGTTCGCCGAACTCGCCCGGGTCGTGCAGCCGGGCGGCTACCTGGTGGCGGCCTTCAAGCACGGCGACGGCACCGCGCACCGTAACGGTCCCGGCAGCCGTATCGCCGCTTCGGCATCGACTTCGATCGCTACTGGCTTTCGGCCCGGGAGATGGCGGACCGCTTCGCCGCCGCCGGGCTCGCCCTGGTTTTTCAGGGCAGCACTCCGTTCGAGAAAGGCGAGCCACCGTACGGCTACATGCTGGTCCGCAAGACCGACTCGGCGACCGCGTAGCCGTGCCCCCTGCAACAGCACGGGACCGCGTGCCGGCTCACGGGCGCTCCGAGCAGGTGAAGTCGTCCGCAGGCCGCAGCGGGAAGACCGCGGCGTAGTCGTCGGTGAAGCAGTCCGGGGCGTCGGAGTTGAGGGCATCGCGAAGTCGTTCGACCGGGTCGTCCCGCACGGTTGTCTCCCCGCTGCCCTGACCGGACCGCTGCGGGCACGTGGCCGGACCGGAGGCACGCTACTCGGCGAAGTAGGCGGCGCTCTCCGCGTCCGCCGGGTAGTAGGACTCGATCGCGATCTCGTCGATGGTGACGTCCATCGGGGTGCCGAACGTGGTGATGGTCGAGAACAGTCGCAGTTCCCGTCCGTCGACGTTGAGGATCATCGGGATCACGACGTCGCCGTCGATCCGTTGGTCTGACGCCTCGTCCGGCCCGGGCGTCAGGAGTTCCTCGTAGAGCGCGGTGAGGCCAGGGTCGGGAGCGGTGGCGAGTTGGCGTGAGATCCGGGTGCGGAACACCGCGCGTACGTCGGCCAGGTTGACGACCAGGCGGGCGAGCCCGCGCGGGTGCAGTCCCAGCCGCACCAGGTTGACCGGTGGCCGCAGCAGGTCGGGAGCCACCTGTGCGAAGAACGGGTCGACGGCGCGGTTGGTCATCAGGATGTTCCAGCGGCGGTCGAAGACCACCGCCGGGTACGGCTCGTGTGCGCGGAGCACCCTGCGGATGGCGTCCTGTGCGGCCGACAGTGCATCGTCGTGGAGTGGACGCTCGGTGTAGCGGGGTGCGAAGCCGCCGGCGAGCAGGAGCTGGTTGCGATCACGTAGCGGCACGTGGAGCTGATCCGCGAGCCGGAGGATCATGTCGGCGCTCGGTTTGGACTTGCCCGTTTCGACCAGGCTGACGTGACGGGCGGAGACGTCCGCGGCGATAGCGAGATCGAGTTGGCTGAGTCCCCGGCGTTGTCGCCACTGTCGTAGGAGTTCCCCGACCGTGTGCACGATCAAGGATCGTACCCATCGATGGGCCGGGCGCCATGAAATCCGATGTCATCGACAGGCGTCGCGGATGCGTAAACACTGCGTCCATGACCACGGAGAACAAGAACATCGTCCAACGGGCGCTGGCGGGGTTGATCGAGACAGGTGACGTCGACGCGCTCGCACGATCGCTGAGTGACGACTTCGTTCACCATCGCCCGGGTTCGATCACATCGAGCAGAGGGGAGTGGCTCGCCGCCGTCCGCGCCGCGCTGGTGCCGCTCGCCGGTATGCGGGTCGAGATTCATCAGGTGCTGGCCGACGGTGATCACGTCATGGTGTACTCGCGGCGCTGGCTTGCGGACACCGGCCCGGAGATTGCGGTCGTCGACATCTGGCGGATCGACGATGGGCTGATCGCCGAGGGTTGGGAGATCATCGAGCCGGTCGCCCAGGTCGCCGCCAACCTGGTGTGGTGGGCACCGGCCCAGCGCTGACCGTCGGCCCTACTGGCGGGTGCCGGTTCGTGCGGCCCGCTCGACTCTGGCGATCAGGCGGCTGTTGTGGGCGGCGTGTCCGAAGCCGGCGAGCGCCAGGTGTCATCCCGGGTCGACGTGAACGAGACCCGGTCGCGGAAATGATGGAAGTGGAGGGATCGTCATGAGCGTCGCTGCCACTGTCGGCGGAGTGCTGGCGCTGCTCATCGCGGTGGCAGCGCTCATCTACCTGAGTCGTCGGCGCGCCGCGCCGCACGCCCTCGGCCGGTCGTTGCGACTGCTCGCGCTCGGGGTGACGCTGGGGATCGTCGTCGCCGTGCTGCCCGCCACCGTGTCGGACAGCGGCCCCGCCGCCGGCTACCTGCTGGGTGTGCCGACGGTCGCCGCCCTGTTGCCCCTCGGCGCAGACCTGGCGGGCCGCGCGGTCGGTGTCACGACGACGCTGGCGGCGATGGCGATGCTGACCTGGGGGCTGCTCCTCGGCCTCGGTGACGGCGTCTATCTCGTGATTCCGGCCCTGATCCTCGGTGCGGCCGCCATCGCGTCGATCACGCCACGGCGCGGGATGCCGTCGCCGACCGCCGGAACCGGACCGCAGGGCGGTCGTGAAGGCCACCGGAGCCCGTGACATCCGCTTCGCCGCGGTCGATCGGGGCGCTGGTCGCGCTCTCCATCTCGGCGTTCTGCTACGTCGCCATGGAGATGCTGCCGATCGGGGTCCTGTCGCTCATCCCCACCAATCTGAACGTGTCGGTGTCGCACACCGGCCTGCTCGTCACCGGGTACGCGGGCACCGTCGCGATCGCTCCCGAGATCGACAAACTGGTCGGGAAGTGACCGGTCAGCATGCCTGCCGATGCTGTTCAGGCGGGCAGTTCGGGGAGAGGGCCGGCGGTGACAAGCGCGGCGAGCGTGAGCGGTTGGTCGCCGTCGCTGTGCCCGAGTACGAGGGCCAGGCGTCGGTCCGGCGCCTGGTCGGGCGTCCAGACGTGCAGGTCGCCGTAGAGATCCTGACGAAGTAGTGCCTCGTAGACCGGCGGGCGGTCCGCCTGTGGGTTCCGGATGAGGTAGTCGACGGTGAGGACCCGGTGTGGGCCCCATTGCCCGTCCAACGTCCGGGCCAGGGTGTCCAGGTGCCGGTCACCGGCTTCCAGTTGCTCGGTCCACTCCGGGTCACGCAGGCCATTGAGGTCCGGGCCCTCCCACAGCGGCACGAGGACGAAGCCGGCCGCGCGGGTGGCCAGCCATTCGCCGGTGTGCGGGTCGGATTCGACCGAGGTGGGGCTGCCTTCGGACGGTATCGGTCCGGTCAGGAGCGCCGCGACGGCCCCGAGGGCCCGGGACACATCGAAATCAAGGCCACGTACGACAGTCACCGCACCCATCTTTGCCGCAAGTCGCCGAATTGCCCAGGGGGTACTGGCCAGCGGTGATCGAAGCGGCTGCCGCGACTACGGCGTACCGCTTTCGAGGTCGCTCTTGAGGGCGGCCAGCATGCCCACCGCGGCGCTGGCGTAGTCACCGATCCACCGGTCGTGGATGTGCTTGATCGGTAGTGGGTCGAGATGGTTCCACCGCTCGCGGCCCTTGCGCTGGGCGATGACCAGCCCGGCCGCCTCCAGCACCCGCAGGTGCTGCATCACCGTGCAGCGGTCCAGGTGCGGGAACCGTTCGCAGAGATCGCCGGTGGTCCGGGCCTGGTCCTTGAGCGAATCGAGGAGCTGCCGCCGGGTCGACGATGCCAGCGCCTTGAAAACGCGGTCCTCGTCGACCGGCTCCGGGCTGGCGCGTTCTCCACCACGACTCGACATGTTATAAAGATACAACATGTCGACGATGCGAGAGGGGACCGTCATGGACCTGCGATTCAAGATCGCGGGACGGATCAGCCGTCCGGTGCACGAGGTGTTCGAGGCGGTGGTCGATCCCGACCAGCTCTCCCGGTACTTCACCACCGGTGGCGCGAAGGGCCGACTGGTCACCGGTGCCACCGTCACCTGGGATTTCGCCGACTTCCCCGGAGCCTTCCCGGTCGAGGTGGTCGAGGTGGAGCAGGACCGGCGGATCGTGCTGCGCTGGGAGGCGGCCGACGGTGCCCAGTCCACAAACGACGAACCGGTCGCCGGCGCGTCCTACTTCACCACCGTCACCATGGAGTTCGAGTCACTCGGTGCCGATCGGACCCTGGTCACCATCGCCGAGCAGGGGTGGCGACCCACTCCGGAGGGCCAGGAGGCCTCGTACGGCAACTGCCAGGGCTGGACCCAGATGCTCTGCTGCCTGAAGGCGTGGCTGGAACACCGCATCAACCTGCGCGACGGGTTCTTCGCCTGACCGTGCCGCGCCGGTCGGCCACGCCGGCACGGGCCGGGTCGGCGCGTCGACGACGCCGCGGGGTCATCGGATCTCGTGGCCGGGGTGTTCGCTGTCGTAGTCCTGTCGGGCCTGGGCGATGGTGTCGCGGTGCTGGAGGGACCAGTCGGTGAGTGCCTTGACGAGGTGGGTGAGGCTCGCGCCGGTCTCGGTGAGGCGATAGTCGACCCAGGCGGGCACGGTGGGATAGACGGTACGACGCACGAGGCCGTCTCGCTCCAACCGGCGCACCGTGAGGGTCAGCATCCGCTGGGAGATCCCGTCGATGGCGCGCTGGAGTTCCCGGAAACGCCGCGGTCCGCCCGCGAGTTCGACGATCACGAGAACCGACCACTTGTCCCCGATCCGGTCGAGGACGTCGCGGATCCCGCAGTCGGGGTGATCCGCCTGCCCGCAGGGTTCGAGTTCGGCGGCGCGGTGGGTTACCTCCGTGTGCGTCGGTGACACGAAACTGCCTCCTTGTGGGCCGAACCAGGCCGATTCAGGATTCCCACTGTAGTTACTGAGAAGAACCACAGTGGGAGACTGAACCGAAATGATCATGGTTACGGGCGCGAACGGACAACTGGCCTCGCTCACGCTGCGGGAACTGGCCGAGCGGGACGTGCCCGCCCTGGGGGCCAGCCGCACCCCCTCGGCCGCACAGCGTCACCTCGACTTCGACGAACCCGCGAGCCTCGAGCTCACCGGTGTCTCGACGCTGGTCCTCGTCTCGGCCGGGTACGCCGAGGACGACCGGGTCATCGTTCGTCACCGGGCTGTTCTCGACGCCGCGATCCGCGACGGCGTGAGCCACGTGGTCTACACCAGCCTGACCGGTGTCGGGGACCACCTCGGTTTCGCGCTCGCCCACCGCGCCACCGAGCGGATGATCAGAGCGAGCGGGCTCGGCTGGACCGTCCTGCGCAACGGGCTCTACGCCGAACTCTTCGGTGCGCTGCTGACCTGGGTGCCCGACGGACTGGAATCGGCGTTCGGCGACGGCGCGCTCTCCGCGGTGGCGCGAGCGGATCTGGCCGCCGCTGCGGCAATCGTCGCAACCGACGCGACCGCGCACGCCGGCCGGATCTACGACCTGGTCGGCGACCAGATCACCGCCGCTGAGATCGCTGAGCATCTCGGCGTCGCGCACCGCACCATCGGGCTGGACGAGTACCGCGCACAGCTACTCGCCGATGACACACTCCTGCCGTTCCAGCCGCCGATGCTCGCCTCGATCGCCACAAGCGTGCGGCACGGCTTCCTCGACAACACCAGCCCCGACCTCGGTCAACTACTCGATCGACCGCTCATTGCCCCGCTCGCCGTAGCCGCGAAGGCTGCCGCCGCGATGCAGCCCGGCGCGCACTGACACCCGCGGATCATCGCGACGGCCGCCGCGACACCGCCAACGTTCCGGGACACCGCACTAACCGGCCGGCGTGTGGTGCTCGGTGACGGCGCGGCCCATCCGGGTCACCGCCTCGGTCAGGATGTCCGGGGAGGTGGCGAAGTTGAGCCGTACGAAGCCGGCACCGCCGGTGCCGAAGACATGCCCGGAGCTGAGGGCGACCCGCCCACGGTCGAGGAACAGCCTCGCCGGCCCGGCGACGTCGGTCACCACACCCGGCTCGTCGCCGACCGGGCCGCTGTCGATGCCGAGTGCGGCGCAGTCCAACCAGGCGAGGTAGGTGCCCTCGGGACGGTGGTACCGGATGGTCGGCGCGTGCCGGGCCAGCAACACCCCCAGCAGCTCACGGTTGTCGTCGAGACCGGCCAGCAGCCGGTCCAGCCATTCGTCGCCGTCGCGGAAGGCGGCGGTGTGCGCGATGACGCCGAGATGGCTCGGCCCGTGGCTGACCTCCTCCGGGATCCGTCGCAGGTCGGCGACCGCCTGCCGGCCCGCCACCACCAGCGCCGACTTCAGCCCGGCCAGGTTCCACGCCTTGGAGGCGGACAGCACGGCCAGGGCGTCCTCGGCGCCGGGCACCGTGAGGTACGGAGTGAACCGCGCCCCGGGCAGCACCAGCGGAGCGTGGATCTCGTCGGAGACCACCCGCACCCCGTACCGGCCGGCCAGGTCGGCGACCGCTTCGAGTTCGTCACGTCGGTGTACGACACCGGTCGGGTTGTGCGGGTTGCACAGCAGCAACACCGCCCGGCGGCCGTCCGCGCGGGCCAGGCGGAACGCCTCGTCCAGCGCCGCCAGGTCCATCCGCTGGTCCGCACCGAGCGGTGCCTCGATCACCCGCCGGTCGGCGTGGCTGACGAAGGCGTAGAACGGCGGGTAGACCGGTGCGCAGACCACGACCGCGTCGCCGGGAGCGGTGAGCAGCCGGAGCACCTCGACGATGCCGAGCATCACGTCCGGGACCAGGGTCGTGCGGTCGACCGGCAGGTCGGACCACCCCCACCGCCGGGCCGCGAAATCGCCGAGCGCCTCGGCGTAGTTCGTTCCGCAGGCGTATCCGGTGTCACCGCGCCCGACCGCGTCGTGCAGCGCCTCGGCGACGGGCGCGGCCAACGGCACGTCCATCTCGGCCACCCACAGGGGCAGCACGTCATCGGCGTACTGCCGCCACTTGACGCTTGTGCGTCGTTGTAGTTCGGCCAGGGACAGCTGGGTCAGTGGATTCACCGTCGTCACGGCCGATCAGGGCTTGCGGGCGACGCGCGGTACGTCGGGCTCAAGCTTCGCGATGACGTCGGGATCCGGGCTGGCCATGCCGGGCTCCTATCGGAGGGGTCGTCTGAAGGGGCCTAGATCACCGCATCGTACCCACAGCAGATCCACTCTCGACGTATGGACGGTGGTTGCCGGCTGCTGCCAGGCTGTCCGGCCATGGACGGAATCGCTGCGCAGCTACCCGCACTACTCGGCGTGCTGATCGGCACGATCGGGACGATCGTCGCCACGTCGCTGGCCGACCGGTCACGGTGGCGACGCAACCAGACCGTACGCTGGGACGAGCGCCGGCTCGACGCGTACGTCGAGTTCGCCCGTGCGCTGAAGGAGACACACACCATCGCCAGTCGGCTGATCGGCGGCTACCTGGAGCGGGACGCCGCACTCGCCGCGCTCGCGGAGGCCGACTTCCGGCACACGCTGGCCTGGGAGAACGTGCTGCTGCTCGGCGACGCGCCGACGGTGACGGCGGCGCGGGCGTGGCGGGACAGTGTCTGGGAGGTCGAGCGGCTGGCGCGGGACGGGCAGGCCGATGCCGACCGGCCCACGTTGCTGCACCGGGCCAACGAGGCACGGGACGGGTTCTACCGTGCCGCCCGTGGTGGACTCGGGGTCGGCGGCGGATCGGTGGCCCAGGCCGAACTGCTGGTGAGCAGGCTCAAGCTCCAACCCGACGCACCGACCGGAGCCCCAGCCGAACGGTGACCGACCGGCTCAGGCGGGGTGGGCGGGCTGGTCGAGGATGGCGCTGAAGCGTTGCTCGGCCAGGTCGAGCTGGTCCAGGATGTGCCGCTTCACCGGCTCGGACAGGGGAGTGTCGGCACGGGTGACGAGGTCGCGGTACACCGGCACCAACGGGCGGTACTTGCGGGCCGACGACTCGACCTTCGGACCCACGGAATGGATCACCCCGACGCCGTTGTCGGTGAAGTCGGAAACCTTGATGACCCGCGCCCAGGGCTCCCCTTCGAGACTTGCCGCCACATGCTCCCGGTACTGCTCGTACCGGTCGCGCCCCGGATCCCACGGCGGGTTGGTGACCGCCGCGACCAGCCGCGCCACCCGTACCCCGAACCGCTCGGCGAGCACCACCAACGCCGCGTCAATCAGTTCCTCGGCCAGCTCCCCACCGCTGCCCAGCTCCCCACCGCTGCCCAGCTCCCCGCCGCTGACCAGCTCGGCGGGATGGTCCTCGACGGCGTCGTGCAGCAGCCCGGCGACGATCACGTCGACGTCGCGTACCTGGTAGTGGTGCATCATCCGGATCGCCACCCGGAGCAGATGATTGACGTACGGCTCCCGGGACCGCCGATCGTCGCGATGCAGCCACCCGGCCAGCTCAAGCGCCTCGTCGAGCCGGCCACGCTCCTCGTCGCCGAACTCCTCGATCTCCAGCCGGAACCGCTCCCGCAGCCCGGCCTCGCCGTGCATCTCGGTGATCGCGTGCATCGGCATCGTGGCCAGATACGGCGGCAAGTCCATCCGTCCCTTATATCGGATCACCCCCACCTTTCGGTGGACCGGCGACGCCCGCCGCTGTCGCCCGCTGAGCATAGGATCTGCCCATGCAGGAGGGCCGGTGGACGACGATCACCCCGTCGCAGTTCACGCACGAGCGGGAGGCACTGGCGCACGTCCAGACGCTGCTTCCCGACACCGAGCCCTACCGCGCCTGGTCGAACTTCACCTTCACCGCACAGACCGGGCATCCGTACGAGGTCGATCTGCTCGTCGCCGCCCCCGGCGGCCTCTATCTCGTCGAGATCAAGAGCTGGTCCGGGCGGCTGACCTCCAGCGGTTCGAACTGGCTGCTGCACGGCCCGAACGGCACCCGCACCTTCGACAACCCGTTGCATCTGGCCGACGCGAAGGCCAAGAAGCTCAAGTCCCTGCTCCAGGTCGCCGCGAGCCGCCGCCGGGGCCAGGCGGTGCGGATTCCGTTCGTCCAGGCGGCGGTCTTCCTGTCCAAGCCGGGGCTGACGATCGAGCTGTCGGAGCATCACCTGCACGGCGTCTACGGTCCCGAGCCCGTTGTGGGCCGTGACGGCAAGCTGGATCCGATCACGTCGCTGCTGCTGCGCCAGCCGGACGACGAGCGGCGAAGGGTCACCCGGGAGGTGTCGGCGGCTCTGCCGGATCTGCTTGCCGATGTCGGGATCGCTCGCAGCCGCCGGCACTACCAGGTGGGCGCGTGGGAGCTGGAGACCCGGCCATTCGACGTCGGACCGACCTGGCAGGATCACCGGGCCCGGCACCGTGACCTGGAGCGGGAGCACCGCCGGGTACGGATCTACCTGGTTGAGCGCAACGCCGCTCAAGCGACGCGGGCCAGCATCGAACGGGCCGCCCGGCGCGAGATGTCGGTGCTGCACGGCATCAGCCATCCCGGCATCGTCCAGGCCGACTCGATGGAGCAGCACGAGGCCGGGCCGGCGCTGATCTTCCGGCACGATCCACGGACGATCCGTCTCGACCATTACATGTCGCAGTACGGCGAGCGCCTCGACGTGCTCACCCGACTCGCCATGATCCGTCAGCTCGCCGAGACGGTGGCGTACGCGCACCGCCGTAAGCTGCACCATCGCGCCCTGTCCGCCCGCAGCGTGTTGGTCGCTCCCGGGCCACGGCGGCGCGGCGGTAGCGAGGACGAGGCGTGGCTGACGCCCCGACTGCTGGTCAGTGACTGGCAGGCGGCCACCCGCGGCACCGACACCAGCGGCAGCGGCGACCCGATCACCCCCTCCTCACACGCTGCGGACCACATCGAGCGTTCGGCGGAGGCGTATCTCGCGCCGGAGCTGACCGCGCCGAATCCGGACGCGGTCGCGATGGACGTCTTCGGCCTCGGCGCGTTGGCGTACCTGATCCTGACCGGCCAACCCCCGGCGGCCAAGCGTCCGGAGCTGCTGACCCGGCTCGCCCGCGACAACGGGCTGCGCGCGGCATCGATCGCCGACGCGATCAGCACCTTCGCCGACGAGATGATCCAGGCGGCAACGGCCCCGGTGCCCATCCAGCGACTCACCACGGTCGCCGAGTTCGTCGAGATGCTCCAAGAGGTCGAGGACGAGCTGACCGCCCCGCCACCCACCTCGACCCACCCGCCCGAACCGGCACCGGACCAGGTCGATCCGCTGGAGGCGCGCGGCGGCGATCGGGTCGGCGAGTGGAAGATCGTCCGCAGCCTCGGCACCGGCTCGACCTGCCGGGCGTTCCTGGCCTTCAACGAGCGCACCCGTCGCAACGAGGTGCTCAAGGTTGCCCTCTCCGACGAGAAGGCCGCCCGCCTGGCCCACGAGGCCCGGGTGCTCGGCCCGCTCACCGACTCCCGGGTGATCCGCCTGGCCCGGCCGGAGCCACTGCAACTCGGCACCCGCACCCTCGTGGTGCTGGAGCACGCCGGCGACCACACCCTTGCCCGCAAGCTGCGTGACGACGGCCGACTCACCGTCGACGAGCTGGAGACCTACAGCGACTACCTGTTCGGCGCCCTGGACTACCTGGAGGGCGAGGGCGTCTACCACCGCGACATCAAGCCGGACAACATCGCCATCCGCATCCGCCCGAACCGCACCCGCCAACTGGTGCTCTTCGACTTCTCCCTGGCCGGCGTCTCGGTCAAGGAACTCGCCGCCGGCACCCCGCGCTACCTGGACCCGTTCCTCGGCACCGCGGCCCGCCAGGTCTACGACAAGCACGCCGAGTGGTACGCCCTGGGTGTCACGCTGCACGAGATGGCCTCCGGCGAGCTGCCGCTGTGGGGCGACGGCGGCACCGAGCCGCAGCTCACCGAGGGCCCGCCGGTGCTGGCAGCGGAGGCGTTCGACGCGGCGATCCGCGACGGCCTGGTGGAGTTCTTCCAGCGGGCCCTGCACCGCGACCACCGTCGTCGGTTCGCCTCGCTCAAGGAGATGCGTGACGCCTGGCAGCAGGTGTTCCGTCGCTCCGACGCGAGTGCCCCGGTCGGTAGTGAGCATCCGGAGATCGAGGCAGAGGAGCCCGACGAGCAGGCCGCCGAGAAGGCTCGCGAGGAGGCCGCGGCCAAGGCCACCCGCGCCACCTCGCTTGAGGCCGCCGGGCTCACCCCACGGGCGGTGTCCGCCGCGCACCGGGTGGAGGCCACCACCGTCGGCGAACTGCTCGCCGTCGGTAACAACACCTTCGCCACGCTGCCCGGTCTCGGTGCCCGGACGCGCAGGGAGTTGCAGCGCCGGGTGAAGCAGTGGCGGACCCGGCTGGGGGAGCGGGAAACCATCCCCACCTCCGCCGCCGCCCGTAAGGCGGCCACCGCCGAGGTCGCCACCGAGACGACAAATGCCGGCGGCGACACCGATCTGGTACGCGTCGGCCTCGACGCCATCGCCGCGCTGCTCGTGCCGGCCAAGAACGGCCGTAACGCCGCCGAGGTGGAAGCCACCCGGCTGCTGTTGAACCTGCCCGACACCACCGGCACGCTGCCTCCGCTGCAGCTGTGGCCGCAGCAGCCACAGGTCGCCGCCGCTGTCGGCGTCACGTCCGGCCGGATCGCCCAGATCCTCGGCAAGCAGCGCAAGCGTTGGCAGGGCATGCCGGTGGTGGGCAGCGTGCGTACCCAGATCATCGAGCTGTTGCGCGACGGTGGACGGGTGATGGGGGTCGCCGAGCTGGCCGAGGCCCTGCTGATCAGCCGCGGGTCGGTGCGCACCGGCGATGACCTGCGGCTCGCGGTGGCGGTCGCCGCCGTGCGGGCGGCCGTCGAGGTCGACGCCATCGAGGAGGAGCCGCGCCTGCTGCTGCGGCGGCATGGGCGCGGCGACATCGACGGCAAACCGAATCCGCGTGGCGACCGGCTGCTCGTGGCGCTCGAAGCGGGCGAGGACGACGGTCCGGACGCCCCGGCCGCGCCGGCGCTGCTCGACTACGCCGACGCGCTCGGAAAGGCTGCCGACGAACTCGCGGCCAGCGAGGTGTTGCCCAGCGCGGCGACAGTGCTGCGTACCCTCGCGGCCGTCACCCCGCCCGGCGGTGTGGCCGACGCTGTCGACGACCGGCGGCGCGTGGTGCTCGCCGCCGTGGCCTCCGACCAGGCCGCCGCGACCGCCCGGCTGGAGCTGTATCCGCGCAACCTCGATCCGGTCCGCGCGCTGCGGCTCGCTCAGGCCGGCGTGGTACCGCCGGCGACCACGCCCGAGGGGCGGCGCGGCCTCACCCCGGAGCACGTCATCCAGCGGGTGGCCGCCCGTTTCCCCGAGTTGACGGCACCGCTACCGTCCCACCCGAAGCTCGACAAGCTGCTGGCCGAGGCCGGTTTCGAACTGCGCTGGGATCGCGACCGATACCTTCCACCCCCACCGCGCGCCGGCTCGTCCTCGATGTCGATCGTCCAGCGTCGCCCGTCGGCCACGAACGCGCCGAGTCGGTGGGAGGCCGAGTCGCCGGAACTGGCGGCGGCGGTGCGGGCCGAGGAGCGGCTGACCGGCGCCAGGTCCGCCGGCGGGTTCCGCGCGCTTACCGTACGCCTCAACCGGTACGCGCTGGCCCGCGAGGAACTGGCCCGACGCTTCGACGCCCGGCCGGTGAACGTGGCGGCGGTGTTCCTTCGTGAGCTACGCGGCCTGGTCGACGCCCGACCGAAGCCAACCTGGGAGACGGTGCTGGGCGCAGACATCGCCGAGCCCGGCTCCCGGGCAGCCATCAAGCTCGGCGAGTACGTCGAGCAGGCTTGGCAGCTGGCGATGCCCTCGTTGCGGGCACACCTGCGCGTCGACGCCGGGCCGGTGCTGCTGCACGACGCGGCGGTGTTGGCCCGCTACCGGGCGATGGAACGGCTCCACGAGCTGGCCGAGGCGGCTCGCGGCGGTGAGGGCGACGTCTGGTTGCTCTGCCCCATGGACGACCCCGGGGTGCTGCCCAAGCTGGACGGTGCGGTGGTGCGGGTCGGCGACAACGAGTGGATCGCCCTCCCAGACGCCTGGGCCGTCAACGCCCACCGCAGCACCGTGACCGCCTGACAGCTCCCCCGACCGTGCACCTCCTTGATCGTGGCAGTGTGGCTGTCCGCCACGCCGCCACCTGAACAGTCACACCGCCACGATGAGGCGCGATGCGCGCCATAGCAGATGGTGGCGGGTGACGGGAGTTCGTCCACAGCGGGGTCGTTGTCCACAGGTGTAGCGCTTCGTCGTAGCGGGAGGCTGGCCGCGGGCGGCACGGTCGGTGGCATGGACGCGGTGTTGGCGGAACTGGTGAAGCGCGGGGATGGGCTGGTGACCCGATCCATCGTCGAGCAGGTCGTGCCAGAGTGGATCCTGCAACGGGCGTGCACCAAAGGTGAACTGGTGCGGGTCCTGCCCGAGGTGTTCGCAGCAGCGCCCCTGCTGAAGGATCAGAGCGTTCCGCCGCTCAGTCAGATCGGCCCGGCCCTCGGTCGCCGTGCGGTCGCCGCCTGGATTCGCGGGCGCGGCGCGCTCAGCCACCTCACTGCCCTCGACGTGTGGGGGCTGCGCCAGCAACTGCCCGGGGACCTGTTGCACGTGAGCACGCCAGCCGCCAGCGGCCTGCGAAATTGGCCCGGAGTGAGGGTCCACCGACGCCGACACCTCACCCTCGCCCCGCCGTCGGTGGTGGTACGCCAAGGGCTGCCGGTTACCACCATCGAGCGAGCCCTCGTCGACTCCTGGCCGATGCTTCCGCTGGGCGAGCAACGGACGCCGATGATCAGGGCGGTCAACAACCGGCTGACCACCCCCGGTCGCCTGCAAGCTGCACTCGACGAAACGGCGCGGGTGGCTGGCCGAGTAGCGCTGCGGACGCTGCTGACCCGGCTCGCCGAGGGCTGCCGCAGTCCGCTGGAGATCTGGGGGCACGAGCGGGTCTTCACTGGCCCTGGAATGCCGGCGTTCCAGCGGCAGGTGCGAGTCCGGCTCGGCCAGCGCAACGTCTACCTCGACCTCTACGCCGAGTCGGAACGCGTCAACATCGAACTCGACGGTGCCACCACCCACGGTGATCCACGACAGCGCGAGATCGACCTGCGCCGTGATGCACAACTGGCAGCCCTCGGCATCCTGGTCGTACGCTTCGCCCATCGTCGGCTCGTGTGCGAACCGGAGGCCGTACGCCGAGAAACCCTCGCCATCCTGGCCAGCCGCCGGCCGGTGTGATCACCAGAACGACGCACTCGTAATGCGCAGGTCGACGGAGTGACACGTTCAATTGGCCGCCGAGCGGGCGACCGGCCGTGCCGGACGTGGACGCGCGGTGGCACTGGTAGCCGGCCGAAGGCCGGCGAGTCGGACGTAGAGTTCGCGTTTGGCGGTGGCGTTGCCGCGCCGGTCGATGACGTACCCGGTCAGCCAGATCCAGCCGTCGTAGGCATGGCGGTCGCTGGTCGAGACGACGCGCAGGGTCAGTGCCCGGCCTCCGGCGAACTGCACCGAGGCGCGACCGTCTACCCGGAGCAGGTCGCCGGGGGTCGGGCGCTCGGTCACCAACGGCCCTGGTTCGGTGGTCGGCAGTGCCGGGCGTGCATCGACTGCCAGTCGCGCAGCGCCCGCTTGAGCCGCTCGTTCTCCTGGGCGACCGTACGGAACTGCCGGTGCAGGTCGGCCAGCTCGTCGGCGACCGTGGCCTGGAACTCGCGTACCTGATCGGGATCGACCCCACGGCGACGCGGGGCGAACGTGCGGGTGCGTACCTCGTGCGGGGTCAACCGGGCCGGGTGGCCGGTCCCGTAGGGCTGGCCACCTCGATACACCTGGGCCACGACGGTCCTCTCCGGGGTAGTCGGGAGCGCGGAGGGTCGGTGCGGTGGTGCGTGGAAGGGCGGGCCGTGCGTGGCCGGCGTCCGCACGGCCCGCCCGCTCGGTCGCCGCAGCCCAGTTCGGCGGTACGACGACAGAGCAGTTCATTGGGTCGGGACGGGCACGCGCACCCGCCCCGACCAGGGGGATGAGCCGAACTCGTTGCCACGCGAGGATCAGCTCCGGATCAACCATATATGCCTAAGTGACTAATGGCAACGCTCGGTTGTCCGGCCAGCGCGTGGCGTGATCAAATAGGCGTGCCACGCGAGGAGTGCCATGCCACAGACACCGGACTACATCCGGATCTCAGACGAGATCGTTAGCGACGTGCGGAGCGGGAAGGTTCGGCCAGGGGAGAAGCTGCCTTCGATCGCCGACATGGGTGACCGTTTCGAGGTCAGCTCATCGACCATCCAGATGGTCTACGTTCGACTTGAAGCGCTGCGGGTGATCCGGCGACACCAGGGCAAGGGCATCTTCGTGACCGATCCGAAGACCTGGATGCGGGAGCCGTAGGTAGCGGCTCGGCGACGGGATTGGCCCTTACGGGTAACCCGTCCCGTGAGCGGGACGACTAGAGTCGTCGCGTGGTCGACCGGAAGCTGCTCTTGTCGGACCTGCAGAAGCAGGTCAAGAACCTGGAGAAGGACCTGCGGGAGCAGGCCGAGACGGTCGGGGAGGTGCGCTCCCGGCTGCGTGGCGAATACGACCACGCCTTCAAGGTGGGCCGTACCGCCGCCACCTGGACAGCCTGGCGCGACGAGCGGGTGACGCAGGTCGCCGTCGCCTGGGTGCTCGGCACCGTCTTCGTCCGCTTCTGTGAGGACAACGGGCTGCTGCCCGACCCCTACCTGGCCGGGCCGGGCGACCGCCTGGTGCTGGCCGAGGAAGCCGAGGCGCAGTTCTTCCGTGACCGGCCGGAGGAAACCCTGCGTGGCTGGCTGGAACAGGGCTTCGACGCCATCGCCAGCACCCAGGCCGGCAAGTCACTCTTCGACAAGCGGCACAACCCGCTCTACCAGATCCCGCTCTCCCACGACGAGGCGAAGAACCTGATCGCCTTCTGGCGTCGACGCGGCGAAGCTGGCGGCCTGGTGCACGACTTCACCGACCCCGAGTGGGACACCCGCTTTCTCGGCGACCTCTACCAGGACCTCTCCGAGGCCGCCCGCAAGACCTACGCCCTGCTCCAGACCCCCGAGTTCGTCGAGGAGTTCATCCTCGACCTGACGCTGACCCCGGCGATCGAAGATTTTGGCCACGACGTGGTCAAGATGATCGATCCCACCTGCGGCTCCGGCCACTTCGTCCTCGGAGCGTTCCACCGGCTGCTGAAGGAGTGGGAGCAACACGCCCCCAACCGCGACCCCCACGAGCAGGTACGCCTCGCCCTCGACGCCGTCCACGGCGTCGACATCAACCCCTTCGCCGTAGCCATCGCCCGCTTCCGCCTCCTCGTGGCCGCTTTGAAAGCCTGTGGCTTGAAGACGCTCGCCGACGCGCGGCCTTATGCCTTCCCGTTTCACCTTGCTGTTGGTGACTCTCTTATTCGGGACCAGCAACTTGCTCTCATTGATGAAGACGGCAAACCGATGGCTGCATTCCACTATGTCACAGAAGATATTCAGGAACACGGTCCGATCCTGCAGGAAGGGCGCTACCATGCGGTGGTCGGAAATCCTCCCTACGTTACCGTTAAGGATAAGCGCCTTAACGAGATTTATCGCGGTAGCTATTCGGCCTGCCACATGCAGTATGCCCTGTCTGTTCCGTTTGCTCAGAGGTTTTTCGAGCTTTCACAGCCTCCTCGTCACGGGGTTAGGGGAGGCCGGGTTGGCCAGATTACTGCAAACTCGTTTATGAAGCGCGAGTTCGGCAGGAAACTGATCGAGGATTTCTTTCGGGATAAGGTCGCGCTAACGCACGTAGTGGACACCTCTGGTGCCTTCATCCCTGGGCATGGCACACCGACTGTCATTCTTGTTGGCGAGCGTCAGGGGGAAGGCAGTCCGCAGTCTATCCGAGCGGTCCTCGGCGTTCGAGGTGAACCAGGTATCCCGGCTGTCGCAAGGGAGGGTTTTGTCTGGCGGGCCATCGTTGACCAACTGGACCGTCCTGGGTCGGAGAGTGCCTGGATTAGCGTCCTGGATATGCCTCGCGCTGCCCTGACAAAGTTCCCTTGGAGCCTGAGCGGTGGCGGGGCCGGAGAGTTGCTCGCGGACGTTGAGCGGAAGTCGGCAAAACTACGCGGGGCCATCGATTCGGTTGGGCGCACAACGGTGGTCGGTGAAGACGATGCGTGGATCATTCCAAACAATTCGGCTGCCAAGCGTCTTCGGGAGGATTCATACCTTCGCCAATTCGTGGTCGGAGAGTGTGTCAAGGACTACTGCCTCGAATCCCCGCCGCTTACTCGCTCGCCCTACTCGAATCGGGGGAACACCGCCGTTGTTGGTGCCGATCATCGCCTGCCGTCGTTTTCGTTATGGCCCATGCGGCGGCTGCTCCAAGCACGGATGATCTTCGGGCGGACCATAAGTGAGCAGGGTCGCCCGTGGTACGAGCATCTTGAGAACTACACGAGCAAGCTTCGCTCTCCGCTTTCGATCTCTTATGCCGAAGTTTCTACACATAACCGCTTTGTCCTAGACCGAGAGGGGAGACTCTTTAAGCAGACCGCACCCGTAATCAAGCTCGCGGATGACGCCTCGGAAGAGGATCACTTGCGGCTGCTGGGAGCGTTAAATAGTTCGACCGCTTGTTTTTGGCTGAAACAGGTCTGCCACGACAAGGGCATTCGTGGTGAGGGCGGTGGTTTCACCAGCGATGACTGGGAGAGGTTCTACCAGTTCAGCAGCACTAAGCTGGAAGAGTTTCCGCTGCCTTCGGCGTACCCCCTTGAACTGAGCCGGGAGATTGACGGGCTGGCGCGGCGGCTCGCGGCGGTGAGTCCGGCGGCGGTGGCGGGGTCTGGGGTGCCGACGCGGGAGCGGCTGGATGCCGCCGCCTACGAGTGGCATGCCACCCGTGGGCAGATGATCTCCTTGCAGGAGGAGCTGGACTGGCAGGTCTACTCGCTCTACGGGCTGCTGGACGAGGACCTGACCGCGCCGGAGAGCGTCCGGCCGCCGATGCTGGCGCTGGGGCAGCGGGCGTTTGAGATCGTCCTCGCTCGGAAGATGCGCGACGAGGGGTTGGAGACACAGTGGTTCGCGCGGCACGGGTCGACGCCGATCACGGAGCTGCCGGCGGGCTGGTCGGACGAGTACAAGGCGATCGTGCAGCGGCGGATCGCGATCATTGAGGGTAACCGCAACATCGGGCTGATCGAGCGGCCGGAGTGCAAGCGGCGGTGGGCCACCGAGGGCTGGGACAAGATGCAGGCCAGGGCGCTGCGGGACTGGCTGCTGGACCGGTGCGAGGCGCGGGAGCTGTGGTACCACCACGTCGACGGGTTGGAGCAGCCGCGCCCGCTGACCACCGCACAGCTCGCCGACGAGCTGCGCCGTGACCCTGACGTGCTCGCCGTCGCCGAGTTGTACGCGCCCGGTCAGGATCTCGGCAAGGTGGTCGCCGACCTGGTCGCCGACGAGCACGTGCCGCACCTGGCGGCGCTGCGCTACAAGGACTCCGGCCTGAGCAAGCGTGCCGACTGGGAGCAGGTGTGGGACCTGCAACGGGCCGAGGATGCCCTGCCCGACGAGGCGGCGAAGCGGGAGTTCCGCAAGCAGATCCCGGTGCCGCCGAAGTACACCTCGGCGGACTTCGTCAAGGCCAGCTACTGGAAGCATCGGGGCAAGCTCGACGTACCCAAGGAACGTTTCGTGTCGTACCCGGGGGCCAGCCGCGACGGTGACCCGTCGCTGCTGGTCGGCTGGGCCGGCTGGGACCATCGCGAGCAGGCCCAAGCCCTCGCCACCCTGATCGTCGCCCGCGAGCAGGAAGACGGCTGGGCCACCGACCGCCTGCTGCCGCTGGTCGCGGGGCTGCGCGAGATCCTCCCCTGGGTACGCCAGTGGCACGGCGAGTTCGACGCGGAGTGGGGTGCCTCGCCGGCCGACATCTACGCCGGCTTCCTTGCCGAGACGACCAACCGCCTCCACCTCACCGACGAGGCGCTGACGTCGTGGCGCCCACCCAAGACCACCCGAGGCCGCAAGGCCAAGGTATGACGAGGGAAAGCAACCAGGCCGACTGGTGGAGCACGGCGGACGTCAACGAGCTGACGGGTCTGCTGGCCGGGCGGATGCGCTCCAGGTTATGGCAGCACACCGAACCCGGTGAGTTGGCCGCATGGGTGTTCGACACCCCGGAGCCGGCCTCGCTGCTGTCGGCACCGGCCCTCCTCGATGGTCACTGGCGCGACGGACTGGACGAGCGGCAGCAGTTGTCCTGGGCGCTCGCCGGGTGGGTTCTGCGGACGGCCGTACCGGAGGTCCGGGCAACGGCGGGCACTCACTGGCTGCTGTCCCACGTCCGGGAGGCGGGCCTGCGACGGCTGCGCTTGACGGTCGGTCCCGTGGCCTTCCTGCGGCTCAATGAACACGGTGACGAGGTGCGACTCAGGCTTGCCCTGGCGCCCCTGCATGCCGCATTGCAGGCCGGTGCCCTGAGCGATGAGGAGTGGGAAGATCGGGGCATCGCGCTCCCGGAGGACACGACCAGGACGTACGAAGAGGAAAAGATCCTGGTCCGTTGCCCCGACGTGGAGACCACGCTCTGGCTGCTGAAGCAGTCGCCCGTCATGGTGGCCGCCCGGATGCTTGCCGCTCGGCTGTCGACCAGGGCCTTTCCTTTTCATGAGGACTATCGTCCGGAGGTCGCGGCGCGGGCGTGGGTAGCCGCCGAGGATCTGCTCACCCGGGAGGTCACTGCGCCCGCGACGGCCGGAGGCCCACGCGGCTTCGATCGGCCGTACCGCGGATCGGCTGTAGCCGCCGCTCTGCCCACCCAGCGGTCGTTCGACGCGGACGCCTATCGCGCAGGGGTGAGCGAGCACGACCGACTGTGCCGGGCGGTGATCGACCATCTGGAAAAGGGCGGCACACAGGTGGGGACCGGGCTGCACGCTGTGCCCGTGGACCTGGCCTGGCGCAACAACAACGGGCGACAGGTCATCGCCGAAGTGAAGAGCGTCCTGGACGGGAACGAGATCGAGCAGCTGCGACTCGGCCTCGGCCAACTCCTCGAATATCGTCACCGCCTGGCGACGTTGAATGTGCCGGTCACGGCGGTGCTTGTCGTGTCCCGGTCTCCTGACCCGATCTGGCGGGACATCTGTGCCGACAGCCGCATCACGTTGCTCACCATGGACGATCCATCGTGGGCAGCGGACCTGGCGGCAGTCATCGCCCTGTCGTAGTAGCCAAACCGCCGAGGGATCAGAGCCATCGGTGGTGTTGGAACTTCGGCGGACTTCGCTACGGTCAGCGCCCAAAGGTTGAAGTTGAGGGAGCTGACGTGGCCAAGCCGGGTGGGGTGTTCTGCGTTGAGGGTCTATGGCACGACAACCTCACCGACCGTGGATCCGTACTACCGACCCTCGAACTGCTGGAGCGGCTGGGCGTCCTCCGCTTCATCCACCGTGACACCGCTACCCCCCAGGAGCTTCGCTACTTCCTGGACCGATGGCTGTCCCGCAAATACGCCGCCTATGAGGTCGGCTTCTTCGCTCTCCATGGGTCACCCAGCGAGGTTCACCTGTCCGATTCGTACTCGGTCAGCCTCACGGAAGTCGCTAGCTGGATGTCGGGCCGTTGCCTCGGAAAGCGCCTCTACTTTGGGAGTTGCTCCGCCCTACGTGCCTCCGAGAGCGCGCTCCGGGAGTTCTTGGAGGAGACGCAGGCATCCATGGTGTGTGGGTTTACGAAGAAGATCGACTGGATCGAGTCCGCTGCCTTCGAAACGGTGATCCTCAACAGGCTCGTGAACGGCGGAAAGGTCAACAGCGTAGAACTGCTGGCCCGGTCGGCGCGCTGGTCGGCGCTAGCGCAGCACCTAGGATTTCGGGTCGTCTACCGACACAACGACCTTCGTCGACTTCCGGCGGCAAGGTCGCCGGAAGAGTTCGATGCTCTCCTGTGATGGGATCCGACACAGGCTAGCTCCCGCCCAGGTCCGTGGCTATCGTGGCGCCATGGGGGAGCGGCGCTGATGGATGCATCTTCCGACAGGATGGCAGATTCGGCCGAGGAGTGGACCCGATCGTGGGCGGCGTCCATGTCGGAGCGGGCCGCGCAGGCGCAGGAGATGTCGCAGCGGGTCGCTGGCCTGTCAGTCTCTGCCACCGGCGGTGATGGGGCGATAGAGGTGACGGTCGCTGGCTCAGGGATCGTCACCGACCTGCGGATCGACGACCGGTTGTCGAACTGGTCCGGGGCGAGGATCGCGGCGGAGATCATGACGACGATGCTCCGGGCCCAGGGCCGCCTGTCCGGAGCGGTGGCCGAGATCGCCGCCCAGACCGTCGGCGCCAACTCCGAGACCGCACGCGCGATCGTGGCGAGCTACGCCGAGCGCTTCCCCGAGGTCCGTGACGACCGCGAGCAGGGACGCGACGACTCGCGGCGGGAGCGCGGTGGCTGGTGAGGCGGGCTTCGAGGTCGAGAGCCTGGCGCTACGCCGGCACGCCAGCAGCGTCGACGAGGTCGCTGAGACGGTCGATCGGAGCCGCCGGGCAGCCGGATCGGTTCAACTCGGCCGGCATGCGTACGGTCGGTTGTGCCAGCTCATCCCCAGCCTGCTCGACCCGGTCCAGCAGGCCACGATCAGCGCGTTGAGCGAGGCCACCGACGCATTGCAGCGTACGGCTGATGACCTGCGTGCCACCGCGAGCCAGTACGAGAGCGGTGATCAGGAGGTCTCTGCTCTCTTCGGTCACGGAGCCGGGCGGTGAGCGAGCCGACCAACCCGCTCATCGCACCCCGCCAGGACAGCACCACCGCGCTCAGCGGCGTGTTCATCGCCGAAGACATCGACGGTCTGCTGGCAAGCTACGCCGGGGGCGGATGGATCGACACGGCGATCGGCGGGTTCGCCGTCTCCATGGACGCCCTCGCCTTCGTGACCGACCCGCTGGGCCAACTCGTCGCCTGGGGTGTGGGCTGGCTGATCGAGCACGTCAAACCGCTCTCGGACGCCCTCGACGAACTGGCTGGCGACCCCGATCAGATCACCGCGTACGCCCAGACATGGCGCAACGTCACCGGCGCGGTCGCGGACTCCCGTGTCACCCTCGGCGACGCCGTCAACCGGCAGGTCGCCGGCTGGGCCGGCGCCGCATCCGTCGCCTATCGGCGGCACAGCCAGGAGCAGCAGGCCGTATTGGACGCACTCGCCCGGGCCAGCAACGCCCTGTCCGAGATCACCACGGGTGCCGGGCTGCTCGTCGCTCTGGTCCGTGAACTCGTCCGCGACCTGATCGCCGAGTTCGTGTCGGTGCTGGCCGTACGCCTGTGGGTGTGGCTGGCCGAGGCCGGTGTCACCCTGGGGTTGGCCACTCCCTGGGTTGTCACCCAGGTCACCGCCCTTGCCGCCAAATGGGTGGCGCGCATCACCCGGCTGCTGCACGGCCTGATCAGCAGCCTGCGTCGGCTGGCGCCGATGCTGCGTCGCCTCAGCCGGCTCATCGGTGAGTTGCAGGCCACTCTCCGTCGTCTCACCGACCGGGGGTCGGCGTCACCGCCGACAACCGCTCGCGACACGCACCTGATGCACTCCGATGCCGACCCGCTGAGAAAGTGGGGCGCGGCCCGCGAGACCCATCCGGAGCAGTGGGATGCCGCGATTCAGGAGGCGCGCGAGCTGGGTGTCGAGATCACCTTCCGGGAGGGCGGATTGGCGTACGGACCCAGCCCGTCACCGGGGCAGCCAGGGCACCTGATTCTCGACCCGGACGCCTCGTACGGTGCGTTGCTGCACGAGATGCAGCATCTCCGCGAGGACCAGGCCGCAGGCTGGGTCGGGATGAGAGGCTGGTTCGAAGACCCGGTGGTGCGCTACGAGAACGAGGTGCGGGCCTACCAACAGGAGATCCGATACGCGGAGTCCATCGGTGACCGCGACTCCGTCGAGCGACTGCACCAGCTGATCCGCGAAGAGTACGCAAAGATCTTTGGAGAAGAACCATGACCGTGCCCCAGCCGCCGAACCTCACACCACCTCCGGTGCGGCAGATGGGAAACGCGGAGCTGGCGGAGTTGGCCAGGAGCGGTGGAGCGTACCGGGGGAAGGCCGTGTTCGAGCTTGTCGACCGCGCCGGCAGAGACGACGACGCGGCGACCAGGCTGGGCGAGCTGAGCAGGCTCACCGCATTGCGCGAGGACCGGGTGTTCCATTCGGTGTCGCTCGCCTGGGCCGCCATCATCGGGTTGCTGGCCACGGAGACGCCACACGCGCGAAGGGTCGCCTACGCCGCGTTCGCGGCCCTGCCGGCAACCGACCAAGCCGACCTTCTCGCGTACGTCAAGGCTGAGCGCATCGAGGACGCGCATCCTCGCCTCTGATCGCTCGGCCCGGGCGACGGTGTGGTGCTTGGACACCCCAGCGGGTCGTTTGACGGAAATCTGACGCTGCGCCGTCTCGTGAGTGAGACCCGATAAGGTCACCTACGGCGTTGACATGGATTCATATTGTGACCGCGCGACGGTTCGCCTCGGGGGTGTGCGATGGCGCCGAGCAAGCGACAAGCCGTCCTGATCGGAGTCAACCAGTGCGGCTACGACGTGCAGCTTCCCGCGCTGCGGTTCGCCGAGAGCGACGCGCAGGACCTGCGGGCCGTGCTGCTCGACCAGGATTACGGCACCTTCGACGACGGTGCCGTCAAGATGTTCATCGGGCCAGACGCCACCTGGCGTGAGATCAAGGCCTACCTGCGCGAGATCGTTGTCGGGTCCGGGCCGTCGGATGTGCTCCTGGTCTACTTCGCCGGCCACGCGCTGGTGCCGGAGTGGAACGACCAGCTCGACGCGTACCTGGTGACCGCCGACCTGGACCCGGAGGTGCTGCCCCGGGAGCCGGACAACGGGCTGCGGATGTCGTTTCTCAAGCAGGACGTGTTCGAGGCGTTCGCCGGCACGTCGTTCCTGGTGCTCGACTGCTGCCAGGCGGGCATCTACGCCGACGCCGACCGGCGACACGCCGCGGCGATGCACACGTACCGGACCCAGGTCGACCGGCACAGCGCCCTGCTCGCGTGTCCCCGGGGCGGTGTGGCCCGGGAGAGTCCGGAGTACGGGCACGGTGTGCTGAACCATCACGTGCTGCGGGCGCTGCGCGGTGACGCGGCGGACGAGGGGCGCCGAGTGTCCTTCGCCCGGATGGCGGCCTTCGTGGCGGAACAGGGGATCGACCCGCGGCCCGCGCAGTGGGTGAAGACCTACGGTCCAGCCACGCCACTGACCCAGCCGCCGGTGTCCCGGCACGACCGGCAGGCGCTCAACACGCCGGCGAACCCCGGCATCATCCGTCCCTGCAAGAATCCGCTCGAGGACCACGGCAACTCGATCATGCAGTTGCTCGGCCGGATGTTTCGTGGCCTGAATCGACCGAGGTACCACGCCCAGCAGGGCGGCCCCGCCGAGCGGGTGGAACTGATCCGGTACGCCGTCGACGCGGATTCGGTGGCGGTGGTGGAGTTCATCGGCGACGACTTCCGGGTGATGGACAAGACGGCGCGGTTCGACCGGGATCTGTTGCGGCCGATGCTGGAGCTCGCCGCAGACGAAGCCGTGCAGTACCGCACCTCGATGCCGGGCCATGTGGTCTCCGACGGTGGCCGGCGACGGATGCTCTGCGTCCCGGTCAAGTACGTGGACGAGCGGGTCGTCGCCCTCGCCGTCGTCAACCCAGCCCCCGCGCAACTGGAGATGGGGGAGCCGCTCGCGGTGATCCTGCGCGCAGTGTGGGACTCCGACCCGGTCGACGATCCCGTCGAGTCGGAGATGACGGTGATGACCGCGCTGCGCATCGCGTTCGGACGCCTGCCCGCGCCGGTGTACGAGTACGCGTTCACCATCTACCAGAAGCTCATCGACTCCATGACCATGGTGTTCCAGCCGGTGGTGGAGCTGAGCAGGCACCCCGCTGGAGTAGGCGTGCACAGCTTCGAGGCGCTGGCCCGCCGCAACGAGCGGGAGATCAGCGCACCGCTCGCGGCGCTGCGCATGGCGTACGACTGGGGCGACCGCTTCATCATCGAACGTGACGCTCTGCTCGTGTCGAAGGCCATCCGGTCGTACGCCGAGGCCGCCGGTGCCGCAGGCTGGCAGGGCATCAAACCGCTGTCGGTGAACGTCGCGGTCCGCTCGCTGCTGCGCGACGCCTACCTGCAGCAGGTGAGCAAGGCGCTCACCGAGGCGGACGTCAACCCCGGGACACTCACCCTGGAGATCTCCGAGCAGGATCCCATCGAGCCGGGGCCGGGCGAGGACTGGCCGCAGAAGCCGCTGGACTACTTCCACCGCAGGCTCACCGCACTGGCCAGGAAGCTGCACATCAACTTCGCCGTCGACGACTTCGGGGTCGGACACGCGTCACTGGCGCGGATGGCCGAACTACGGCTCACCCAGATCAAGGTGGACCGGGCTGTGCTGCACCACCCGCTGGCCGTGGACGAGCTGCGGCTGGTGGCGCAGGTGGCGCGCTATGCCAGAGATCAGGGAGACGCGCCCCACCCGCGTGCCGTCGTGGTCGAGGGCTACGACGACGAGGCACCGGTCAGCCTGCGACAGATCTGGGATCTCGGCATTCATCACGTGCAGGGATACTTCTGCGGCGCGGTGGCCAGTGCCAGTCTGCATCCCTTGGACGGGGACATGCAGGAGCAGATCGCCTCGCGGGTCAAGGGAGAACGATGAGCGTCGTCAAACTGCTACTGCCAGCCGAGGTGCTGGACGAGGTCGACCTGCCGTACGAGGGTGTTCGTGGCGTAGGCGTCGTCATCACGCTGGCAATGGAGGGGGTTGCCGTGATGGCCAATCTCGCCACCCTGGCTTCCGTGCAGCCGCAGTTGGGCGCGCTGGTCACCGCGATCAGAAACTGGCGGCTGCGGGACGAGCGCCAAGTGGTCGTGTTGACGGCCAAGGGGCCGGGCATCGACATTCGCCTGGACCTGCCGCGAAACGTGGACACCGCCATGCTGCTCGACTGCCTACAGCCGCTGTTCGACGGCCGAGAGTGAGATGTCCCTGCCGCTCTTGACCAGTGACAGTCTTCGGATCACGTCCGTTCCGGCTCGACGGTCCGATGGAGGGTTACGTGGCGCAGCAGGCGGCGCGTTTGTCGGGCATCGGATTGCGGAGCGTAAAGGTTGAGTTCTACAGCGGCGTGCCGATGCGAACAGCGAAGTTGTGCAGGTCGGGTAGCACTTGCCGGCGATCTGCGTTGAGCAGGGCCACGGTGAGGTGCTGCGCCCATGGGCGGTACCGGACTTCCTGCGGTGCGATCCGCTCGGCGGCCAGCAGCGCTCGGAACGACTCCGTGTATGCCCCACGCCCGTGCAACGCCAGGGCATAGTCCTCCCAGTAGCGGGCGCGTCGCTCGACGGTGCCCAGCTGACCGGGGCGCAGTTCGCGGGCGTACTGCACCGCTGCTCCGAAGTCGTTGAGCACCCGGGCGACACTGATCCGGTAAAGCATCACGTCGACGTCAGCGAACTCGCCGCGATCGCCGTTGCGACGCCCCGCCTCGTCGGCCTCGTGCAGCAACTCCCGTGCGGTATCTCGACGATCCGTGAGCGCGGCCGTGTAGGCGGCCGTCGCCAACAGCCGGCTGTAGGCAGCAACCTGTTGAGGTGATCGGAGCCGGGTCGATTCGTCGAGGGCCTGCGCCGCGTCGATAAGTGTTTGCTGGGCCCGTTGCCCATGGCGGGTGCGTCGCAGCACGATCGCGGTCATGCGCGCCGTCTCGGCGTACAGCAGCGGATCGTCGGCCTCCCGGGCCGCATGCCTGGCGCGGTCCATCGCCGACCAGGCCATTCCGTCCTCGTGCAGCTTGACCAGCACCTGAGTGGTCAGGTGATACGTCCGGGCGAGGGTGGCGGCGGCGATTGGACGTTGTCCATCGGCCGCCAACGAGTGGGTGGCGGTTGCCGCCGAAACCAACTGTGGCAGCCGGGCTGAGAGCCTGGTGTAGCGACATGCGCGGAAATCGGACCAGGCATGGGCGAGCATGGTCCGCAGCCAGTCAGGGTCGATCGGGCCGGTCGGTGGCGGGCAGTGACCGAGGAGGACGTCCTCCAGGCTGGCAACTACCCGGTCGGGCGGGGTCGGCGCGGGCGTGCTTCCGGAGAGTGTCGAACCGACCAGGCCGGCCAGTCCGCCGAGCACCTCACGCCGTCGCACTGAATCCTCTCCCACCTCGCGCCGCGCTGCTTTACCGCGCACCTTATCGATCGGCGAGGCGGATTGGTGGATTGCGGGGCCGTTCATGTCCGTGAGCCCGAAGAGTTCGGGTGGGATGTCGAAGATCGCTGCCAGTCGTCGCAGGACTGTGACGTCGGTGAGCCGCTGCCGGCCCCGCTCGATCCGGGACAACGTCGCCGCCGAGTAGCCGCACCGTTTACCGGCTTCGGCCAGGGTCAACCGCGCCGCGGTACGAGCGACACGCAGCAGCGTGCCGAAGTCGCCCACGGCAGCAGCCTGTCTGGCCTCCGGAAGCGCCGACCACTGGAGTTCGCCGCCCATGGCATCCCCCCGCCACATCCTCACCGTCGAATGTCCGCCGTGAATGCCGCCTCACGCAAACATCTTTCGTTTGGTGCATGAACTGGAGCCCCTGGTGCCCCTCGTCTGCTGTTCTGGTCGTAGCGGTGAGGGTCGGGAGATGCTGATGGGCAGGGTAGACAAGACCATGGGGAAAGAGCTGGCCGAGGCGGTCATCAATCGAACGCTTGTCACCGGCGTGATTGCGCTCGTCGCCTTGGTCGTGCTCGCCCTGATCGGTGGCGAGGCGGCGGCGACGGCCGCCGTGGCTGTGGTCGGCACGATCGTCGTCGCTCTCGTGAGGCTGGCTAGTAGCTGTCTCAACCGACCGAACCGGCCACGGTGAGTCAGCCCACCCTGCTGCGGTCCAAGGCGGCGACCAGCGGTCGCATGATGTCCTACCGTGCCAGGTCATCGCATGTCCACCCCATTATCGGCCGTTCCGTGTCCTCCTGCGGCCGACGGGATTCCATTTCTCGGTTGGACCAAGCGAGCCAAGGGTCTATCTGCCTCGCAAGGTCGCGTGCCTGCGGCAACGCCGCGGTCGTTCGTCGGTACGGTAGCGGCATGTCCTCGTCCGCCTCCGCTCCGCTGCTTCGCGACGTCATCGACATTCCCGAACGCACGAGCACAAGTGACTTCGTGCTCAAGCTCGCCGACAGCGTCGCCGACGCCGATGCGACCTTGCGTGACTATGTCATCACGGATCGACTGCTCGGGAACTTCGACGAAGCACTCAGGCTGATCCGTTCCGCGGTCGAGGGGCAGGCGTCCAAGGCCGCGTACCTGCACGGTTCCTTCGGCTCCGGTAAGTCGCACTTCATGGCGGTGCTGCACGCGCTGCTGCGTGGTGAGTCCGCCGCCCGGGGCCGGGACGAGCTGGCCCCACTGGTTGCCAAGCACAGCGTCTGGCTCGACGGCCGACGGTTCCTGCTCATTCCGTACCACCTGCTCGACGCCCGCTCGCTGGAGCAGCGGGTGCTCGGTGGTTACGTCGACCGGGTGCGCGCGCTGCATCCGGAGGCGCCCATCCCGGCGGTGCACCGCACCGACGCGCTGCTGGAGCAGGCCGCCTCGCTGCGCGAGAAGATCGGCGACGGCCAGTTCATCGCCGGGCTGCCCGGTGGCGACGTTGAGGACGAGTGGGGCGACAGCGAGAGATTCTGGACGCCGGAGCGGTTGGATGAGGCGTTTGCCGGTGCGTACTCCGACGAGCTGCGCCGCAAGCTGGTCAACGACCTGCTGACCAGCTGGAACAAGGGCTTCTTCAGCAACGCTCGGGAAGACGCCGAGGCGTTCATCTCGCTCGACCGTGGCCTGACCGAGATCAGCCGGCACGCCAAGGAACTCGGCTACCACGGCCTGATCCTCTTCCTCGACGAGCTGATCCTCTGGTTGGCCAACTCCATCGGCGACCAGCAGTTCGTCTCACGGGAGATCCAGAAGATCACTAACTTCGTTGAGGGCGGCGACACCCGCCGCCCCATCCCGGTGGTCAGTTTCATCGCCCGCCAACGTGACCTGCGCGAACTGGTCGGCGAGGAGGTCGTCGGCGCCAACGAGCTGAGCTACCAGGACACCCTCAACCTGGCCAGTGGTCGGTTCGACGTGATCAAGCTGGAGGACCGCAACCTTCCGGAAATCGCTCGCCGCCGCCTGCTCAAACCGCGTACCACCGAGGCCGGCGAGGCGATCTCGCGGGCCTTCGACGCCACCACGAAGGTCCGCCGGGAGGTCTTCGACACCCTGCTCGGCACCGATTCGGGCAGTGGCGCCGACATCGACGCCTTCCGGTCCACGTACCCGTTCAGCCCGGCGTTTCTCTCGACGCTGGTGCATGTCTCCAGCGCTTTGCAACGCTCTCGTACCGCGCTCAAGCTGATGCGTCAGCTCCTGGTCGACCGGCGTGACACCTTGCGCCTGGGGCAGCTCGTCCCGCTCGGAGACCTCTACGACGTGATCAGCGGCGGCGGAGATCAGCCCTTCACCGAGAAGCTCAAGGCCGAGTTCGAGATGGCCCAGAAGCTGTACGACGTCAAGCTGCGTCCGTACCTGCTGGGCCGATACGGTCTCACCGAGGAGGACCTCGAGGCGGCCCGACGCGGCGATCAACCGGCCACCGACACGGCTGGACGGCTTCGTGCCTTCACCGGCGACGACCGTCTGATCAAGACGTTGCTGCTCGCCGCCCTGGCCCCCAGCGTGCCGGCGCTACGCAATCTCACCGCACGCCGACTGTCTGCGCTCAACCACGGCAGCATCACCAGCCCGATACCCGGCGGTGAGGTGGCCCAGGTGTCGCGCAAGGTCGCCGACTGGGCCGGCCAGTTCGCCGAGATCCGGATCGGCGAGGGTGACGATCCGGTGGTGTCGCTGGAACTGGTCGGCGTGGACGTCGACAGCGTGCTCGCCACCGCCAAGCACTACGACAACGAAGGCGCCCGCAAACACCTCGTCCAGCGGCTGCTGTGGCAGCAACTCGGCGTGGCGTGGACCGATTCGTTCTTCGCCGAGGCCGGGTTGACCTGGCGAGGCAGCCGCCGTGCGATCGAGCTGGTCTACGGCAACGTCCGCGACCCGAACGACATCCGCGACGAGGCGTTCCACCCGAGCGCCCGGGACGGGTGGCGCATGATCGTCGACTACCCCTTCGACGACGGCAATCACGGGCCGGCCGACGACCGGCAGCGGGTGCAGGACCTGACCTCCCGCACGCACGCCCAGACCGTCTGCTGGATCCCCGCGGCATTGACCGTGGAACGCCGGAACGAGTTGGGCAAGCTCGTCATCATCGACAAGCTGCTTGAGGGTCAGCGCTTCGACAGCCACGCCGAACATCTCAACCCGGACGACCGGCGGCGGGCGCATGCTGCCCTGACCAATCAGCGCAGCGCGTTGCTGGCCAAGATGCACGGGGTGCTGCGCCAGGCGTACGGGCTGGCCGCGAAGCAGCCGACGGACGTGCAGCTCGGCTTCGACGACCACCTGCAGTCGCTGACCCGGGCGCTGGAACCGAAACTGCCGATGGGCGCCACCTTCAACGACACGCTGCGCAGCATCGGCGACCAGATGCTCACCCACCAGTACCCGGCCCACCCCGACTTCGACCCGGACCGTAAGGGCGACCCGGTGCGTCCACCGGATGTCAAGACCGTGTTCGGGTACGTCCAGCGGGCGGTCGAGTCGCCCGAAGGACGCGTCGAAGTGGACCGGGCGCACCGGCTGACCATGCGCCGGATCGCCAACCCACTGCGGCTCGGCACGATGCACGAGGCGGCCTTCGTCGCCGAAGGAGAGTGGGTCCAGCACTTCCAGCAGAAGGCGGCAAGCGAGGGCATCACCGGTGAGCTACGGGTCGCCGACCTGCTGCGCTGGATCGACGAGCCGAGGCCGCGTGGCCTCGACCCGATCGTCGCCCAACTCGTCGTGGCGACCTTCGCCGAGCAGACCGACCGCGCCTTCCACCTGCATGGCAGCCAGGTCACCCCGGCACCCGAGCCGGGCCGGATCACCTCTGAGTACACGTTGCGGGAGGAGAGCCTGCCCAGCGAAGAGGACTGGAAGTCGGCCCACGCCCGCGCTGTGGCGATCTTCGGCCTCCGACCACTGGACCTGCGTCGAGGCCGCCTCGTCGCGATCTTCGGTCGGGACCTGATCACCGAGGCGAACAGGCACCGCGTCGCCGCCCACCAACTCGCCAGCCAGCTCGACGCGTACGCCGACCAACTGCGGCTCGACCGGGAGGCCGGTCGCCTCGCCACCGCGCGAGCAGCCGCCGACCTGCTCGACGCCCTGACAACCGGACGGTCAGCGAAGGAGACGGTTGAACAGCTGGCGCAGGCCGAACTCGCCGGGCCCGCGGACCGCGCCGGCAGGAGCATCAGCAGCGCCGCTCAGGTGACCGCCGCACTCACCGCCGCGCCCTGGGACACCTTCGAGATCATCGCCAGCCTGCCAGCTCCCTACGCGGCCCGGGGCGCGGCGATTCTGACCGAACTCCGTCGGGTCGCGCAGGCCGACGAGCTGACAGCACCGCTGGTGCCGGCCCTGAAACGGGCGCAGGGCGACGCCACGGCGTTGCTCCGCGAGGCCACCAGCGGTGTCGCGAGTAGCGGGGCGGGCACCGGTGCGGGTAGCGGAGCAGGTGCCAGTACAGGCGGCGGCTCTGGCGCTGCGAGGGCGGGCACGCCGACGAACACCGGGGGTAGCCGACGTACGGGAGTGAACGGAATCGACGAGGTGCTGGCCGACCTGCGCAGGTTCGCCGAGGCGCATGGCGACGCCACCATCGAGGTGAGCTGGAGAGTGGTGTCGTGACCTCGGCACCCGCGCACCCTCATGCGTTGCGGATCAATCCAGTAGCGCTGCGTCAGAAGGTGGCACAGCAGCTCGACCGGCACGGCAACGGCGACGCGTACCCGGTCATGGTCGTTGCTGCGGAGCCCACCTGGTCACACGATCCGGTGTTGGCCCTGCCGGACGGACGACAAGCTCGGGTCGTGCCGTGCGCCTCGCCACTCGCCATCTGGGATCACCTTGTGGCCGACCGGGGCGATGAAGTGCTGGTGCTGCTCACGGACATCCCGGAAACAAGCCTGGGACACGGGGTGCGCAGCCGCGTTTTCCGTCAGGGTGTCATCACCGTCGAACCCTGGGACCTGGTTGTTGACGCCTTCGGCGCACAGGTGCCCGATGCCGCACTCGAGTCGGAACGATGGGCCGGTCCGGCGCTGCTGGACGCGATGCCACCGGCTGGCTGGCCGCGACTGGCCACCACCGTCCTCACCCGTGAGGTGGCACTGCGTCACCTCGCCGCTGCTCGTCTCGGTCTCGACCGACGGGGAAACGGACCAAACGACCTCGACGTGACCACGCTGCTGCAGTGGAGCACCGAGCCGGGTGCGGTCGAGGCGTTCACTCTGCTCCGCGCGGAGGAGCGTGCCGGCCTCGCGCGCTGGCTGATCGAGAGGTTCGGCGGGCCGGCCCGTGCGCTCTTCGCGCTCATCGACGCAGGCCGCGGCAACGACGCGCTGCCACTCGGCCTGCTCTGCGAAGCTCTGTGGAGCAATGAGACCCCCGAGGCGGTACGGGCACAGGGGCGCGTCGACCAGTACTTCGGCGGTCTTCAGGACGACGCCGCGATCCGCGGACTTGCCCAGGCGGCGGTGCAGATGGTCGGCGCGATGCTGATTGACCGTGACAAAGGGATCCGGCGGCAGGGTCACGCGCTGCTCGATCGGGCGGAGCAACTGGTCGTCCAGTTCAACGCGGCCGGAAGCGTCGATCACAGCCCGATCCTGCGGACCGGGTTCACGCGGCGGCTCACCACGGCGGCACACGCGCTTGCAGCTCGTCCCTCAGACATCAGCCCGGACGTGGCCGTCGACGAGCTTGCCCAGCACCGTCTGGCGCAGGTGGAGGCGGAGCGGGTACTCCGGGTCAGGATGGCGCAGCGGCTCGTCCGGTGGCTCGGCACCGAGGTCGAGGCCCCGGCGAGCGTCGCCGACGGGCTGCGGCGGCAGATCGGCGAGTGGGGCTGGGTCGACCGGGCACTGCACCACGTCTGGGCGGGTGAGGATGCGCACCCGGAGCTTCAGCGCGCCTTCCGGACGGTGTTCGACCGGGCACAACAACGACGCCGGGAACTCGACCGTGCTTTTGCCAACCGGCTCGCCGCCTGGGCCGCCGCCGGCCCCGGTAACGACGGCGACCTGCTGACCGTCGAGAACCTGCTCCCACGGGTCGTCGACCCGCTGATCCGCGCCGAGCGCCCGGTACTGCTCGTGGTGCTCGACGGGATGAGCGCCGCCGTCGCCGTGGAGTTGGCCGAGGAACTGTCCCAGCACTGGGTCGAGTACGACCCGCTTGCCGGCGCGGGGACCGGGCAACGCCGTGCGCTGGTCGCGGCGCTGCCCACTCTGACGGCGGTGTCCCGGACCTCCCTGTTCGCCGGAGCCCTGCGCTCCGGTACGCAGGCCACCGAACGGCAGATGTTCGCGCAGGGACGGTGGGGGCCCGGAGCGTGTGTTTTCCACAAGGGACCCTCCCGTGGTGGGGCAGGGGAGGTCTTCGCCGGTGAGCTCACCGAGGCGATGGCCGACCCGGGACGCCTGGTCGCCGTGGTGATCAACACGGTGGACGAGTCGCTGGCCAGCGGCCGCGAAGGTGACGAGGCCGGTTGGCAACTCAGCGATCTTGGCTTTCTGCGTAGCCTGCTCGACCTCGCCCGGTCATCGGGTCGGGCGGTGCTCATCACCAGCGACCACGGTCATGTCCTCGAACACGGCGGCGAGCACATCAAGACCGCCGACGCGGCATCGGCCCGGCATCGCACCTCTGCAAATCCGGTCGGGCCCGGCGAGGTGGAGCTGAGAGGGCCGCGGGTGGTAGCCGACGGGCAACGGATCGTCGCCCTCTGGGATCCGTCGTTGCGCTACCGACCCAGCAGGGCCGGCTACCACGGTGGTGCCGCGCTCGCGGAGGTCACCATCCCGCTGCTGGCCTATCTGGTGCCCAACGTCGCGGACGTGCCGAAGGGCTGGGCACCGGTCCAGGAGCGGTACCCCGAGTGGTGGGAAGCGCAGCCCTCGGAGACTTCTCCCGACGCAGCGTCGGCTCCACCGCCAGCACCCAGGCCCCGCAGGAAGGCCCCGGTCGTCGTCGGTGATGCGTTGTTCGACGTGCCGCAGCAGACGCCGGCGCCTATCGCGAGGCCGGCGGCCGTCGACCTGGTTGCGGCGTTGCTTGCCACCGAGCTGTTCCAGGCACAGCATGCGCTCACCCCACGTCGCGTGGACCCGGGAAAGATCGAGGCGGCGCTCCGGGCACTGGTCGAGGCCAAAGGCGTACTGTCCACCCCGGTACTGGCGCAGCGGGCCGGTGAACTACCGGCCCGAGCAGGCGGCTTCGTCACCACCCTGCAGCGGATCTTCAACGTGGACAACTACCCGGTGCTGTCGCAGATCGACGACGGGCGCAGCGTCCGGCTGGACATCGCGCTGCTGCGTACCCAGTTCGGCCTCCCGGCCGGTGCCGCGTGAGCGACGTCAGCCCGGTACGGCGGCGTCAGGTCATCGACGCGCTACGTCGCGGTGCTGTTCCCGCAGCAGGGTTGGACCTCCTGGCCGTCGGGTTGGACCGGTTCGCGACCGCGGTAGGGGACGATCTGAGTGCCGTCGCCGCCGGCGGCTCGGTATTCAAGGCGATCCGCGGCGAATACGGCTCTGGCAAGACCTTCTTCACCCGCTGGATCGCGGAGCAGGCGAAGCGGGCCAACTTCGCCACTGCCGAGGTGCAGATCTCGGAGAACGAGACGCCGCTGCACAAACTGGAGACCGTCTACCGGAGGTTGACCGAGCGGCTCAGCACCGCGACGTTCCCGCCGAGTGCGTTGCGGGCGGTGGTCGACGGGTGGTTCTACGCCTTGGAAGAGGACGTCCTCGCCACGGGCGAGGTCGCGGCGGATGACGCTGGCGCACTCGACAAGGCCGTGGGCGCTCTGCTGGACCAACGGTTGGCCACGGTCAGCCGTAGCGCCCCCGCCTTCGCCGCCGCGCTCCGCGGCTATCGCACCGCCGCACTCGGCGACGATCCAGCCACCGCTGACGCCGTGCTGGCCTGGCTCGGCGGACAGCCGCACGTCGCGGCCTCCGCCCGACGGGTTGCTGGCGTACGCGGCGACCTCGACCACTTCGCGGCGCTCAGCTTCCTCCAGGGCCTGCTCGTGGTGCTACGCGACAGCGGTCATCCGGGTCTGTTGCTGGTGCTCGACGAGGTCGAGACGCTCCAACGGGTTCGGTCCGACGCCCGCGACAAGGCCCTCAACGCACTTCGACAGTTGATCGACGAGGTGTACTCGGGCCGGTTTCCGGGGCTGTACCTGGTCATCACCGGTACCCCCGCTTTTTACGAGGGGCCGCAGGGGGCGCAGCGGCTCGCCCCACTCGCCCAGCGGCTCGCGGTGGACTTCACCACCGACGCGCGGTTCGACAACCCGCGCGCGGTGCAGATCCGGCTCACCGGTTTCACCGTGGACTCCCTCGTCGAACTGGGCGGTCGGGTTCGGGACCTGTACGCCGACGGGTCGGCAGTACCGCATCGGGTCCGGGCCGTCGTCGACGATGACTACCTTCGGGAGCTGGCACAGGCCGTTGCGGGCGGGCTCGGCGGCAAGGTTGGGGTGGCTCCTCGCCTGTTCGTCAAGAAGCTGGTGGGGGAGGTGCTCGACCGAGTAGACCAGTTCACCGATTTCGACCCTCGGCAGCATTACGCACTCACCCTGACCGCCGCCGAGATGACCGACGTGGAACGCAACGCGACCAGGGCTGACGAGATTTCACTCGAGCTGTAGGCGAGAATCAGATCATGAGCACCGACCTCGCCGACCTGCTCGGAACGCAGGAGACGGCCGCCCTTGAGTTCAAGCGGGAGGCAAGGGACCGCAACGCCATCCGCAAGGCGATCTGTGCGCTCGCCAATGATCTTGCGCAGGTGGGCGGCGGCGACCTGCTTGTCGGAGTCGACAGGCACGGCGAGCCGGTCGACGGTGTCGACACCTCGGACGACGCACTGCTCACCTTCACCAGCATCCGGGATGAAGGGCGCATCCTCGACCGTCCCTCGATCGTGGTCACCGTCGAGCCGTACCGGGGGAAGCCGGTGATCCGGGTACGGGTGAACGCCGCACACACGCCGCCCGTTCGATTCGACAACATCGTCTACGTCCGTCCCGGACCATCCACCCGGGCGGCCACCAGCGACGACGAGCGGATTCTGACCGAGCGGCGGCGAGCCTACGACACCCTCTTCGATGTCCGTCCGGTGATTGGTGGCAAGCTGGATGAACTCGATCTTGAGCTCTTCCGGACCGAATACCTTCGACAGACCGTCGACCCCACCGTGTTGGCGGAGAACCACCGTCCTACCGAACAGCAGCTTGCGTCGTTGCGGCTGGCCGACCTCGGCGGCGCACCGACCGTGCTCGGCCTGCTGCTCGTCGGAATCGACCCCACCAATCGCATTCCAGGTGCATACGTACAGTTCGTGCGATACGAGGGGACGGATGTCGGCGGCGCGGTGCTAGACGAGCAGGAACTTCGACTCAACGTCATCAACGCCGCAGAGCGCCTCGAAAGTCTGCTCAAAGGGCACCTGAGGACCCGGTTGGTCGAGGTGAGCGGCTTCCGCGAGGAGGCTCGGCCGAACTATCCATTCGACGCCCTCCGGGAGGTTTGCATGAACGCTCTCATGCACCGGAACTACGAGTCGTCGAATGCGCCGGTGCGAGTCGCCTGGTTCGATGACCGGATCGAGGTCACCAACCCCGGCGGGCCGTTCGGGCAGGTCCGGGCCGACAACTTCGACCGCGTCAACGACTACCGCAACCCGTCGCTCGCCGCCGCGATGAAATCGCTCGGCTACGTCAATCAGTTCGGTCGCGGCATCGGCCGGATCAGAGCCGCCCTCGCCAGGAACGGCAATCCACCGCCCGAGTTTCTCATCGAGGACGCGTCCTGGACCGTCCTGGTCAGAGGTGCCGCATGATTTCGATTGCACTCTTCAACAACAAGGGTGGTGTTGGCAAGACCACCCTCACATACCACCTGGCACACATGCTCCAGCGGCTCGGGCACCGAGTCCTTGCCGTCGACCTGGATCCACAGTCGAACCTGACAGCAGCATTCCTTGACGAGGACGAACTCGCGACGCTCTGGCAGGAGAACTACCAGGTTGATTGGCCACTGCTCGACGGACAGCAGAAACTCCTGCTGCGTGTCAACGGTGGATCTGGAACCGTCGCCTCGGCTGTCGCGCCGATCATGAAAGGTTTGGGGGATGTTCGTTTCGCAGATCCTGTTGTGATTGCGGATGGGCTATCGCTGGTTCCGGGAGACCTGAATCTCAGCGCCTTTGAGGACAAGCTCTCTGCGGCGTGGCCTAACAGCTTGATTGGTGATCACGCGGCCCTTCGGACGACGACTGCCTTCTATCGCTTGATTCGCGACGCGGGGACGCGGTCTGGCGCAGATATTGCGCTCCTGGACGTTGGTCCTAACCTGGGTGCCATCAACCGTGCTGCCCTTCTCGCGGCAGACACAGTCCTGATGCCGCTGGCGGCGGACCTGTTCTCTCTGCGTGGTCTGCGCAACCTGGGGCCGGCACTCCGGGAGTGGCGGCGTATCTGGCAGAGCAACGTCCTCCAGCATGTGCCGCCGGACATCGCAGCGCCGCGAGGCACCATGACACCGCTTGGATATGTGGTGATGCAGCCCAAGATGCGGCTCGACCGCCCGGTCAAGGCGTACCAGCGCTGGCTGGAGAGGGTTCCCACGGTATTCGCCAACTCTGTGCTGGAGCGCACGACCAGCAACGGATCGTATGAGATCGCGACGCTGCGTAATTACCAGAGTCTTATGCCGTTGGCACACGACGCGCGAAAACCCATGTTTGATCTCCGGTCGGCAGACGGCGCCCTGGGCAGCACACAGACCCTCGTTCAGCGCTGTTACCAGGACTTCGAGTCGCTCAGCCAGAAGCTTCTAGCGCGTCTCGACGACGTTGGTGTCGAGCGTTGACGGACGGTGCGGGCCTGCTGCATCCGGTCGTACTGCACCATGTGGTCAACTCGCTGCAGTGGCCGGCGCTTCGGCCGTTGCAGGAGGCCGCCGTGCAGCCGCTGCTCGACGGATACGACGCGCTGCTGCTCGCGCCGACCGCCAGCGGTAAAACCGAGGCGGCGATGTTTCCTCTGCTGTCCCGGATGGCGCAGGAGAACTGGTCGGGGACCAGCGTGCTCTACGTATGCCCACTGAAGGCACTGCTCAACAATTTGCTGCCTCGGGTCGAGCATTATGCCGGCTGGTTGGGGCGACGGGCGGCGTTGTGGCATGGCGACGTGACCATGGGGCGACGCCGCACGATCCTGCGGGAGCGGCCGGATGTCCTGCTCACCACGCCCGAGTCGATCGAGTCGATGCTGGTGAGCGGGGCCGTCGACCACGAGGAGTTCTTTCGCGGCGTACAGGCCATCGTGATCGACGAGGTGCACGCCTTCGCGGGGGACGACCGTGGCTGGCACCTACTGGCCGTGCTGGAGCGGCTCGGTCGGGTTGCCGGCCGGCCGATCCAGCGGATCGGTCTCTCCGCCACGGTGGGTAACCCTGACGATCTATTGCGCTGGTTGCAGGGCTCAGGCCGGGACAAGCGGCCTGCCCGGGTGGTCGCTCCGCACCTGGCCGCGCCGGTCACCGCCGCGGTGCCAGATGACGTGGAGCTGGACTACGTCGGCTCTGTGCACAATGCGGCCCGGATCATCGCCGCGCTCCATCGCGGTGAGAAGCGGCTGGTCTTCTGCGACTCCAGGGCGCTCGTGGAGGATCTCGGGCAGCGGCTGCGTGCACTGGGAGTCAGGACGTTCCTCTCCCACGCCTCACTCGCCGTCGACGAGAGGCGGCGGGCGGAGGAGGCGTTCGCCCAAGAGAGGGACTGCGTCATCGTCGCGACGAGCACCCTGGAACTGGGCATCGATGTCGGCGACCTCGACCGTGTCATCCAACTCGGCGCGCCGCGCACTGTCGCCGCCTTCCTGCAGCGGATCGGCCGGACCGGGCGACGACCCGGCAGCACCCGCAACTGTCTCTTCCTGGCGCTGGACAGCGCGGGACTTCTGCACGCCGGCGCGCTGGCACTGCTCTGGCGACAAGGCTGGGTGGAAGCGGTTGTTCCGCCAGTCGAACCGCGACACATCATCGCGCAGCAGGTTCTCGCACTAGCCCTGCAACGTCACCGGATCGGTGATCAGCTGTGGGCGGAGGAGTGGAACGGGCTCGCACCGTTCAACAAGAGGGCCGACGTCATCGTGCGGCACCTGGTCGAACACGGCTACCTCGACTCGGATTCAGGAATGCTGTTCATCGGGCCACAGGCCGAGTTGCGATTCGGTCGCCGGCACTTCATGGACATGCTCGCGGTCTTCACCGCGCCACCGCAGTTCACGGTGCTCGCCGGTCGCACGGAGATCGGCCGTACCGACCCCGCGTTGCTGACGGCCCGGGTCGACGGCCCTCGGCTGCTACTGCTCGGCGGACGCAGTTGGCAGGTCACGTACGTCGACTGGAAACGACGCCGCTGTTTCGTCGAGCCGGCCGAAGGTGGTGGGAAGGCGCTCTGGATGAGCGGTGGACCGCCGCAGGGCTTGTCGTACGACATGGTTCGGGCCATGCGAGACGTGCTGCTCGGAGCCGACCCTCCGGTTCGGCTCACGCAGCGGGCCCGCAACCGGTTGGCGCAGTTGCGGGACGAGGCGGCCTCCCACGTGCACCCCGGCGGCTCGATGATCGTCCGGGACCGCGAGGGGGAGATTCGCTGGTGGACCTGGGCCGGCTTCCGGGCCAACGCCACCCTGGTCGCAACTCTTGACGGCCTTGCCGATCCGAACCAGCACTACGACGACGCTGCTATTCGACTGCGTCCGGACCTGGAGCGCGACATGTGGCGGAAAGCAGCAGCCGACGCGTCGAACCGGGTCTGTTTGCCGGAGGTGACCCAGAAGGCACTGGCGGGGCTCAAGTTCAGTGCCGCCCTGCCGCCGCAGCTGGCGACCGCCACGCTTGCCGCACGGCTCGCCGACGTGGACTCCGCCGTCACCGTGCTCCAGGAGCCGGTCCGATTCGCCTACCTCTGACCGCCGTCGCTGTCGCCGTCGTCGCGGATTCGGGTGGCGAGGTCGAGGGCGGCGCGGATCGGGTCGTCGGCCCAGTGGCTGGCGAACCCGTCGTACAGGCGCCAGCCGGCCCGGGTGAGGGTGCGCTGCCGCTCCACATGCGCGGCCACGCCGTCCGGGTGCACCCCGCACAGCAGACCGACCGGGCCGTCGTCGCCGACACACAGGTCGACCCGCCAGCGGCCGACGGGGTAGTCGGGTCGGACGGCCAGGCCGACCCGGGTCAGCTCGACGGCGAGCGCCCGGGGCCAGGGGTCCGGCTGGGCGGAGCCTGTCCCGGTCGTGTCCAGCGGTACGGCGTGGGTTCCGGCCAGCGGTTGTCCGGCGTACCGGAGGTAGTCGCCGACGATGCCCTCCGGGGACTGGAGGGACGTGACCACCGTGAGTTGCTTCCTGGCCCGGGTGACCAGGACGTTGAACAGGTTCGGTTCGGCGACGAACCGGTGCCGGGCCGGCGGGTCGTCGTCGACCAGTCCGAGCGTGGCGATCACCACGTCCGCCTCACTGCCCTGGAACGCGTGCACCGTGCCGGTGCGCAGGCCCAACCGTTCGATCTCGTCAACGTCGTACGCCGACAGTAGCGCCGCCTCCACCGCGTCGGCCTGCGCCCGGAACGGGCTGATCACCGCGACGCCGCCCTGCGGGGGTCGGGCCGCGAGGGCGGCGACCAGGTCCAGCACGGTCGCCACCTCGGCCTGGTTGACGCCGTCGACGACGGTGGCACCGGCGACCGTCACCACGTCGATGGCGTCGGCCCGTTCGTTGCCGGGGTGCCGGGTGACAAGTTCCAGCCGGTCGTCGTAGAACCGACGGGCGGAGAAACCGATCAGGTGCGGTGCGCAGCGGTGGTGTTCACCGAGCCAGGTCACGGGCGCGGCACCGGCCGCCACGTCGAAGGCGCTGGCCCGGCGTACGTCGAGTCGGTCGGCGTAGCGGTCCAGGCCGTGCCGATGCAGTGTCGCGGTCACCTCGGCGTCCGCGACGAACGACACGAAACGTAGCTGCCGTGGATCGCCGGCCACAAGCGCCCGGCGGGCCCGGGCCAGCACCGGAGCGGCCCGCAGTTGATCGATGTGCGCCGCCTCGTCGAGCACCACCAGGTCGAACATGCCGGTCGCCGGTGGCAGCAGATCCTCGACATCTGCCACCGTGCCCACCCACAGGGGCAGTGCCCGTACCAGCGCCTCGGCGTCCAGCGTGGCGAGCAGTTCCCGGCGGCGGTTGCGTCCCGCCCGCAGGGCGGTGCCCAGGCCGCTGGCGGCGCGCCGGGCCTCCCCGGTCCACCGTCGCGCGCTGGCGGTCTGGTTCCGCAGCGCCGTGCCGACCGCCTCGGCGAGCGCGCCGTCCGCCTCGGCCAGTGCCCGCCAGGCGGCGGTCAGGTCCGTGCCACCGTGCGAGGACAGCCGGGCGGCCGCCCGTACGGCGTGCGCGGCATCCACCGCCGCCCGCAGCCGGGCCACGGGTACGCCGGCGCCGGCGAGGCGGTGCAGCCGGCGGGCGGCGCGGGACCGGCGCCACCGTGACCACCAACCGTCGCCGCCCCGGCTCGCGTCGTGCAGGGCGGCGCGGATCGCGGCGAGGTCGGTTTCCGGCTCGAACACCGCCGGGGCGTCGTGACTCAGGGCGGGCAGCAGCGGCTGCCAGTCGGGCAGGGTGGCGGCGAGGCGTTCCTGCTCCAGCGCGGCGACGATGCCGGCCCGGACCCCGGTGACCCGGTCGCGGGCGGCCGACACGGCGGCAGTGTCGTGGCGCAGCTGTGTGTCGTCCACGCCGACGGCCACGCCACCGGCGAGTTCGGTGGCGATGGCCCCGCGTCGCTCGGCGTCGCCGAAGAGCACCGGTGGTGGGCCCGGATGCCGGCTCAGCAGTTCCCCCAGCACCTCGGCGGCGTGGGTCGACTGCGTCGCCACCAGTACCGATCCACCGCGGGCCACGGTGTCCAGCGCGGCGGCGACCAGGGCGTGACTCTTGCCGTTGCCCGGCGCACCGGAGACCACCACCACGGGTGCCGTCCTGGTCCGCCGGATCACGTCCCGCTGCGCGGCGTTCAGCGGCAGGGGTGACAGCACCTCACCGTCGTCGCTGGGATCGTCTCCGACTTGATCCGGCGCGTCGTCGTCGGTGCCGAGGTAGAGCCGGCTCAGGGCCGTGTCCGCCAGCCCGGGGCGGCCCGCCCAACTCAACAGGGTGTCGCGGAGGCGACCAGCGAACACGTCGCGGGTCACGAAGACCGCCGCCGCGGCGACCCCGGTGACGTCGTCGTCGACGCCGCGCGGCGGTCGCGCCTGGACCGTGGCCACCTTGACGCCTGCGGCCTCGGCCGCCGCGGTGATCCAGGCGGTGGTGCCGGGGGCCGTCAACCAACCGGGCCCGGCCAGCCCGGGTGCGGCCTCCAGTCGGGCGGCGAGTTCCCGGTCCTCGATGAGTGGAGTCAGTTCGAGGTCACCGGCCGGCACGACCCGGTAGCTGCGCCGGCCACGTTGCAGGCGGATCGGCTGGGCCAGCAGTGGCAGTCGGATCCGTCGCCGCGCGCCGTCCAGGTCGGCCGTGCCGACGAGGAAGGCCAGCCCGAGGCGGAGGATCCGTTCGTCGCGGTGCAGGGCGTCCAGCGCGGCGAGCCGGTCCAGCCGTGCGCCGCGTGGGCCCCGGTGCGGTTCCGGCAGCCAGACCAACGGCCGGCCGGTTCCGGCCACGTCGAGGATCCGCTCGGCACCGGCCGGGGCCAGGTCGGCGAGCGCGGTGAGGATGGTCGCCACGTGCATCGCCCGCAGATTCTGCCGTACCCGATCACGGTCGTGCTCCGGTCGGTGGCCGCGGCCGGGCACCGGCGCCCGGGGCCGTCGCGCGGCGGCCTCTGGCCAGGTTGTGCGCCGCGCCGGACTTACTGGTGTGCCCCCTTGCTCTGCTTCAACTGGCGCAACGGATTCACCCGGAAACCGATGCGTGGGTTGAAGCAGAGCAAAGGGGGGCGGGGAGAACAGTGGTGGGAGCCGTCGACAGCCGACGGCTCCCACCGTGTCGGTGCAGGTGCTAGCTGGCGTACGTCTCGAACTCGGCGACCCTCGGCGTGCCGGACGAGCTGGTGATGTCGAAGGTGATCTTGCGTAGGGACGTCGAGCCGAAGCTGATGACGCCCGCGCCGGTGCCGGAGGCCAGCACCGCGCCGGTGTCGTGGTTGAGGACCCGCCAGTTGCGGATGTTGCCGACGGAGCCGGACGCCTCCCGGATGTTGATCTTCGACACCGTGGTGGCGGAACCCCACTTGATCGAGATCTGACCGGTCGCGCCGTTCGGTGACCAGGCGGTGTTCATGTTGCCGTCGCGCACGTCGCCGTAGCTGGTGCCGCTGGCCTTGCTGGAGCCGTCGGAGCCGGCGCCGATGCTGAGGTTGGTGCCGCTGGGCTGGCTGGGCGTCGGCGTCGGGTTGCTGGTCGGGGGCGGGGTGGTGGTGGTCGGGCCGGGCGTCGGGCTGGTCGGCCCGGCGGTCGGGCTCTGCGGCGTGCAGTTGCCGTTGGAGGTACGGATGCCCTTGTTCGCGCCGGCGGTCTGGCTGACGATGCTCGGCACGCAACTGGCCGAGTCGAGGCGGTACGAGTACGGGATGCTGACGGTGGTGTTGGAGGTCGGGTTGGGGCCGGCCGGGTTGGTGTCACCACTACGTGAGGACCAGGTCACGTTGTCGAAGATGTTGCCGCTGACCTGCCAGTAGCCGGCCTCGTCGGTGTAGAAGGTGCCCAGCACGTCCTTGGAGTTCTGGAAGTAGTTGTTGTCCACCTTGGCGCGTGCCCCGGCCCGGGAGTTGATGCCGGACTCGTTGAGGCGTACGTAGTGGTTGTTGTACATGTGGGCGATGCCACCGCGCAGCAGCGGCGTACGGGAGTCGATGTTCTCGTACAGGTTGTGATGGAACGTGACGTTCCCGTTGGAGCGGTCGCTCTCGCTGGACCCGATCAGGCCGCCCCGACCGGAGTTGCGCAGGATGCTGTAGGACAGCGTCACGTACTGGGTGTTGTTCTTCATGTCGAACAGCCCGTCGAAGCCCTCCGACTCGCCACCGGAGGCCTCCAGGGTGACGTGGTCGACCCAGACGTTGCGGACGTCGGCCTCCATGCCGATGGCGTCGCCGCCGTTGGAGGTGGGCGAGCCCGACTTCTTGACGTTCCGGACGGTGACGTTCTGGATGATGATGTTGCTGGCCTCGCGGATGTGGATGCCGATCTGGTCGAAGACGGCTCCGTTGCCGACGCCGAGGATCGTGACGTTGCTGATCTGCTTGAGCTCGATCACGTCGGCGGCGGTGTTGCAGCTCGAACCGGACACCTTTGTGGTGTTGCCGTGGTTGATGGTCCCCTCGACCTGGATGGTGATCGGGGTGCTGCTGCTGGCCCGGTTGCACAGGGCCGCGTGGATCTGGGTGCCGCTGGTGGCGCGTACGGTCTGTCCGCCCGCGCCGCCGGTGGTGCCACCGTTGCCGGTCGCGAAGCCGGTGGCGCTGCCGACCGCGGCCGACGCCTGGGGCGTCGTCAGGGCCACGCAGACCACGGCGCCCGTGGCGGTGGCGGCCAGTCCCGCGAGGAGTCGGAGTGCGACGTGTCGTCTCATCCTCGTCTCACCTTCCTTGTTGATGGTGGTGGTGGAGTAGGCGGTTACAGCGGTAGGCGTTCGGCGCCGGCGAGTGGGCCGACCACCAGCGGCACCAGCGGGGCCGGCAGTACCGGGCCGTGCCGCAGCGTCGGCGTCCAGCCGGCGTCGGGGCTCAGGTCGGGGTCGTGTGCGGCGTTGTACGCGGCCACCAGGTCGACCGGGCGGGACGGCGCACCGGCGGACTTGACCCAGTTGCCCCGGGTGGTGATCGCGGTGCCGCCCCAGTCGTAGAGCAGCTCGGCGGCGTCGACACCGGCGTCGAGGGTGAAGTGGTTGTTCTCGGCGTGCACGGCGGACTGGACACCGACGCCGATGGCGTACTGGAAGCCGTCGCCGCCGAGCCGGTAGGCGTTGTTGTAGACGTCCACCTGGCCGAAGCGGACCCGCGGCAACCGCTGGAGCGCACCGTCGAAGAGGTTGTGGTGCAGGGTCACGTTGAGCCGGCCGACGTCCGGGCCGACGGTGTTGGACGAGCCGATCAGCATCAGCTTGTCGCGTCCTGAGAACCGGTTCCAGGAGGCGGTGACCAGGCTGGCGGTGTGGGTGATGTCCAGCGCGCCGTCGTGCACCTGGTAGGGCCGTCCGAAGTAGACGGGCTGGGCGCTGTCCGGGTTGTCGCCGTCGGTGAACGTGTTGTGGTCGATCCAGACGTTCTCGCTACGGCGCACCGAGACCTGGTCGTACTGCGAGTTCCAGTTGCCGGTCTCGCCGTCGGTGGGGGACCAGGCGGGGAAGCAGTCTCGGGCGTCGTCGAAGGTGATGTTGCGGACGATCACGTTCGGCGCCCGGTCGATCATCAGGGTGAGGCCGGTCAGCCGTGCCCCCCGCAGCCCGATGATCGTGGTGTTCGGGCCGACGTTGATCTGGGTCTGTCGGGTCTGGTTGGTCACCGACCGTCGCCGCGCCTCCTCCAACGGCCCGCTCGGCGTCACCCGGCCCCACACCGCCGGGTCGTACGCGGCCAGGTATCCCTCCAGCGAGTACCCGGGATCGGCCAGGTCGGTGCAGTCGAGCAGCCAGCCGTCGGCGTCCTCGAAACCGTCGACGCTGCCCCTGACGTACACGATCTTGGCGGTGGCGTTCGTGGCGTTGGTGGCGTTGTCCCCGCCGAGCGCGGCGACCAGCTCGGCGCGGCTGCTCACCAGGTGGATCTGATCGGCCGAGGCGGCGGCGCCTCCGGTGGTGCCGGGCCCGGCGGCGGCCCAGCCGTCACCGGCCGGGAGGGCCTGGCGGCCGAGCTGTCGGGCCATCGGGGTGAGTGATGTCCTCGCGTCCCGCTCGCGGTGGCTGCCGGCGGCCGCTTCCGCGTCGTTCGACGGCTGCGCCATGGCAGCGGTGGGTGCGGCGGTCAGGGCGATAATTGTCGATGCCGCGGCGGCGGCAAGTCTGCGCATCGGCTCGTTCCGTTTCCTTCGTCGGTGTTTCTTATTAATGACGAAGGTTACGGTCGTGTTTTTATGAGGGTCAATATTAATGATGTGCAGATTTGTTGCAGTTAAAGCTGTCGAGTGGCATCGTCCCGACGTGTCCTGGTCGGGAAACCGCTGTTCAGCCCATTGCCCCTGATCCTGTGTGGACCGGAGATTTGCAGTTTGTTGCGGCGATGCCTCCTATTCTTGCCCGACGGGTTCGGTTCGCCAAGGCGTTATCGCCCACGGCACGCCGAGTTCCGACGGTAGTCGGCCCTCGTCGACTACCCGACGTAGCACCTCGTTGACGCCGCGCACCCGCAGCACCCGTTGCGCGTCGGTACCGACGGCCTCCACCAGCGCGCCATCGAGCAGCGCCGGCTCGGGTGCCGCCTGGAGGGCGGTCAGTACGGCGGTGAACGGCGCGGTCCGGGCCAGCGGCGCGATGAGCGGTACCCGTGGATCGGCCCGATGGGCCAGCAGGTTCTCCAGCAGCCCGCACCGGCCGGGCACCCGACCGGCGGTGGCCTCACCGGGCAGCAGCAGCCGGTCGGTCGGGTACTCCAGCACCGCCCGCCCGGCGTCGCCGGTGACGATCACCTCACCGGCGACGAAGTCCTCGCCGGCCAGGGTCACCGCGGCCACGATCGGCGGCCCGTGTCGCGGACGCACCCGCAGCGCGGCGGTGTCGTCCACCTCGATCGGCCGCACCCGGTAGCGCTCCACCTCGATGCTGACCGGCTCCACCGGTCCGCCGCCGACCACCTCGGCGACCGCCAGACACTGCATCACCGCGTGCGCGAGCGGATTGGCCAGCGCGCCGTCGAGCACCGGGCGCCCGTCGAGCAGCCGGCGCCCGGCCCAGGGTGCGCGGGCGTAGTAGGCGTCCGGGCGCTGCCAGGCGGCCACCGTGGCGATGCCGCGCACGGCGCCCAACCGACCGGCCGACACCGCATCCGTCAACGCGGTAAGTGCCGCCGAACCGAGCGCCTGGAACCCGACCTGCACGACCCGACCCGTGGTGGCCAACGCCCCGGACAGTTCCTCGTGCTCGGCGGTGGACAGCACCGGCGGCTTCTCCAGCAGCACGTCCGCACCGGCGGTCACCGCGTCCCGGGCGATCCGCAGATGGGTGTGCGGTGGGGTGCAGATGACCACCACGTCCGGCGCGACATCGGTGAGCATGGCCCGGTGGTCGGTGAACACCGGCACGCCGGCCGGCACCGGTGCCGCCGGTTCCGGCTCGATCGGCCGGGTGTCGACCAGGGCGACCAGCCGTACCCGGCCGGTGTCGTGCAGCGGCCCGATCACCCGGCGATGCCAGCGCCCGTGCCCGTTCGCCCCGACCAGCGCCACCCGGGGCGCCGGTGCGCCGCGCGACCACCGGGCCGCCGTGAGCCGAGCCGGTCCGGCTTCGCCGCGAGCGGGCTCGACGTGCGGACCGTCGCGGGTCGACCCCACCGGCACCCCGTCGACGGACGTCACACCGCACCGGCCAGGGTGGCCCGTACGCCGTGGTGGTGCAGGTCGGTGAGCCAGGCCACCACGTCGGCGCGGACCTGCCCGTCGGCGGCCACCTCGGGCGGGACGACCTCGTCGAGGCCGAGCACGGCGTCCACCGCCCCCGCCGGGGTCTGCGGCGCGGCGGCCAGCGCCGCGCGGATCCGCTCCGCCAGTGGGTCGTCCAGGGGCAGCGACCGGCCGTCGTCGGCGGTGCCCTGGGCGAACCGGATCCAGGCGGCGACGACGAGAGCCGCCCAACGGGCCGGCCGTCCGGCCGCGCGCAGGTCGGCGACCGTGTGCAGGATGCGCTGCGGCAGCTTCTGCGACCCGTCCATCGCCACCTGGAGGGTGCGGTGCCGGATCGCCGGGTTGCCGAAGCGCTCCAGCACCTGCTCGCCGTAGCCGACCACGTCCACCCCGTCGGGTGGGGCGAAGCTGGCGGCCACGTCCTCGGCGATCAGCCGGCGGAGCACGGTGTCGAGGTGCGGCAGCGCGAGGGCGTCCGCGATCGTCTCGCAGCCGGCCAGCGCGCCGAGGTACGCGGTAGCCGAGTGCACGCCGTTGAGGGCACGCAACTTCAGCCGCTCCCACGGCCCCGCGTCCGCGCAGAGCACCGCACCGGCGCGGTCCCACGCGGGTCGGCCGCCCGGAAAGTCGTCCTCGATGACCCACTGGGTGTACGGCTCGGCCGCCACCGCCGCGAGATCCTCGACGCCGAGCGCCCGGTGGGCCGCGGCGAGGGTCTCCGGGGTGCTGGCCGGGACGATCCGGTCCACCATGGTGCCCGGGAAACCGACCTGCGCCTCGACCCAGTCGAGCACCCGTCGCGGCGTGCCGGCGTACGCCAGGGACTGGGTCACCAGGCCGCGCAGCCGGCGGCCGTTGGCGGGCAGGTTGTCGCAACTGACCAGGGCGATCGGCCCGGCATCGGCGGCGGCGCGGGCCAGCAGGCCGCGCACCAGCAGCCCCGGCACGGTGGTCGGCGGTCGGTCGATGGTCAGGTCGGCGACCAGGTCGGGGTCGGGGCGCAGCGTGCCGGCGGCCGGGTCGAGTTGGTACGCCTTCTCGGTCACGGTCAGGGTGACCACCCGGATCGCCGGATCGGCCAGCAGGGCCACCACCGCCTGCGGGTCGGCGGCGGCCAGCCGCACCCCGGCCAGTGCCCCGACTACGCGGGTGCGCTTGTCGGCGGCGGAGAGCGTGCTGACGCTGAAGAGGTTGTCCTGGGCGGCCAGGGTCGCCACGACCGCCGCGTTGCGGGGGGCCACCCCGATGATGCCCCAGTCGCCGCCGGCCAGGCCGATCGCCTGCTCGGTGTAGACCGCCTGATGGGCGCGGTGGAAGGCGCCGAGCCCGAGGTGCACCACACCGGCCGGCACGGTGCCCGGGCGGACCAGCGGCCGGGCCTCGGCCGGCAACCGGCGTACCGCGCCCAGCCCGAGTCGGGACGCGCCCACGGTCACCGCCATGCCGGGCCGTCCGGGAAGCGGAAGGTGGCGATCGACTCGGGGTGCATGGTGGCGCTGTAGCCGGGTGCGGTCGGCAACAGGTAGCGCCCGTCGCGGGTGCGTACCGGGTCGACGAAATGCTCGTGCAGATGGTCGACGTACTCCACCATCCGTCCCTCCAGACTCGTGCCCACCCGCAGGTAGTCGAAGATCGCCAGGTGCTGCACGTACTCGCAGAGACCGACCCCACCGGCGTGCGGGCAGATCGGCACCCCGAACTTCGCCGCCATCAGCATCTCGGCGAGGACCTCGTTGACCCCGCCGACCCGGCAGGCGTCGATCTGCATCACGCCGATCGCCTCGGCCTGCAACAGCTGCTTGAAGATGACCTTGTTGGCGGCCACCTCGCCGGTGGCGACCCGGCACCGCCCGCCGGTCAGCTCGTCCATCGCGCGGGCGATCCGGGTGTGGCCGAGGATGTCGTCGGCGTGCGTCGGCTCCTCGATCCAGTACGGGTCGACCTCGACCAGCGCCGTCATGTTGGTGATCGCCTCGTCGACGTCCCAGACCTGGTTGGCGTCCATCATCAACAGCGCGTCCGGGCCGATCTCCGACCGGATGATCCGGGCCCGCCGCAGGTCGTCGGCGGGCGGGCCGCCGACCTTCATCTTCATCGCCCGCCACCCCTGCGCGTACGCCTCCCGGGTCAGCGCCCGGACCTTGTCGTCGGGGTAGCCGAGCCAGCCCACCGAGGTGGTGTACGACGGGAAGCCGTCGCGTTCCAGCCGGGCCAGCCGGTCGGTGAGACCGTCGCGTCCCTTGTCCATGATCGCGGCGGCCTCGTCGGCGGTGAGCGCGTCGGTGATGTGCCTGAAGTCGACGTTCGCCACCAGCTCGTCGGTGGGCAGCTCGGCCAGGTGACGCCACAGCGGCTTGCCGGCCAGCTTGGCCCGCAGGTCCCACACCGCGTTGACAAGCGCGCCGGTGGCCATGTGGATGACCCCCTTCTCCGGGCCGAGCCAGCGCAGCTGCACGTCGGCGACGAGCGAGCGCCAGAACGCCACCGGCTCGGCGGTGATCTCCTCGACCGTACGGCCCACCACGTGGTGTCGCAGGGCGCGTACCGCCGCGCAGGTGATCTCGTTGCCGCGGCCGTTGGTGAAGGTGAACCCGGCACCGGTCGGCCCGCCGTCGGTGCTCAGCTCCACATAGGTGGCCGAGTAGTCGCCCCGGTTGATCGCGTCGGAGCCGTCGCCGCTGGCGGCGGTCGGGAACCGTACGTCGTGCACGGTCACCTCGGTGATGCTGGTCATGCTCTCTCCCCGAACTTGAAGACCCGCTTCGGCAGCCGGTACGCCAGGTCGACGATGGTCTCGGCGGCCTCGTCCATGGGCAGCCGGTGCTCGGCGACCAGCCGGGCCAGGAAGCCGGCGTCGACGCGGCGCGCCACGTCGTGCCGGACCGGGATGGAACAGAACGCCCGGGTGTCGTCGACGAACCCGGCGGTGTTGTAGAAGCCGGCGGTCTCGGTCACCGACTCGCGGAAGCGACGCAGCACCTCGGGGGAATCCAGGAACCACCAGGGGGCACCGAGCAGCAGGGCGGCGTACCCGCCCGCGAGGGGGGCCAGTTCCCGGGTGAAGGTGTCCTCGTCGAGGGTGTACAGCACCACCCGCAGCCGGGGGTCGTTGCCGTACGCGTCCAGCAGCGGCGCTAGGGCGTGCACGTACTCGGTGACCTGTGGGATGTCGCCACCCACGTCGCGGCCGTGTCGGGCGTGCAGCCACCGGTTGTGGTTGCGCACCGCCCCCGGGTGCAACTGCATGACCAGGCCGTCGTCGAGCGACATCCGGGCGAACTCCAGCAGCATGTGCGCCCGGAACGCCTCCGCGTCGCCCGGCTCCGCCGCGCCCCGCCGCGCCCGGTCGAACAGCGTCGCCGCGTCGGCACCGAGATCGAGGGTACGGGCGGTGGGATGGCCGTGGTCGGAGGAAGTGGCACCGGCGGCGATGAAGGCGGCCCGGCGGGCCCGCAGGGCGGCCAGATAACCGGCGTACGCGCCGGTGTCCTCGCCGGTGATCTCGCCGAGCTGGTCGACGTTGCCCGACCAGCCCTCGAAGTCCAGGTCGACCACGTTGTCGGGACGGAAGGTGGTGACCACCCGCCCGCCCGGGCCGCCCCAGCCGTCGGCGGCGAGCTTGGCGTGCCGACCCAGGTCGTCCAGGGGCGACTCGGTGGTGGCGAGCACCTCGATGTTGAACCGCTCGAACAGCGCCCGGGGCCGGAAGCCGGGCTCGGCGAGCCGGGCCGCGAGGGCGTCGTACACCTCGTCGGCGGTGCCCGGGGTGAGCCGGGTGTCGACGTCGAAGACCTCGGTGAAGGTCTGCTCCAGCCACAGCCGCGACGGGGTGCCCCGGAACAGGTGCCAGCGGTCGGCGAAGCGACGCCAGATCCGCCGCCCGTCGGTCTCCACCGGGCTGCCGTCGCGGCTGGGCACGCCCAGCTCGCCGGGCGAGACGCCCTGGCTGAGCAGCATCCGGGTCACATAGTGGTCGGGCACGATGAGCAGTTGGGACGGGTCGGGGAACGGCTGGTCCTCGGCCAGCAGCGCCGGATCGACGTGCCCGTGCGGGGAGATGATGGGCAGCTGCGCCACCAGCGCGTACAGCTCCCGGGCCAGCGCGCGTTGGCCCGGCTCGGCGGGGAGGAGCAGGTCGGGTCTGGTCGAGGTGGGCACGGGGAGCGGCTCCTGTGGTCGAGTCAGTCGAGGGTGAGCAGGTCGGCGACCCGCACGGGGGCGCCGGTGTCGAAGGACCGGTTCGCGGCCAGGCCGGTGAGCAGGGCCAGCGCCCCGTCGCGGGCGGTGGCCGCGCGGTGCAGCGGATCGGGTACGCCGCCGAACAGCACCTGGGTCATCCGGGCGTCCGCCCCGCCGTGCCCGTGCCGGGTGTAGCCGTCGACCTCGATGCGTTGCGGCGGTGACCAGAAGGGTCGCAGGGTCAGCGTGGCGGTGCCACCCTCGTCGGCGGCCTGGTCGCCGTGCAGCGCGGCGCCCTTGAGCGCACCGGCGGCGGCCGGGCTGACGAACTCGCTCTCGGTGACCTCCAGTTCGAGGCGGCCCCGGCTGCCGTTGACCATCACCCGGTATCCCTCCCAGGGCGCGTACGCGGTGAGGTGGTAGGTCATGGTCGCGCCGGTGGAGTAGGTGGCCAGCACCGCCATGTCGTCCTCGATGCTGACCCCGGGGGCGAAGACGTTCTGGTCCCGGTGGTAGCCGTCCTCGGCCTCGGCGTCGAGGTACAGCTCGCGCAGCCGGGGGTGTTCGGCCAGCCGCAACGCGAACGGATCGTCGGCGGCGGCCGGCGAGGCGTGCGCCCGGTCGTAGTCGCGGGCGTAGCCGTGGCGGCGGCCGGTGTCACCGTAGAAGAACAGCCGACCGGCGGCGTACACCTGCACGGGTGTGGCATCCAGCCACCAGTTGACCAGGTCGAAGTGGTGGCTGGCCTTGTGCACCATCAGGCCGCCGGAGCTGGCCTTGTCGCGGTGCCAGCGACGGAAGTAGTCGGCGCCGTGGCGCACGTCGAGCAGCCACTCGAAGTGCACCGAACCGATCTCGCCGACCGCGCCGTCGGCCAGCAGCCGCCGCAGCTGCTCGTGCAGCGGGTTGTAGCGGTAGTTGAAGGCCACTGTCACCCGCCGGCCGGTGCGGCGTACCGCGTCGAGGATGCGTTGGCAGCGCGGCGCGTCGGTGGTCATCGGTTTCTCGGTGACCACGTCGCAGCCGGCCTCCAACGCGGCCACCACGTACTCGTCGTGGGTGACGTCCACGGAGGTCACCAGCACCACGTCGACGTGCTCCTTGACCAGCATCGCGGCGAAGTCGCCCGCGTGGTACGTCGGCACTGGCCGGTGGCCCAGCTCACCGAGCCACCGGTTGTGGGCGTCCATCCGAGCCTGGTTGACGTCGGCGAAGGCCACCAGCTCGGCGGTGTCGGCGTGGTCGCCCACCAGCGCCCGGACGAACATCTCGGCGCGTGCGCCGGTGCCGACCACGGCGTACCGGGAGCGTCTGCCAGGTTGCGGTGACACCTACCGATCCTCCTCGATCTCCCTGCAAACCTTTGCATTGAAGTAACCACGGTCGATCGGCTCACGTCAACGAGGGTCTGAAAATCGGCGGCCTTTGCCCCGTTTCGTAGGCTTAACTGCATATGGTGTGTGGGCCGCCGAAACACAGCTGTAACCATCCACCGTTGACACTGGAGCAACCGTTTGCATTAATTGGCGGCACCGTGACCGCCGACACATCGACGAAGGGGGCCTGGATGCCAGTCACCATCAGGGACGTCGCCCGGGCCTCCGGAGTGCACATCTCCACCGTCTCCCGCACCTTCTCGGCACCCCACCTGGTCAATCCGGAGACCCGGGTACGGGTGCTCGCGTGTGCCGAGGATCTGGGTTACCGGCCCAACCGCGCCGCCCGCGCACTCATCACCGGCCGTACCCACAACATCGGGCTGATCATCGCCGACATCGCCAACCCCTTCTTCCCGCCACTGATCAAGGCGGCGGAGAGCCAGGCCCGCCACCGCGACTACCACGTCTTCGTGGCCGACACCAACGAGGACGCCGCCGCCGAGGAGGAACTGGTCCACGCGTTGGCCAAGCAGGTCGACGGGGTGCTGCTGTGCAGCCCTCGGATGAGCAACAGCCTGATCGAGCAGCTCAGCCGGGAGGTGCCACTGGTGGTGGTGAACCGACAGTTGGCCGGGCTGCCGTGCGTACTGATGGACGTCGGGCAGGGCGCCCGGTCGGCCATCGAACACCTCGCCGGGCTGGGCCACCGGGAGATGGCGCTGCTCGGCGGGCCACGCGGGTCCTGGACCAGCCGGGAGATCCGGCGAGCGGCAAGCGCCGCCGCCCGGGCCGCCGGGGCGGACCTGACGGTGCTCGGCCCCAACCCGCCCACCGAGACCGGTGGCCTGGCCCAGGCGGAGCAGGTCCGCCGGGCCGGCGTCACCGCCGTGCTCGCCTACAACGACCTGATGGCGATCGGCCTCCTGGAAGGGCTCGACGCACTCGGGGTCCGGGTACCACAGGAGGTCAGTGTCGTCGGCGTCGACGACATCTCCCTGAGCCGACTCACCCGCCCCAAGCTGACGACGGTGGCCACGCCAACCGCGGCCGCCGGCCGGACGGCCGTCGACATGTTGCTGCAACAGGACACCGATCTCCCGCGTACCGCGCGGGGCGGCGGTGCCACCGTGGCAGTCGGCGTCCGTCGCACCACCGCACAGGTAATGCTCCAGACCGAGTTGGTCATCCGCGACTCCACCGGGCCGGGCCCCTACGCCGGCCGGGAGCGTCCCGGAACCGCTGCCGCTGGCCCGGGCCCGCATCGCCGTGCGGACCCGGGCAACCCGGTCGTGGCCGCCGGTGACGTGGTCGCCTCCTAACGCCAAGGAGTGAGCGCACATGCACCCCGCAACACACCCCACCGCCAGCGCGCCCGACGGGCGCACCTACCGTACCCCCCTGCTGCGCCGCAGGCTGTTGCGCGGCCTGCTCGCCGCGGTCGTGGCCCTGCCGCTGGTCGGCGCGGCCGCGGCCTGCGGCGACGACGCCGCGTCCGACGGGAAGACCAAGATTTCGATCTTCTGGTGGGGTGGCGAGGCCCGCGCCCAGCTCACCGAGCAGGCGCTGGATCTCTACACCCAGGAGAACCCGGACGTCGTGTTCGAGAAGACCTGGCAGGCCAACCAGGGCTACTTCGACAAGCTGGCCACCCTCACCGCCGGCGGCAGCCCGCCCGACATCTTCCAGATCGACGACAACTACCTGACCGAGTACGCGGCCCGCAACACCACCCTCGACCTGACCCCCTACCAGCAGTCCGGCGACCTCGACACCTCCAAGTTCCCGGAGAGTCTCTGGCAGTACGGCGTCGTCGACGGCAAGCTCGCCGGCCTGGCCGCCGGGGAGAACACCCAGGGCCTGGTCTACAACAAGACCCTGGTGACCAAGAACGGCCTGCCCGAGCCGACCACCGGGATGAGCTGGGAGGAGCACATCGCCTGGGCCGAGCAGGTCAGCAAGAAGACCGGGGTGCCCGGCACGATGGACGCGAGCGCCGTCGACAAGGCCTTCTGGGTGTGGCTGCGCCAGCAGGGCAAGGACCTGTACTCCGGCAACGACCTCGGCTTCACCGTCGAGGACGTGACCAGGTGGTTCGAGCTGTGGAAGGACGCCCGCGAGCGGGGTGCGACCCCCACCCCGGACGTCATCCACGAGGGCAACGCCACCGACATCACCAAGCAACTGGTCGTCACCGGTAAGGCCGCCACCTCCTGGGTGTGGGTCAACCAGATGCCCGAGCTGAAGAAGAACACCTCCGACGAACTCGGTGTAATCGCCTACCCGGGTGACCCCAGCGGCCAGTGGGCCCGGGCCGCGATGTACTGGTCGGTCTTCCGGGGCAGCAAGAACGCCGACATCGCGGTCGACGTGATCAACTTCCTGGCGAACGACCCCGACGCGGTCAAGCTGCTCGGCACCGACCGTGGCCTGCCGTCCAACCTGGACCTGCGCCGGGTGGTCAGCGACGACACCACCGACGAGGCGATGAAGCAGTCCATCGCCGTGGAGACGGAGCTGGCCGAGTCGTTCGGCGAGTCGCCGCAGGTGCCGATCAAGGGCCACAGCAAGGTCCGCGCCGAGCTGACCAAGGCCGCCGAGAACGCCCAGTACGGCCGGGCCACCCCCGCCGAGGCCGCCGCCCAGTTCGTCGAGGCATGCAAGGCGGCAATCGCCTCCTGACCCGCCGCACCACCCGGAGAGGAGCAGTTCGTGGCCTTGACCACGGCGCCCGACCCGACCCGACGCGGCACCGGATCCGTCCGACCCGACGCCAACCGGCGCGGGACCGGACGGATCCGGCACGGGGAAGGTCTGGCCGGTTACGTTTTCCTGTCGCCCTGGCTCATCGGTCTGATGGGCATCACGGCGATACCCATGCTGTTGTCGCTCTACCTCAGCTTCACCAACTACGACATCCTCACCCCGTTCTCCGAGGTGGAGTGGGTGGGGCTGGCCAACTACGAGCGGATGTTCACAAGCGATCCCTCGTGGTGGCACTCGGTACGGGTGACACTCAGCTTCGCCCTGATCGCCGTACCGCTGAAACTGGCCGCGGCACTCGGGGTCGCGCTGCTGCTCAACCGGGCCTGGCGCGGAGTCGGGCTGTTCCGTGGCCTGTTCTACCTGCCGTCACTGCTCGGCGGCAGCGTGGCCCTGGCCATCGTCTGGGTCAACATGTTCAACCGGGACGGCGCGTTCAACTCGTTCCTCGCCCTCTTCGGCATCCAGGGCAAGCCCTGGGTCAACGACCCGGACTGGGCGCTGGAGACGCTTATGGTGCTCGCCATCTGGCAGTTCGGCGCACCGATGGTGATCTTCCTGGCCGGGCTCAAGCAGGTGCCGACCGAGCTGTACGAGGCCGCCGCCGTCGACGGGGCCGGCAAGTTCCGGCAGTTCGTCAACGTGACCCTGCCGATGCTCTCCCCGGTGATTTTCTTCAACCTGGTGCTGGAGACCATCAACGGCTTCCAGGGCTTCACCGCCGCGTTCGTGCTCAGCAACGGCACCGGCGGGCCGGTCGACTCGACCCTGATGTACACGCTCAACCTCTACATCACCGGCTTCACCGACCTGGAGATGGGCTACGCCTCCGCGATGGCCTGGGTGTTCCTGATCGCCATCGCGATCATCACGGTGGTCTTCTTCAGCACCGGCCGGTTCTGGGTGCACTACTCCGACGGGGAGGACCGCTGATGGTGGCCGGTACCGTCGCCCCACCCGTGGCGACCCGCCCGCAACGTCCACGCAGCCGTTCCTGGCTTCGGCTGATCGTGCTGCTGGCCATCGTCGCGGTCGTGCTCTACCCGCTGTTCTGGATGATCGGCACCTCCGTGAAGTCGCAGGAGGAGATCGTCAACAACATCGGTCTGCTGCCCCGGAACTTCACCCCGGGCAACTACACCGACGGGTGGACCAACTTCGACGTCAGCTTCGCCCGCTTCTTCCTCAACAGCGCCATGGTCAGTCTGCTCACCGTGGTCGGCAACGCGGTGAGCTGCCTGCTCGCCGCGTACGCCTTCGCCCGGCTGAAGTTCCGGCTGCGCGGGCTGTGGTTCGCCGTCATGATCGGCACCCTGCTGCTACCGGGACACGTGCTGATCGTGCCGCAGTACATCCTCTTCCGCACCCTCGGCCTGGTCGGTGGGGAATGGCCGTACCTGCCGCTGCTGATCCCGCAGTTCCTGGCCACCGAGGCGTTCTTCGTCTTCCTGATGGTGCAGTTCATGCGCGGCATCCCCCGCGAACTGGACGAGGCGGCACGGATCGACGGCGCGAACGCGTTCGGCATCTTCCGGCACGTGATCCTGCCGCTGAGCCGTCCGGCTCTGGTCACCACCGCGATCTTCTCGTTCATCTGGACCTGGAACGACTTCTTCCGGCAACTGGTCTTCCTGTCCGACCTGAGCGACTACACCGTCCCGGTGGCGCTGACGCTGTTCATCGACTCCACCAGTCAGAGTGCCGTCGGGCCGATGTTCGCCATGGCGGTGCTGTCCCTGCTGCCGGTCTTCGGATTCTTCGTGGCCTTCCAGCGGATGCTCGTCGAGGGGATCAACACCAGTGGACTCAAGGGCTGACGCTCGCGCCGAGCGGCGCGGGTCGGGGCGGGACTGGCGGGACACCGTCAGCGACGCCGCCGACCTCGCGCTGCTGGGCATCCTGGCCGTGCTCGCCGCGGCACCGGTGCTGACCGCCGGCGCCGCGGTCGGCACCGCAAGCGCGGCCGTGCACGACTGGCTCACCACCGGCAGTTGGCCGCCGGCACGGCGTACGCTGTCGCGCTTCGGCCGTGCCCTGCTGCCGGGCGTACCGGCGGTCCTGATCGGGTTGGTCGCCGCCGGGTTGCTCGTCGCGGACCTGGCCGCGTTGGCCACCGGCCGTGTCCCGGGCGGTACGGTGGCGCTGGTTCTCACAATCGTCGTCGCGGCGGCGCTGCTCGGCTACGCCGCCGCGATCGTGGTCGAGGTGGGCCGCGTCGGCGGCACCGGGTGGCGGTCGGCGGTCACCCGGGCCGCCCGCGCCTGCCTCGACCACCCCGCGAACTGGGCCGCACTCGCCGGCACCACGGTCGTCGTGGTCCTGCTGGGTGTGCTGGTCACCCCGGTGGCGGTGCCGATCCTCGCCGGGTACGCGCTGGCCGCCGTGCACGCGGTCGCCCGTCGTCGGCCGGTCACCCGCGCGGAGCTGTCGTGACCAGCGCGGAGCTCTCGTGACCAGCGCCAGCGCCGATCCGCAGCTCTTCGTCGGAGACACGCCGGTCGCCCGGTACGTGCTCGCCCCCGACCTGGACGTCCGACACGGGCCCCGGCCGTACCTGCATCCGGTGCGCACTCTGGCCGGCACCCCGGTCACCGACGTGCTGCCCGCCGATCACGTGTGGCACCTGGGTGCGTCGCTGGCCGTGCAGGACGTGGCCGGCACCAACCTGTGGGGTGGGCGGACGTACGTGCGCGGCACCGGTTACACCTGGCGCAACGACCACGGTCGGATCGTGCACACCGGCTGGGCACACCGGGCGGCGGACCGGCTCGACCACAAGCTGCACTGGTGCGACCCGACGGGTCGGGTGCTGCTCGCCGAGCGGCGGGTGCTCACCGCTTCGGCGGTGCCCGGTCACGACGGTGCGTGGCGGCTCGACCTGACCAGTACCCTGACCGCGCCCGCCGACCGCGACGTCACGCTGGGCAGCCCGGCCACCAACGGCCGCCCCGGCGGAGCGGGCTACGGCGGGTTCTTCTGGCGTGCCGTGGCGGCCGAACCGCCCGAGGTCTTCACCGCCCGGTTGACCGGCGAGGAGCGGGTCAACGGGTGCGCGGATCCGTGGGTGGCGATGCGGGCGCGGGCACCGGAGGGTGGCGCGTACACCCTGGTCTTCAGCGGTCTCGGTGACGGCGACAGGTGGTTCGTCCGGACCGCCATGTACCCGGGGGTCTGCGTGGCCTTCGCCTTCGAGCAGACCCTGACCATCCCGGCCGGCACCAGCCGACACGGTCACTACCGGGTGGCCGTCGCCGACGGCCAACTCGACCGGGACACCGCCGCCGCCCTCGCCGGCCACTGACCACCGCCTCAGCGCGTCGGGGCCCTGGCTCGGCCTCTGGGCCTGGCTCGGCCTCTGGGCCTGGCTCGTGAGATGCGGCATGTCGGGGTCTCCGGCGCCGGGGATACCGCGAGATGCCGCATTTCGCGAGCGCCGGGCGTCGAGCGCCGGGCGTCGGGCGTCGGGCGCCGGGTGTCGGGTGCGGGGTGTCGGGCGGCGGGGTGGCTAGGCGTCGGTGGGGTCGTGGGGGCGGCAGGAGGAGCGGACGACCAGTTCGGTGGGCAGCCGGATGTGGGTGTCCCGTTCGACGCCGGCGATCAGGTCGACCAGCAGGCGCAACGCCTCGGCGCCCATCCGCTGCAACGGCTGCATTATCGTCGTCAGCGGTGGGTTGACCAGCGCTGATTCCGGGATGTTGTCGAAGCCGATCACGGACAGGTCGTCGGGGACCGACAGGCCCAGGCTCCGGGCGACGTCGATCGTGGAGATCGCGGAGAGGTCGTTACCGGCGAAGACGGCGGTCGGGCGGTCGGGCAACGAGAGCAGTTCAGCGGCGGTTTCGGCGGCGCTCTCGATCCGGAACCCGCCGACCCGGACCAGCCGTTCGTCCACGGTCACGCCCGCGTCGGCCATGGCCTGCCGGAAGCCCGCCTCGCGCAGGCGGGACGATTCGAGGTCGGGGCGGCCGCTGATGTGTCCGATGCGGCGGTGGCCGAGGGACAGCAGGTAGTTGGTCGCCAGGACGGCACCGGCGAAGTTGTCGGAATCGACGGTCGGCAACCCCGACGGGCCGGTGTGCGGGTCGACGGCCACGACGTGGAAGCCCTGCTTGGTCTCCACCACGGTCGGCGTGACGATCACGGCGCCGTCGATCAGCGTGCCCGACAACCGGGCCAGCGAGCGGCGTTCCCAACCGACGGCCGTCCCGGCACCGTCGCCGCCGGAGTACGCCAGCAGTTGGTAGCCGGTGCCGGCGACCTCCACGCTGGCACCCTTGAGCAGCTCGGTCGAGAACGGCTCGAACTCGGCGACCAGGATGCCCAGGACGTTGGTGCGATGGCTGCGCAAGCTCTGCGCCCCCAGGCTCGCCTCGTAGCCGAGTTGACGGATGACCTGCTGAACCCGTTCCACGGTCGCCTGTGCCACTCCGTAACGGCCATTCACCACCTTGGATACGGTCGCCACGGAGACGCCGGCGGTGCGGGCTACGTCCGACATCTTGACACGCTGGGGAAACGCCACGTCGATGATGATAGAGGGCCATCGGGCCGGTTACGGAGACGAGTCGAAAACGTTATCGACACCGATTGACACTGGGTTACCCGACTGAAAAACTCGCTCAGGCCGAGCACCCGACTGACTGGTCGAGGAGACATCGATGGCTATAAAGCGCCGTGCAACCACCTTTCTAGCGCTGTCCATGACAACCGCACTACTCGTCGCCGGCTGCGGTGGCGGCGGTGAGGACGAGGCACCTGCCGAGAGCGAGCTGTACAAGAACCCGGTGACGCTTACCTGGTGGCACAACGCCTCCCAGGACGGTCCCGGTAAGACCTACTGGGAAAAGGTCGCCAAGGACTTCAACGCGTTGCACCCCACGGTCACTATCGAGATCGAGGGCATCGAGACCAACCAGCTCCAGCGCACCCGGCTCCCCGCCGCGCTGCTGAGCAACGACCCGCCGGACATCTTCCAGGCGTGGGGCGGCGGCGAGATCCGCGAGCAGGTGGAGGCCGACTACCTCAAGGACATCACCGAGCAGGTCAAGGACGAGGCTGCCAACATCGGCAGCGCGGTCGAGATCTGGCAGGTGGACGGCAAGCAGTACGGCCTGCCGTACCGGATGGGCATCGAGGGCATCTGGTACAACAAGGACCTGTTCCAGCAGGCTGGCATCGCCGCTCCGCCGACCACCTTCGACGAGCTGAACGACGCCGTCACGAAGCTCAAGGCGATCAACGTCATTCCGATCGCCGTCGGTGCCGGTGACAAGTGGCCGGCCGCGCACTGGTGGTACAACTTCGCGCTGCGCGCCTGCTCGGTCGACACCCTGCGGAAGGCCTCCCTCGAGAACGTCTTCGACGACCAGTGCTTCGTCAAGGCCGGTCAGGACCTGAAGGCCTTCATCGACACCGAGCCGTTCCAGCCCAACTTCATCGCCACGCCGGGTCAGAACGACCCGACCAGCGCCAACGGCATGCTGGCCAACGGCAAGGCCGCGATGGAGCTGATGGGTGACTGGAACAAGGGCACCCTGGACACCGTCACCGAGGACCAGGAGGCGCTGAACAAGTTCATCGGCTGGTTCCCGGTTCCGGCCATCGCCGGTTCCGCCGGTGACCCGAAGGCGGCTCTGGGCGGCGGCGACGGCTTCGCCTGCGCCAAGAACGCCCCGGCCGAGTGCGTCGAGTTCCTCAAGTACATCGTCAGCCCCGAGGTGCAGAAGGGCTACGCCGAGACCGGCACCGGCCTGCCGGTCGCCAAGGGCGCCGAGGACGGCGTCAAGGACCCGGCTCTGAAGTCCATCCTGGAGGCCACCACCAGCGCCACCTACGTGCAGCTCTGGCTGGACACGGCGTTCGGCAGCACCGTCGGTAACGCGATGAACGACGCGATCGTCGCCATCTTCGCCGGCAACGGCACCCCCGAGAAGGTTGTCGAGGCCATGAAGGCGGCCGCGCGCAAGTGACCTCGACCAACCCGACCCTGGACCTCGCCGGCGGCGCATCCGCGCCGCCGGCGGGACCCCGGCCTGCCCGGCGCTCGTCAGCTCGGGCCGCCGAGACCCGACGCAAGTGGTACGAGATCATCGGGCTCACGACGCCAGCCGTGATCGTCTACGTGATGTTCGTGCTGGTCCCGATGGGCTTTGCCTTCTACTACAGCTTGTTCCGTTGGCGTGGCGTCGGACCGCCGACCGACTACGTCGGCTTCGACAACTACGTCCTGGCGTTCCAGGATCCGATCTTCATCGACGCGTTGCGCAACAACGCGATCATCGTGTTCGGGTCACTGCTGATCCAGGGGCCCATCGCCCTGGGCGTGGCCCTGCTGCTCAACCGCAACTTCCGCGGCCGTACGCTGTTCCGGCTGCTGGCGTTCGTGCCGTACGTGCTCGCCGAGGTCACCGTCGGCATCATGTGGAAGCTGCTGCTGTCCGACGCCGGCACGGTAAACGCGATGCTGGAATCGCTGGGGCTGGGCAGCCTCGTGCAGGCGTGGCTCGCCGACCTCGATATCGTTATCTGGACGATGCTGGCCGTCCTCACCTGGAAGTACGTCGGTTTCGCCATCATCCTCCTGCTCGCCGGTCTGTCGAACGTGCCGCAGGAGCTGAACGAGGCCGCCGCCATCGACGGTGCGAGCTGGTGGCAGATCCAGCGTCACGTGACGCTGCCGCTGCTGGGGCCCACGATCCGGATCTGGATGTTCCTGTCCATGATCGGCTCGTTGCAGGTCTTCGACGTGATCTGGGTGACCTCCGTGCCCGCGGTCCGGTCGCTGGGTGCGTCGGCCACCATGGCGACGTACATGGTGGACAACGGGTTCTTCGCCCGCCTGTGGGGCTACGGCAACGCGGTGGCGGTCATCCTGTTCGCCATCTCGTTCGTCGCGGCGGTGCTGTTCCAGCGCTTCCTCCTGCGTCGTGACATCGAGGGCGCCATCACCAGAAGGGCAAACTGATCGTGGCCGCGAACGCCGTCCTGTCTCCAGTCGCCAAGCGTCGCCCGGTGTCGTGGGGGAACCCGCTCACCTACGCGCTGGCGCTCGCGGTCGCCGCCGTGTCCATCACCCCGGTGGTGTACGTGATCATCGGCGGCTTCCGCACCACGCCGCAGATCGTCGCGGATCCGGCCGGACTGCCCGACCCGTGGGTCTGGGACAACTACACCCGGGTGCTGACCCAGAGTGACTTCTGGCGGCAGGTGTTCAACAGCGCCGTGGTGTCCCTGGGCACCACGATCGGCGTCGTGGTGCTGGGGGTCTGTGCCGCGTTCGTGCTGGCCCGCTACACCTTCCGGGGCCGTGAGGTGCTCTACACCTTCTTCACCCTCGGTCTGCTGTTCCCGGCCGGAGCGGCGATCCTGCCGCTCTACCTCATGCTGCGTGACCTCAACCTGATCAACTCGTACTACGCGGTGATCCTGCCGCAGGTCGCCTTCGCGCTGCCACTGACGATCGTGATCCTGCGACCGTTCCTCACCGCCATCCCCCGCGAGCTGGAGGACGCGGCGGCCATCGACGGCACCGGTCGGCTCGGGTTCCTCTGGCGCATCCTGCTGCCCCTGTCGCGGCCCGCGCTGGTCACCGTCGGTATTCTCGCATTCGTGACCAGCTGGAACGCGTTCCTGCTGCCGCTGCTCGTGCTCGGTGACGCGAGCCTGCACACCCTGCCGCTGGGCGTGCAGAACTTCTCCAGCCAGTACACCTCCGACACGGCGGGCATCCTCGCCTTCACCTCGCTGGCGATGCTGCCGGCACTTATTTTCTTCACGTTCGCCGAGAAGCAGATCGTCGGTGGCCTCCAGGGTGCGGTCAAGGGCTGAGCGGCAGCGGCACGAACACAAAGGGGTAACACAGCATGACTGAGGTCCGCGAGGTCGTGGGCGGGCCGGCACCGGTGCCGGCCCAGACAGGATCGGGCCACGACCGGCCCGACCGGTACGGGTCCGATGGCGAGACGCGCGTCCGTGAACTGCTGGGTCGGATGACGATCGAGGAGAAGATCGCGCAGCTCGTCGGCTTCTGGGAGAAGGTGGAGGGCGAGGCCGTCGCGCCGTTGCAGGGCGAGTTCGGCGACATCGGCAGGCTCGAAGACTTTTCCCGGCACGGGCTCGGTCACCTCACCCGCGCCTACGGCACCCGGCCCGTCGAGGCCGTATCGCGGGCGTCATGGCTGTGGAAATTCCAGTCCGACCTGGTGACGGGGACCAGGCTCGGCATCCCGGCGATCGTGCACGAGGAGTGCCTGACCGGGCTTTCGGCGTGGAAGGCGGCCACCTTCCCCACCCCGCTGGCGTGGGGGGCCGCCTTCGACCCCGACCTGGTCGCCGAGATGGCTGCGGCGATCGGGGCGTCGATGCGCGCGCTCGGCATCCACCAGGGGCTCTCCCCGGTGCTCGACGTGATCCGTGATCCCCGCTGGGGACGGGTCGACGAGTGCATCGCCGAGGACCCGTATCTGGTCGGCACCGTCGGCACCTCGTACGTGCGTGGCCTTCAGTCGCAGGGCGTGCACGCCACGCTCAAGCATTTCGTCGGCTACTCCGCCTCCCGCGCCGGGCGCAACTTCGCGCCGGTGCACGCCGGTCCGCGCGAACTGGCCGACGTGCTGCTCGTACCGTTCGAGATGGCGATCCTCGACGGCGACGCGCGTTCCGTGATGCACTCCTACGCCGAGATCGACGGAGTGCCCGTGGCCGCCGACCCGACGATGCTTACCGGGTTGCTGCGGGACCGGTGGGGCTTCGACGGCACGGTGGTGGCCGACTACTACGGTGTGGCGTTCCTGAACCTGCTGCACCAGGTCGCCGGTGACCACGCGGACGCGGCCGTGCAGGCGTTGACGGCCGGTGTCGACATCGAGCTGCCCACCGGCGACGCGTACCTGACCCTGGCGGATTCGGTGCGTGCCGGCCGGATCGAGGAGTCGGTGATCGACCAGGCGGTGCTGCGGGTGTTGCGGCAGAAACTGGAACTCGGGCTGCTGGACGCCACCTTCACCGACGAGCCCGCCCAGGTGGTCGACCTCGACTCGCCCGAGCACCGGGCGATCGCCCGCAGCCTCGCGGAGAAGTCGATCGTCCTGGTCGCCAACCAGGGCGCGTTGCCGCTGCCGGCGGGCCGACGGATCGCGGTGATCGGGCCGAACGCCGACCGACAGGGTGCCCTCTTCGGGTGCTACTCCTTCCTCAACCACGTGCTCGTGCAGCATCCCGACGTGGAGACCGGTATCGAGGTGCCGACCGTGCTCGAGGCGCTACGCGCCGAGTTCGGCACCGAAGTGATCACCTCGGCCCGCGGCTGCGAGGTGGACGACGACGACCGCTCCGGCTTCGACGCCGCGGTCGCCGCGGCGACCGCCGCGGATGTCGCCGTACTTGTCGTGGGTGACCACGCGGGTCTGTTCGGGCGCGGCACGGTCGGCGAGGGTTGCGACCGGGACGATCTGGAGCTGCCCGGTGTGCAGCGGGACCTGATCGAGGCGGTGCTGGCGACGGGGCGGCCCGTCGTGCTGGTGCTGCTCACCGGCCGCCCGTACGCCATCGACTGGGCGTTGAGCCGCTGCGCGGCGGTGGTGCAGACGTTCTTCCCCGGCGAGGAGGGTGCCGGCGCGATCGCCGGCGTGCTCTCCGGGCGGGTCAACCCGTCGGGCCGGCTGCCGGTCAGCCTGCCCCGGTCCGCGGGGGCGCAGCCGTACTCGTACCTGCATCCCACGCTCGGCGACGGCAACGAGGTGACCAACCTGCTGGCGACGCCCGCGGCGCCGTTCGGCCACGGGCTGTCCTACACGACGTTCGAGTACGCGGACCTGACGGTGCCGGCCACGGTGCCGACCGACGGGGCGCTGACGGTGAGCGTGCGCGTCACAAACACCGGTGCGGTGGCCGGCGACGACGTGGTGCAGCTCTACGGCCGTGACCTGGTGGCGTCGGTGACCCGACCGGTGGCGCAGTTGCTCGGCTACCAGCGGGTCCACCTGGCGCCGGGCCAGTCGGTCACGGTCGCGTTGACGGTGCCCACCACCCGGCTGGCGTTCTCCGACCGGACGCTCACCCGCGTGGTGGAGCCCGGTGACGTCGACCTCTGGGTCGGCACCAGCGCGCGCCGCGACGTCGAGGCGTCGACCACACTGGTCGGCGACGTGGCACCGGTCACCAATGCCTCCGCCCGCTGGACGACCGCCGAGATCAGCTGATTCCCGGCCATCGCCGCGACGGTGGCCGGTCGGGCGATCCAGGGCAGTCCCGTCGTCGGGAACTGCCCTGGATCGCACCCCGGCGGCGCGGCTCAGGTGGTGCGCCTCCGGCGGCGGTTGGTCGGCTTAGCCCCGACCTTCGGTGTGGTTGCCCGCCCAGGCTCGACGCCGGTGCGGTTCGGGACGGCCTTCGGTGTGCCGGTAGGCGCGTCCGAGCCGGTGGCACCACTGGCCGGCGGCGGGTACCGGCGCAGCATCCAGGTCTGCTGGCCGAGTGAGAAGAGGTTCGTGGTCACCCAGTAGATGATCACGCCGATCGGGAAGATCAGTCCGGAGACGAGCAGCGAGGCGGGGATGCCGTAGAGCATCAGCCGCTGCACCAGCCGCTGCTGCGGGTCCGCGGCCCAGCCGCTGCGCAGGATCAGTTGCCGGCTGGACAGGTAGGTCGTGGCGACCATCGTCGCGATCAGCACGGCGGCCACGATCCGGACCGTGGCGGCGTCGGCGCCGAGCAGGGCCAGATCCTGCCCGGTGGAGCCGAAGGTACCCGCGATCGGTGCGCCGAACAGCGTGGCCGACGAGGCGCTGTCGAACTGGGTGACCGACCAGCCGTACAAGGTCTTCAGATGTTCGGGCATCGTGGGCTTGAGATGACGCAGCACGTGCAGCAGGCCGAGGAACACCGGGATCTGCACCACCACCATCGGCAGACAGCCCATCAGCGGATTGGCCTTCTCCACCCGGTACAGCTCGACGAGTTCCTTCTGCAAGGTCTCCCGGTCGTCGCGGTGCCGGGCCCGCAGTTCGGCGATCCTCGGCTGCAACGCCTGCGTCGCCCGCTGCGACCGGATCTGCTTGACGAAGACCGGGAACAGGATGATCCGGACGGTGAGCACCAGGAAAACGATGCCCAGCACCCAGGACCAGTCGGTGCCCAACGCGGACGCGTCGCCGAGCAGCCGCTGCCAGGTGCTGTGCCAGAACAACAGGATCTCGGAGATGGCGTGGTAGATCATGGACATGGGAACACCCCTCGACAAAGCGACTACGACTGATGTGCGCAGGAACGATCACCAGCGGTCGCCGACGAGCGGCAGAGATGAGTGACGTGAGCAGGCTCAGGCGACCGCGAGGGTCGCGACGGTGGGAGCTCTGGGGCGGGCCCGGCCGGCGGCGTCCGGATCGCGGTGGCGGGGTACGCCCGTACGACCGGAGCGTTCACGCAGCATCCGACGGGTGATCCGTTGGTCGGAGTCGGCCGTCGCCCCGGTGAGCAGCACCGCGGCGGCGAGCAGGGCGGTCAGCAGCACCCCGGTCACCGCCGCCGTGCCGGAGAGCATGCTGGACGCACCGACGTCGGCCAACACACCGACGAGGTGCCAGAGCACGCCGAGCCCGATCACAAGGGCAACCATATCTGGCGTAAGCAAACGCGGGTGTCCAGCCGGTCGTGCCGCCGCTTCCGGTCGGCGAGACGGAGGCCGGGGCCTTCGTTCAGGGGGTGGTCGGGATCGGCGAAGGGTTGAGCCTGGCGAAGGCTTCTTGTCGGTGATACGGGAAGTACGGGTAGGGCGCGGTGCGGCTGCTTGCGGTGTCGAGCCGGGCTGTCTGTTCCGGCGTGAGTGACCAACCGGCAGCGTCGATGGTCTGCCGCAGTTGCGCCTCGTTGCGGGCGCCGATGATGACGCTGGCTACCGTGGGCCGTCGTAGTAGCCAGTTGATCGCGATCTGCGGCACTGCCCGGCCGGTCTCGCGGGACAGTTCGTCGAGGACGTCCACGACGCGGAACAGGTGCTCGTCGTCGACCGGTGGGCCGAAGGTGGCGGTCGCGTGGAGCCGGCTCGTGGCCGGTGGCGGTGTGTCGCGGCGGATCTTGCCGGTGAGTCGTCCCCAGCCGAGCGGGCTCCACACCACGGCTCCGACGCCTTGGTCGAGGCCCAGGGGCAGCAGTTCCCACTCGTAGTCCCGACCAACGAGTGAGTAGTAGACCTGATGTGCCACGTAGCGGCGGCGATGGTCCCGGTCGGCTGCGGCAAGGGATTTCATGAGCTGCCAGCCGGCGAAGTTGGAGACGCCGAGGTAACGGATTTTTCCGTCCCGTACCAGGTCGTCAAGGGTCGCCAAGACTTCTTCGACGGGCGTCGCGGCGTCGAAGGCATGTAGCTGGAACAGGTCGATGTAGTCGGTGCCGAGTCGGCGTAGCGCCAGGTCGACCGATCGGATGAGCCGGGCCCGTGAGGTTCCCGCGTCGTTCGGCCCGTCACCGGTCGGCAGGCCGCTCTTGGTCGAGATCAAGACGGCGTCGCGTCGATCTTTGATCGCCTGCCCCAGCACCTCCTCGGACGCGCCGTCGGAGTACACGTCCGCAGTGTCGAACATGGTTATCCCGGCCTCGATGCAGATGTCCACGAGGCGTCTCGCCTCCCGGGCGTCCGTGTTGCCCCAGGCGCCGAAGAGTGGGCCGGACCCGCCGAAGGTGCCGGTGCCGAAGCTGAGGGCGGGCACGGTGAGTCCGGATGCCCCGAGTCGTCGGTACTCCACGATGAAAGCCTTCCACTAAGGGAACTGTGGTTTCGTTAGTGCGTCGGCTACGCTAGCAGCCAACCGCAGTTAAGGGAACTGGAGACCCGTTATGGCCGTCGGCGCGACTCGACCCGGAGGGCGGACCGCCCGGGTCCGCGCGGCCGTGCTCCGAGCTGCCGGTGACGCGCTCGTCGAGCACGGCTTCGATCGTCTCGACCTCGCCGACGTGGCCCGCCGCGCCGAGGTGGGCAAGACAACGGTCTACCGCCGCTGGGGCACGGTCGCCGGCCTCGTCGCCGACCTGCTGACGGACATGGCGGAGCAGTCGCTACCGCGAGCCGACACCGGATCGCTGATCGAGGACCTGCGTGCCAATGCCCGGCTCGTGCAGCGCACCCTGGTCGACCCGCGTCAGGGTGCGCTGTTCCGGGCGGTCATCGTCGCCGCGACCTGCGACCCCCGTGCCGCCGAGGCGCTGCACCGCTTCTACGCCGTCCGTATCGCCGAGTGGACCCCCTGCGTGGAGCAGGCCGTGCGGCGGGCGGAACTGCCTCAGGGCACGGACGCGGCCGAGGTCATCCGCGCCGTCTCGGCACCGCTCTACTACCGCTTGCTGGTCACCGGAGAACCCGTCGACGAGGCCACGGCGGACCGGGCCGCCGCAGCGGCAGCGGCAGCCGCCCACGCCGGCGTCTACACGCCCACCAGCGGTTCCAACTGACGACACAGCTCATCCCGTCAGGCCAGTCTCTCAGCCGTGCGGGTCCGGTTCGGCGCGAAGCGCGGCCGTGGCCCGCACCGCTTTGACGATCGCCGGGATCGCGCCGATCAGCAGCACCAGCGCCCAGACGACAGCGATGATCGCGAAGACGAGGGCGCCCACGGAGTCGAGGATGCTCACCAGGATCACCGGCACCAGATGGTGCAGGAACTCCAGCAGCACCGTGCAGAGCAGGCTGGTCAGGATCAGCAGGACCAGGCCCTTGTTCTGCAGGAACTTCGGTTGGGCCAGGATCAGCAGCCCCGCCCAGGCGAGCTTGAGCAGCAGCACCAGCCCGAGCAGCACCGTGGCGTCACCGACCGGGAAGAACCCCCACAACGCCAGGTAGGCCAGCGTGCCGAACGGTGGGGCCAGGAACAACGACACCATGATCGTCAGCTCGACGAACGCGAGCACCAGCGCCAGCAGGGCCACGATGATCAGGACGATGGAGAAGATCAGCGTGGCGACGCCCTGGATCCGGCCGTGCAGCCGGTCCGGCAGCACCAGGCCCAGGCAGAACAGCCCGGTCGTCCAGAGCGCCGCCGCGTCGATCAGCGCCAGATAGCCCGTACCACGGCCGGATGGTTCGCTGACCTCCCTTACGTCGCCGACCTCCACACCGAGGTCGGTGGCGCTGCCGGCCAACTCCGCGCCGGCGTCACCGCCGCCCAGCAGCAGCCCGGCGCCCACCTCCACGCCGACCGCCAGCACCAGCGCCAGCATCGCCAGCAGCAGGAACGGCTTGCGCAGCGCACCCATGCCGACCTCCCGCCTCAGTCCTGCGCGATCGTGACGAGGCACCCGGCCGGACAACTCACCAGCACCGTGGTGGCCCGGTCGACGGCGACGCGGGCCACGGCGCCGCTGCCGTCGGCGGCGGGATCCACCTCGTCAGTGACCGTGAAGTCGGCGTCGCCCGGGGCCGTGGCCCGCACGCCGAACGCCTGCGGGCTGCGCAGGATCAGGGTGCGCAGCCCGCCCGGGTCGGCGATGCGCAGCTCACAGCGGCCGTTGATCACCAACCGGCCGGTGGCCTCGGCACAGTCCGCGTCCACGCCGGCCGGATCGACGGCGCTCCGCCCACCGCCGGCCCGACCCAGCAGGTCGACAAGCGGGTGCCGGGCCGCCGGGTCGCCCCGGTCGTCGCTGCCCGCGCCCACCGCCACCGCGAACAGCACCACAAGCAGTACGCCCAGCGCCGCCAGCAGCGCCTTCTGCTGCTCGCTCATGTCGGCACTTCGCTTCGCTGCGTGCCGTCATGAGGCACCGCCGCGCTGAGTTGATGATTCGCTCGCTGCCGCTCGCTCATGTCGGCACTTCGCTTCGCTGCGTGCCGTCATGAGGCACCGCCGCGCCGAGTTGATGATTCGCTCGCTGCCGCTCGCTCATCGCCGGTCCTCCGGCGCGACCTCGGTGAACCGGAGCAGGTCGATGCCGGCGAAGTAGCGGTTAGTGCTCTGCGTCTTGCCGATCGCGACCAGGGTGATCTCATGCGTCCCGGGGCCGAGCCGTACCCGACCCACGTCGACCCAGTCGGTGACCTGCACCTTCGGGGTGAACGCGATGAACGGGTCGCCGACCTGCCGGCCGTCGATCAGGAAGACCGTGTTGGCGTAGTCGAACGAGGTGGTCAGCACGGCGGAGAACTGCCAGGTCGCCTCGGCGGGCAGCTCCACCGTCACGGTCACCCGGTCGTTTACCGCGCGGCCGAGGAAGAACAGCTGAGCATCCTGCGACCAGGTCACCTCGCAACAGTTCTGCTGCACCTGAACGGTGGCCCCAGAACCCGATGGTGAATCGACCCGGGCCCCGGTCACCAGGGTCTCCGCCTCGACGGTCACCACCTGCGCCTGCGGTGGCGGCTCGTCGTCGCGGGCCACCAGGAACACCACCACCGCCGAGACCACAAGCACCAACGCCGCCGCCGCGGCGATCCAGGGCCAGGGCGTACGCTTCGGCGGCGCCACCGCGCGTACCTCGTAGGTGACCCGGCCGCTGGAGCGGGAACTCTCCTCAGGTGCCGTGTTCGCCGAGTACGCGAACCCGGTCATGTCGTAGCGTCGCGGCGGCGTGCCCGCCGGCACGGCCAGGCGGACCAGGAACGACACCGAACCCTGGCCCGGTACCACCCGTTGGGGCTCGGTGACGGTGAACCACGATCGTTGGGTGCCCTCGCCGGGTGCCACGTCGAACACCACGGTGTCCGGTGCGACGCCCGGGTTGGAGACGGTGAAGGTCAGCTCACCGGCGTTGCGGGCGTCCAGGGTGAACTGCTCGGCGGCGGCGACGACTGTCCATTCGGTGGTCATGACGGCTCCTCGGGAGCGGAAACGGGGGAGGCGGGAGCGGGCGGAGCGACAGTGGGCGACGGCACGCTGGCCCGGCCGACCGCCCGTTCGGACGGCACATCCTCGACCGTGATCTCGGCGGTGACGGCGGCCGGCTTCTCCGCCGCCACGATCCGGTCGATCAGGGCCAACTGGTCGGCGGCGTCCGGGGGCACCCGGACGACCAGGTGAAACGGTCGTTCGGCCGGCTCGTCGAGGACGAACCCGGTGACCCCGGTGGCCAGTTCCAGGGCGGTACGCAGACCCTCCGGGGTGCCCCGCCAGGCGGCCAGCGCGGCGCCGTGCGCCACCAGATCGCGCAGCCGATTCAGTGACAGCGGCAGGGGAACGTCCCGCCGGGGCGCGGTGACCAGGTGGTCCATCGCCACCCACCGGGCCAGGTACGCCACCATCGGGGCCGGTGCCCGGTACGGCGCGAAGAGCGCGTCGACCTCGGCCAGCACCGCCTCGTCCGGGGCGTGCAACGCCTCCATCACGTCGAGCAGCGCCCACAGCACGCTGCCCGGCACGGCTGCCCGCTGGTAGGCCGCGGGCAGCAGCCGCTCAATGGCCGCTCGTCGCATCCTGCCGCACCACCTCGATGTCGTGCTCGCCGGAGCAGAGCAGCCAGGTGTCCGGGACGGTCACCACGTCGGCGGTGGACTGGTTGGCACTGGCCGACCATTCCACCGCGTCATCGCTGCGGTGCACGCCGCGTTCCCCGCCGGCCAGCACCAGGCGTTCCGCCGCGCCGGTGGCGGCGACCGCGTCCACCGGCATGAACCGGGTCCGGTCGCGCAACGGCAGCCCGCAGTTCACCGACACCGCCGTCCACTGCGGCTGCGCGGCGAGGGTGTCCAGCCGGAGCACCCCGCCACTCTGCGTCGCGGCCAGCGCGAGGGAACCGCTGAAGGTGAGGTCCCGGCAGGTGCCCCCGAGCCAGCCCGCCGACAGCGCCTGCCATTTCACGTCGGATTCGAACAGTCGGGCGCGGAAGCAGCCCTGGCCGGGTTTCTTCGGATCCGGTTCACCGGTACCGCTCCACAGCAGGGTGGCCGGCCCGTCGTACTGCACGGCGAGGACCCGGTTGTCGACGTTGGCCAGACCGATGTGGCTGAAGCTGCCGGGTCGGCCGGCGTTGTTGGACAGGTACACCCCGAAACCGGCCTGGGCGGCCACCGCCACCCCGGCCGCGCCGCGCTCGGAGACGAACGCCCGCACCGCGTAGAAGCCCCGGTCCGCGTCGGCCGGATCGACCAGGATCTGCAACGGCACCGCACCCGGCAGCAGGGAAACCTCGTACAGGCCGGTGTCGGTGGCGACCAGCAGTGCTCCCGCACCGTCCCGATCGATCCAGGCCAGGTCGCCGACCCGCGAGTCCAGGTCGGCCAGCAGCGACCAGGTCTCACCCAGATCGGTGCTCAGGTGTACCCGGGACCCGCCGCCGGTGCGTACGGTCGCCACCGCCACCGAACCGGCCCGGGGCACGATGCCGGGTCGCACCGGCGCGGGCGCCGGCACCACCCGCTGCACGGTCTCCCCGTCGAAGCGTCCCGCCGGCTCCCAACCGGCCCCCGCGTTTGTGGAGCGGAACAGCACCGCCCCGCTACCGGCGTACCAGGTGCGGGGCTGGTACTGGTCGGCCGCCAGGGTGCGCACCTGGCTGTCCGGTGCCTCGTCGACCTCGAACCGCACCGACTCGACGTAGCGCACCCCGGGCTCGGCGTGCTCCAGCAGGCGGTACACGTTGGACGCCCGCAGCGGTTCGCCGAACGCCCAGCCGGTCGGGTTGAGCGTGGTCGGCAGCGGGCTGAGCGTCTGGTGCAGGCGGTCGTGGATGCGTCGGCGTACCGCGTCGACGTCCTCCTCCCGGCGGACCACCACCCGGGCCCGGATCGACACCGCCTTGTACCGCGCCCAGGTGGCCCGGCAGGTGGTACCCAGCGAACGGCGGCGCTCCAGGTCCGCCTCGACCCGCAACCGGACCTCCTCCACCTCGTGGTCGCGGAGCACCGCCACCGGCAGTCGACCGCCGGGCCGCGCCTCGTCCGGCACGTACGGCACCAGCACCACCTCCACCTCACCGGGGCGCGCGAAGCTGTACACGGCGGCCCGGGTGAAGGCGCGGGCCCGGCTCACCCCGCCGGCGGCGGTGGCCAGCACCTCGAAGTCCCGGGCGGTGACCGCGCGTTGCTGGGCGAAGAAGGCGTACGGCCCGCGCAGCAGCACCGACTCCATGGCCTCCAGTTCCCGGCCACCGGCCGCCGGCAGGGGATTGACCACCTTCACCCCCGGCAGCGGGTCACGCAGGCTGGTCAGGGTGCCGGCGGCCACGTTGCCGGCCGGTCCGCCGCCCGCGCGGTACCAGAGCCGAACCTGCCGCCCGGCCGGTGGCACCGCCGCGATCGCGCCGTCGCCGAAGGTCAGCGTCCCGCCGTCGACGGCCCGCAGATCCAGTGCCGGGGCGAAGGTCACCGTGCCCGAGCACCGGTCCACCAGGTACGCCTTGTCCTGCGGGCCGAGGCCGGCGAAGCTGTCCACCGCCCGCCAGATCTCGAAGGTGCGCCCGTCGTGTTCCCGAGCCGCGGCGCCCAGCTCCACCGAGCCGGCCGGCACCTCGACACCGAGCAGCAGGTCCAGCGGTTCGGCGGTCCGCGCCAGGGGCGCGCGTCCGGCGCGCAGCACCTGCCCCGGCTGCCCGGTGCCGACACCGAGCAACTCCGCCTCCACCGGCTCGCAGTGGTGCATCCGGACGGTCACCTCGCGCTGCCCGGCGGCGAGCAGCGCCGGCTCGCAGGTGACGAAGACCACCGGCCGTGGGTCGGCACCCCGGGCGGCGGCCACCCGGGTGCCGGCGGGGATCCGCAGCGGGGCCTCGTCCGGGCCGGTACGGGTGAACCGGACATCCGCCCAGGCCGCCGTCGGTGGGTGGCGGGTCACCCCGAGCAGGTTGAGGAAGGAGACGTACGCCTTCTCCGGCAACTGGTTCAGCCGGTAGATCATCACCTCGGTGAGATGCGCGAACGCCTCCAGCAGCGCGACACCGGGGTCGTGCGCGGACAGGTCGGTCCACTCCGGACAGGACTGCCGGATCCGGTCCCGGGCCTCGGTGACCAGTTCGAGGAAGGTCCGATCGTCCAGGTGCGGCACGGGCAGCGTCATCGTGCCTCCTCGATGTCGGCGTCGGAACCGGTGGTCGGCCCGGCGGGCGGGTCGTCGTCGGCGGGCAGCAGATCGACCGAGAAGACCAGCTGGCCGGGGGTGAGGCTGGCCCGGATCCGGTAGTCCAGCCGGATCACCAGACGCCACGGGTCGTCGGGATCCGGTCCGGCGTCGACGTCGAGCACGTCGACCCGGCGCTCCCAGCGCGCGATGGCCGCGCGGACGTAGTGGATGGCCAACCCGGCGGTGGTGTCGTCGTTCGGCGCGAAGACCAGTCGGTGCAGGCGTGAGCCGTACCCGGGTCGCATCAGCCGCTCGCCCGGTGTGGTGGACAGCAGCAGGAACAGCGCCTGGCGTACCGTCTCGTCGCCGTCGGTCATCGCCAGGCCGCCGGCCGCGGTCAACCCGAGCCCACCGCCCTGACCGGGGTCGAAGCCGGCACCGACGAACCGGATCGCCCTCACCTGTCGGCCCCCACGAAACGCTGCCGGGGATCGCGTACCCGGTAGGTGAACTGGCCGGGTGGACTGCCGTTGGTGAACCCGGACAGGTGCGACAGCACGATCCGCTGGCCGTCGACGCGTATCCAGTCGCTGTAGCCGGCCCGCACCGCCTCGGTGCCGGTGCACGGCTTGACCGTGGCACCGTAGTTCGGGCAGGCGACGACCTCCCGGCCCTTCGGATCGTCGGCCACCAGCACCGGGACGCCGGCCACCGTGACCCATCCCTGGGACGCCCGGTTGCGGACCCGGCCGTCGTGGCTGCACCTGATCACCGAGTCGCGGTGGATCCAGCGCATCAGCTGCCTCCTTCGTGGTGGGCGCGGGCGAGCACCCGGGCCCGCTCGGCCGCCGTCTCCGGGTCCTCGACGGTCTCGGCGTGCAGGAAGTCGACGCTGCGGGCCCGGACGACCATCGCCCGACCCGGCGCGGACAGCACCAGATCGGTCGCGGCGTGCAGGGTGGCCAGCTGCGGCGTCAGTTCCAGCCAACTGCCGGCGTCGGTGCTCAGTCGCAGGCTGCGCGCCACGTCGTCGACCACCACCTGCTGGCCACCGGCGGTACGCAGCGACCAGCGCCGGGCCCGTCCGTCGTCGATCCCGGTGTCGTACGGCTCGACGGTGCCGAACAGCGAGCCGAGCACCACGCCGGAGGCCGGCTCACCACCGGGCAGCGCCACCAGCACGCTGTCCTGCGGATCGGGCAACGCGACAAGCCCCTTGCCCCGGCCCGCTCCCGGACACAGCACCGCCAGCCAGCCGGCGTCCGTCCCGCCGTACGCGGGCAGCTCCACCCGTACCCGGCCCAGACCGTCCGGGTCGGTCACGTCGGTGACGATGCCGAGGGTGACCACCGCCGGTGCCGGCGATCCGGTGCGCGGCGCCGGTGGCGGCAGGGTGGAGAAACGGCTCAGGTGACCGTTCGCGTCGACGGTGTGCACCACCTCCGTCAACACGTACGTGCCGGCCACCGGCTCGGCCACCCCGGTCAGCTGGATCCGACGGCCGGGCCGCAGCGCGGGGTCACCGTCGGCCGTTCCGTCGGCGGTGACCAGGGCGGCGGCCCGGGTGTCGAGCCGGGCCTGGGCCAGCGCGGCGATCTCGTCGTCGCTGCGCCCCGGCTGGTCCAGGGCGGTACGGGTGCCGTCCGCGCCGACATCGGCCGGATCGGGGTCCGCCGGGGTGTGACGCCCGCAGCGGGCGGTGTCGACGCTCTGGGCGATGGGTTCGGCCCGCTGCGGATGCCAGCCCAGCACCGCGCTCTCCCCGGCAGCGCTGTCGGCGTTTACGGACAACCGTAGGCCGTGCACGTCGCCGCCCAGCTTCAAGGGGATCGTTTCGCCGTGGCCGTCCAGGGTGACCAGTCGCAGCACGTCACCGTCGAGGATCAGGTGCAGCCCGGCCCGTCCGGCCACCTCGACGAGCAGGTCCAGGTCGCTGGGCCGGTGGTGCGGCAGCCGGTCCAGGTGGGGGCCGTCGACCTCCGCCTCGACGCGCAGGCCGAGGTCGGCGCAGAGTTCCGTGGCCAACGCGGCGGCGGTGACCGACTCGAAGACCCGGATCCGTTGCCGCTTGCGCAGCCGGTGCAGCAGGTCGTACCCGCGCACCCGCAGCGTGGCCGTGCCGTCGGCGGCGTACTCGACCTCGACGGCGGTGACCTCTCCGGTGAACAGCGCCTCGGGGTGCCCGTCGAGGCGGACGTCCAGGCTCGCGCCGACGTGCACCGGCCCGGTCAGTGCGGCGGTGCCGGGGCTGGTACGCAGCGCCACCTCGCACTGGGTGGGCCGGTTCAGGCGGGCGGCGACCCGTACCGAGATGACCCGGCCGGCCACCGTGTCGGGCAGCGATCTGCCGTCGAGCAGCACGGTGAGCGCCCGGGGCGCGGCGGCGGTCACGACCCGGTCCCGGGAGAGGTGGCCGATGCTGCCGTTGCCGGTCCGGTGCCGGGCAGCGGCGGTACGGCGAGAGCGGTGCCGGCGGGCACGGCCAGCGGGTCGGTGATCCGGTTGTGCTCGGCCAGCAGCCGCCAACGCAGGGGCGAGCCCAGCGCGTCGTGGGCGAGCAGATCGAAGCGTACGCCCGAGGTGTCGGCGGCGGCGGTGCCGTCGCCGGCGGCCACCACGGCCGTGCCCGGGGCGACGGTGGGGGTCTGCGCGGCGGACAGTTCCTCGGCGAAGCCCTCCTCGGCGTGGCGGGCGTCCTCCGCCACCCGGACCAGCTTGAGCCGCAGCCAGGAGCGGCGCGGGGAGCCGGTGGCGGTGAACGCGTCGAAGCGTTCCGCCACTGCGACGATCACACCGGGCACGTTCCAGGTCTTGCCCCAGACCATCCGCACCAGCGGCGGCCGCAGCCAGCCGTGTTCCACCGCCGAGTTCTCGGCCAGCATCCAGAGTGGTCGGGTGAGCGCCCGCACGTCGGTGGGACGGACCTGCCCCTCGGCGAAGTCGATGTCGAAGAGCAGGTCCAGCACGAGTTCGGTGCGGCCACCGCCGGTGAAGAGCAACGGGTCGTCGGCCAGCCCGGCGCCGGTGAGCTGGCCGTCGGAGCCACCCCGCTGACGCACCCCGGCGAGGCGGGTCACCTGCACGGTCTCCGGGTTGAGCAGACAGTCGATCCGTTCGCCGGTGTCGATGAGGAAGGCCACCCGTTGCATCAGCCACCTGCCTGTTCCCCGTCGAGCCGACGCGTCCGGTGCTCGCTGCCGTCGGCCGGTCCGGGCGCCGACCACAGTGCCCGGTCGTCGGGAAGGGGCGGCCACGGGTCGGGCCCGGTACGTCCACCGCGCGACGACTCCAGCTCCGGCCAGCGGACGTCCGCGCCCACCGGCCAGCGTCCGTCGCCGGTGGGAAGCCCACTGCCGGGCCAGCGTCCGTCGCCGGTGGCGGCTCCGTCGGGGAACCAGCGTCCGTCGCCGGGCCGGACCGGGCGTCCTGCCCAGCCGTCCCCGCCTGGCAGGCGGGGGTCGGCCATCCGCTGGTGCCCGGAAACCAGCCGGAGCACCGCGCGGTGCCCCGGGACGGCTCCGGCCGGGCGCGCCTCGGAGTTGCTCGGCGGCGGCCCGGCCGGTTGCGGGCCGGCCACGTCGGTGGGCTGGCGGCCTGCCGAGCCGGTGAGCCGGCCCGCCGCGTCGGTCGGCGAGCCCGATGCGTCGGTGGGCGGGCTCGCCGAAGCGATGTCCGGGTTCGCCGGACCGGTGTGCCGGGGGGTCGGGGCGTCCGGCAGCGGCGACCCCGCCGCTGCCGGAGCGGCGCGGGGCCGCTCCGCACCGATGCGGAACCGGGCGCCGGTCGTGCCCTGGTCCCTCCACACCGGCTCCGCCGGCTGGTGACTCGGCGTCTGGGCTGCGGCCCCGTCGTGAGCGTCCGCCCCCGCCGCGCCGACTGCCCGGACCGCCCTTCGGCTCCACCACCGGCGGACACCACCCGGCCGGCCCGATCCGCCCGATCCATCCGATCCGCCTGGTCCAACTGGTCCGCCGGCCCTGCCCGGCCCGCCCTGCGCGGCCGTCGCCGGAGCGGGCCGGAACCTTCCACTGCGGTCCCTTTGCTCTGCTTCAACCGGCGCACCGGCCGATGTCCGGATACCGGACGCCGAGTGGTGCGTGGGGTGAAGCAGAGCAAAGGACGTGAGGGAGTGGGTGGCCGGTGCCGGCCCGGCCGTCGGGGAGTGCTCCGCCGGCCGCGGGTCCGCGTCGGCGGCCGGTCCCCGACCTGCCGTCGCGCCGGGTCGGTGGGCGTACCGAACGGCTGCGTCGACCGCCGTCACGGGTCGATGCCCCGCGCCGTCCGCACCACCCCGGCCTGCCGGGTCGGTGGTGCGGGCGTCCGTCCGGCCGTCGCCGTCCGGTTCGTAAGGGTCCGGCCCGTGGTGGTACCGCCCGGCCGGCGCGGACGCGGCGTCCGGAGGCGGGTCGGGGGCCAGGTCCCGGAGCAGGCCGGGGGCGTGCGCGGTGACCACCCGCAGCCAGTGCTCGGGTGGCTGCCCCGGTCGCCGGGGTCGACCGTCGCGCTCGTCGAGGGTGGCTGCGACGGCACGATCGACCGTGCCCGACGCCCCGCCCGACCTCGCGGGCGGGCCGGCCGGCAGCGCCGGGGCGGGGGAGTCGACCACACCGGCGAGGCGATCCACGGCAGCCGCCGCCGACCGGAGGCGATCGGCCAGCCAGCTACGCGGGCGTCGGCGCGGCACCACCGGCCTCCAGTTCCAGGCTCTCGTAGCGCAGCGTCAGCGCCGCGATGGCGATCTCCTGACCGAGCGTGTTCAGGTGTGCACCCCGCCAGTTGGTCGGCCACGCGTTGATCAGGTTCCAGCGCAGCACCTCCGCCGTGCCGGCGGCGTCGAGCAGCACCACCGAGACGTTGCGGCGGCTGACCGTGCCCCGGGCCACCGCGTGCACCCAGTCCCACAGCTCCCGCGACGCGGTGAGGCCGAAGTGCAGGGTGACCGGCCCGTACTCCACCTGGCCCGGGACCATCCGGATCCGGTCGTTGCCCTGCTCCCGGTACGGCACCGCCGGTATGTTCACCTCCAGCCCGCTGACCTCGGTGAAATGGCCGTTGGTCACCCCGTTGACCAGCAGCTTGAAGTTGTAGGCCCGGTACGGGTCGACCGGGGTGCCCGGCTGCGGAGTGGCCGTGGTCGGCATGTCAGCCTCCAATCGTCTCGGTCTCGGTGCCGCCGGCCCATTGGCTCAGCTTGAACACCACGAACTCCGCGGGCTTGACCACGGCGATGCCGATGTGGGCGACCACCATCCCCGCGTCGCGGACGTCGGCCGGGTTGGTCTCCTCGTCGCACTTGACGAAGAACGCCTCCTCGGGAGTGCGTCCCAGCAGCGCCCCGTCACGCCACACCCGGGTGAGGAAGGCACCGATGTCCCGACGGATGGACCGCCACAGTGTGTAGTCGTTCGGCTCGAACACCATCCAGCGGGTGCCGTTGGCGATGGCCTGCTCGATGGCGATGGAGAGCCGCCGGACGTTGAGGTAACGCCACTCGCTGGCCTCGGCGGCGAGGGTACGGGCACCCCAGACCCGGATGCCTTCGCCGGGGAAGTACCGGATGACGTTGACGCCCCGGGGGTTGAGCACGTCGTGCTCGGCCCGGGTGACCAGGTGGCCCAGGTCGACCGCGCCCCGGACCGGCTCGTTGGCCGGTGCCTTGTGCACCCCGCGCAAAGCGTCGGTGCGGGCCCAGATGCCCGCGACGTGCCCGCTCGGCGGGGTGAGCACCAGTTCGCCGCTGAGCGGGTCGCGGACCCGCAGCCACGGGTAGTAGAGGGCGCCGAAGTCGGACTGCCGGGGGCGGTGCGCCACCGGCCCACCCCCGCCACCGCTGCCCGATCCGGCGGGGGCGTCCGGGTCGCTGGTGTCGCTCGGCTTCGCCGGGCGGCCCGAACCGGGCGTGGCGACCCGGGTGAGGGTGGAGATGTCGTCGATGTCGGGTGCCGGGTCGCAGATGGCGACCATGGTGCGGGTGCGTTCGGCCATGCTCAGCAGCGCCTCGTGGGAGACCGGGTCGTGGAAGCCGGGCGCGGCCAGGATGGAGACCTCGTCGACCGCCTCCAGCAGGTCCAGGCCGGCGCGTTTGCGGCCGGTGCCGGAGATGGCGCCGCCCTCGCCGACGTTTACCACCCAGCAGCGGGTGCCACCGTTGTCCAGGAAACCGAACACGGCCCGGGCCAGCGGCGTGCTCTCCAACTGGTCGCCGTCGGCGTACAGGCGGAGGAAGTCCGTCCAGTTGTTCACCGCGAGGGCTTCGCCGAGATGGGCGGTGCGGTCCGGTGCGACGCCGACGAAGGCCGCCGTGCTGGTGCCGACCGGTCCGATCGGCCGGGCACCACTGGGCACCTCCTCGACGTAGATGCCGGGCGAGAAGTAGGTGGGCATCGGTCCTCCCGTGCAGGTCGGGTCGGCGGATCAGGAAGTCGGCGGCGCGCAGACGATGACGATGTCGGGTTCGGTCGGGTCGACCTCGGCGGTGAGCACCTGCCCCCGGCCGGTGAGCCGGAGTCGGACCGGTGCCGGCCGGTCCGGGTCGTGGGGCACGCCGACGACCCGGAAGCGGCCCGCCGGGTCGGTTCGCGTCGCGTACGGCTGGCCGACGACCTCGACCCGCATCGCCGCGAGGGGCTGGTCGGCCGGGCCGACGACGCGCCCATCGAAGGTCAACATCTCGAGCTGCCGCAGCCGCAGCGGTCGCAGGACCGGTGCGGCTGGCCGGGTCGGATGGGTGACCTGAACCGGGACGTCGATGAGCAACGCCGGCCGGGGCGGCGCACCGAAGGCAGCCCAAAGGGTCGGATCGCCGGCCTCCAGCACCAGCGTGCGCCCGTCCGTGCCGGTGGCCGCGACGAGCGCCCGGTCCAGCACGGCCAGGGCCTCCGGGCCGCCGGCGGCCAGCAGGTAGCGGACCGTGAACCGGTACGGTTCAGGGCCGCTGCCGCTGCCCCGGGTCTGTCGGGCGGGCCGGATCTCCAGCGGCCACAGCGTCAACCGGCTCGGGTCGGCGTCGGGTCGGGGCGGGCCGACCGGGACGGTGTCACCCACCGCCCCGGCCAGCCACGCCACCAACTCCGCGGTGGCCGTGCAGATCGGACCGTCGTCGGTCATCGCGGCGGCGTCCCCTGGATCCGGTACGCGATGGCCTCGTTCCACACGTGCGGGTAGACGCCGATCTCGAAGTACCGGGTGAAGCGGTTGATCGGTGCGCCCGTGTGGTCGTGGTACAGCAGCCAGATCGGCGCGATGGTGAACAGCACGTAGTTGGCCAGGACCAGCGGGATGTACAGCGGGCCGAGCAGTCGGGCCTGGAAGATGTGCACGTCCTCGTGTCGCTGGATGCCGGGACCGGAGCCGGCGCAGACCGTGCCGAGCGTGGTGGCGTAGCGGGGGGAGACCCCCTCGACCACGTTGACCCGGCAGCTGTGCCGGGAGGTGACGCGGTCCAGCGAGTGACCGAACACCAGGTGCAGGGCCAGGTACATCGCACCGACGAGGGTGTTCAGCAGGCTCCAGGTGTGGTCGACGACGAAGAGGAACACACCGCGCGGGCTGGCCGCGTAGACCTCGGCCGCGGCGACCGCCCAGCCGAAGACCGCGCCGACGAGCAGGCCGATGCCCGCGCCGATGAGCAGCCCCACGCCACCGCCGACGAGTTGCCCGAGTACGGCGCCCGCCGCGACGTGAACGGCGGCGCTGAGGATTCCGAAGACCATGTCCGGCTCCCCTCAGGCCCAGGAGCGGATGAACCGGGGCTCGTTGCCCTGTGCCAGTTGGATCGGCGTCGCCTGCCGGTTGCCGGGGGGCAGCTGGTTGATGCCGAGCGCGGCGGAGAAGATGACCAGGCCGTTGAAGAACGCGATGATCCACTTCTCGGCGCCCGCGTCGGTGGCGAAGGCCGCGGTGAGGTACGACAGCGCGAGCGCGATGCCCAGCGCAATCCACTTGCGGGCCTTGTCGGCGCTCGGGCCGATGAGTCCGCCGATGACGTTTGTGGTGAGCAGCGTCGCGGCACTGGCGCCGGTGAGGCTGCCCAGAGCCGCCCAGGTGAAGAGATCGTTCATTGCCGATCCCCCTTCGGTGTTGCGTACTGCGGGTGGGGTGTGGGTGAGCCGCCGTCCTCGGTGGGCGGCGGCATGCCGGTCGTCAGCCGGCGTCCGGCGGGCCGGGATTCGTGGTGGCCGGCGTCACCGGTGTGGATCCGCCGACCGGGGGTGTGGCGCTCTCGGGCGGCGAACCGCCGGTGCGGGAGCGGCGGAGCAGGAACGCGACCAGCACCGCGACGAGCAGCAGTACCACGGCGCCGGCGACGATCAGCAGCCATGGGAACCCGCCGCTGGAGTCCGCGCCGGCCGCCGGAGACGGTCGCGGCGGTGCCTCGGCGACGGCGCGCAGTTCGGCGGGCTTCTGCTCGTTGGGCTTGACCCGCCAGGTGACCGTCCGGTCGTTGACCTGACCGCCGGTGCTGGCGTCCAGGACGCGGCCGGGAAAGGTCACGGCGATCTCGAACGACATCAACAACATGAATCGTTCTTGATTCTTGGGGTCCTGCTCGGCCACTTTTCCGCCGTACTTCTTCGGGTCCAACGGAAGGGTGAACACGTACCGGTCGTCGGTGCGGACGATGCTCAGACTTTCGCTGTCGAATTGGTGCAGCGGCACGTTTCGGTAGTTGATCAGAGATCCGAAGTGGGTGGCGTCCTCGTATCGGGTCTCCGGGCCGGCGGGTAGCGCCGGTATGTTCTGCCGCAACTCGGCGAAGCCCGCCTCGACCGGCCTGTTGTTCAAGGTCAGGACGTTCCGCTCGGCCGTGAGCAGAAGTTGGCCGCTGACCGTGTCGTCGGCGTTGACGGTCAGCCCGGCATTGAGTTGCATACAGCCGGAAAGGGCCGCCACCAGCACGAGACACACCGCGCCGCGGAGTGCCCTGAAGCGCCTGAGCCCCGAATTCATGGGCTCAGTGTGTGCTCTCGCCGTCCGAGTCATCAGTCAGCGATCAGTCACATGCAAGTCGCCGATCTTACCGGGACCCCGTCACATTCGGCCGAGGTCGCGAACCCGGAAAATCGATATTCTGAAGGGTTGGCCGCAATGAAGCACTCGGCGCCGGTCGGATCGCGTCGGCTCCGGCGTCAGGCGGGCCGTGGTGGATGCCAGTCGGCGTGTCGGGCCATGCCCCGCAGCGCCGTCCGGCTCGGCGTCAGGCGCAGCATCGCGTTGCGTACCGCGATGGCCGCCGGATGTCGCAGTTCCTGTCCGAACCGGGCGGTGCGGGAGGCCGCGCGGGCGATGGCCTGGCTGCGGGGTCGGCGCAGCCGGTCGTACGCGTGCAGCGCCGCCGGAACGTCGACCGCCGGACCGGCGAGCGCGCCCAGGGTGACCGCGTCCTCGATCGCCTGGCAGGCGCCCTGCCCCAGATGCGGGGTCATGGCGTGTGCCGCGTCGCCGAGCAGGGCGACCCGGCCGCGCACGTACCGGGGTAGCGGCGTGGCCATGTGGTACAGGTCGTTGCGCAGCACGTCGTCGGGTCGGGTGGCGGCGAGCAGCGCCGGTACCGGGTCGTGCCAGTGACCGAAGCGTTCCCGCACCTCGGCCAGCTCGTCGGCGGCGTGCCCGCCGGGCGGGGCGGTGACGGCCCCGTACCAGTAGACCTGCCCGTCGCCGAGCGGGACGGTGCCGAACTCGCTGCCCGGTCCCCAGCTGACCGCTGCGGGGACCGGCTCGTCGAAGGTGATCGCCGCACGCCAGGCGGTGGAGCCGGCGTACGCCGGTGGCGGGCTCTCCGGCCAGAGCCGGGTACGCAGCGTGCTGCGCAACCCGTCGGCGCCGACCACCAGGTCGGCGGACACCTCGGCCGGCTCACCGTCACGCTGGTAGCGAACCGTGCCGCTGGCCGGGTCGGCGTGCCGCACCGTGCAGCCGGTCCGCAGTGCCTCGGCCGGCAGCGCCTCGCGCAGCGCCCGGTGCAGCGCGCCCCGGTGTACGCCGAGGGCAGTAGTGCCGAGCACCCGTTGCAGTTCGGCGGCGTCCACCCGGGACAGCCAGCGCCCGTCCCAGGTGCGTAGCCCGCCGGTGGCGCCGTCGCGCCCCAGCCGGCGTACCTCGGTGCCGAGGCCGAGTGCGTCCAGCCCGCGTACCGCGTTCGCCATCAGGGTGATGCCCGCGCCGACCTCACGCGGCTCGGGGGCGCGCTCCAACACGGTGACCCGCCAACCCCGCCGATGCAGGGCGAGGGCGGCGGCCAGCCCGCCGATTCCCGCCCCGGCCACGACCGCATGTCTCTCCGTCACGGCGACCGCCCTTCTACGCCTGTAGAAGTGCATACTACATCCGTAGAAGCAGAGATGGGGGAGCAGGTTGAGCGGGCGGGCGAAGCGGGTGGCGGTACTGGCCGACGCCGCCATCGCGCTGATCGCCGAGAGCGGCATGCGAGGGCTGACCCATCGCGCGGTGGACGCTCGGGCCGGGATGCCCGCGGGAACCACTTCGGCGTACCTGCGTACCCGGCAGGCGCTGATCGAGGCGGTGGTGCAGCGTCTCGCCGACCTGGACCGCGCCGACCTCGCCGGTCACGAACTACCCACCGGGACGCCGTCGGTGCCGGCGGGGCCGTCGCTGTCCCCGGCCGACCTCGACCGGCTCGCCGCCGGTATCGCCGGGGTGCTCGACCACTGGCTGACCGCCGCTCGGGCGCGCACCCTGGCCCGGTACGCCTGCCTGCTGGAAGCGGTGCATCGGCCGCAGCTTCGGGGAATCCTGGAACACGGCGCCGTGCTGCGGGCCCAGGCCGAGGACCTGCTCGCCCGCGCCGGCGCCCCGGACCCCCGCCGCCGGGGACACCGGTTCGTCGCCTTCGTCGACGGCCTGCTGTTCGATCGACTCGTCGGTGCCGGAGCGCTCAGCGCGCCGCCACCCGGCACCCCGGCCAGCCGCGCCGATCTCGCCGAGGCGGTACGTGACCTGCTGCGCGCCCTGGTCGACCGGGAGGAGACCGGCTGACGGCTCAGGCGCTGGCCCGTAGCACCAACGCCGACGGAAAGACGGTCGTCTCCGGTGCCGCGCGCTGCTCCAGCACCATGGTCGCCGCCGCGGTGATGATCTGCCGTACCGGGTGACTGGCGGTGGTCAACGCCACCGTCGCGGCCAGTGGGATGTCGTCGAATCCGGTCACCGCGACGTCCTCGGGCACCCGGATGCCGTCGGCCCGCAGCCGACCGATCACCCCGAGCGCGGTCGCGTCGCTGATCCCGACGATCGCGTCGGTGTCCGGCCAGCGTCGCAGCACCTCCCGAGCGGCTGCGTACCCCCGGGCCGCACTGAAGTCACCGACCACCTCCCGGGCCGGCAGACCGGCGTCGTACAGCAGCCTCCGGTACGCCCGCACGGAGCGGTTGGCGCAGGCCAGCCAGCGGGGACCGGTGACCATGGCGATCCGTCGGCGGCCGGCGTCGTACAGGTGACGGACGATCGCCGCGGTGCCGCCGCCGTTGTCGATGTCCACCGACGGCACCGTGGCCGAACCGATCCCGATCGACACGGCCCGGCCGCGCAGCCGGCGCGGCACCAGATCCAGCAGCGCCGGGGTCGTGTTCAGCAGGACCAGGCCGGCCACGCCCCGGTCCTCGGTCAACTGGGTCAACCGCTCCGGCGCCCCCAACGGCACCCACTGCACCGCCACACCCAGACCGTGCGGCGTGCAGGCCCGGGCCACCGCGGCGACCGCCTGGTCGACGTAGGGGTCGTCGAGGACCGCCGGGCTGGTGCCCGCCACCGCGATCAGCAGCCGTACGCCGGAACCGTGCACCAGGGCCCGGGCCGCCGGATTCGGCACGTAGCCGAGCAGATTCACTGCGGTGCGTACCCGCTCGCGGGCGGTCGGTGACGCGAAGCCGTTGCCGGCGAGGACCCGGGACGCCGTGGAACGGGACACCCCGGCGGCCCGGGCCACGTCGTCGAGGGTGGCCGGGCGGCGCGCTGCCGTCGTCATGAGCTTTCTCCCCGTTGTTGTTCCCGCCCGCCTGGGGCGCCCACCAGCATCATGCCGTGCCCGACGGCCACTGGTAAGGACCGGAGATGGATTGTGCTGGTAGCGCTCCCAGGTGTGTGATCGTCGTACTGTCCGAGGAGAGGACCGGAACGTACGTGGACCCCGTCGTCACCACCCCTGCCACCCCGCCGACCAGCCCCGGCCCGTCCCGCGCCGTGCTGGCCGCCCGTAACGGTGTGGCGGTCGTGTTCGCGCTCAACGGACTGGCCGTCGCCACCTGGTTCGCCCGGGTGCCGGCGATCCGCGACGGACTCGGCCTCACCCCGGGCCGGCTCGGCCTGCTGCTGCTCGCCATGTCGGTCGGGGCGATCCTCGCCATGCCCACCGCCGGCCTGGTCACCCAGCGCCTCGGTGCCGCCCGAGCGGTGGCGGCGTCCACCCTGCTCGTCGCGCTCGGGCTGACCATCGCCGGGATCTCGGCCGGTGTGGCCGGATGGCTGCCCGGGGTGGCGGTGGGCCTGTTCGCGCTCGGCTACGGCTCGGGCAGTTGCGACGTCGCGATGAACACCGAGGGCGCGGCGGTCGAACGGCGGCTCGGCTGGACGGTGATGCCGCGCTTCCACGCTGCCTGGAGCCTTGGCTCGGTGGCCGGGGCGGGCGTCGGCGCGGGGGCCGCCCGCCTGGGCGTCCCGGTCGCCGTGCACCTCGGCGTGCTGGCCGCGGTGGTGCTCGGCGGCACCCTGCTCGGCGCGCGCGCGTTCCTGCCGGCCGAGCCGGAGCCGGCCGGCACCCCGGCCGGGCGTCGCAGTCGGCTGCTGGCCGCCTGGCGGGAGCCGCGCACCCTGCTCATCGGCCTGCTGGTGCTGGCGGCGGCGTTCGCCGAGGGAAGCGCCAACGACTGGCTCGCGGTCGCCTTCATCGACGGCTACGGCTTCAGTGAGGCGGCTGGCGCGGCGGTGTTCGGCGTCTTCGTGGTCGGTATGACACTGGGCCGCACCGTCGGCACGGTGGCGCTGGATCGCTGGGGGCGGGGACCGGTGCTGACCACGACCATCCTGCTGGCCGTCGTCGGCGCCGGTCTGGCGGTGCTTGCCGGTTCCGGTCCGATCGCGGTGTTCGGCGTCGCGTTGTGGGGAATCGGTGCCTCGCTCGGCTTCCCGGTGGGGATGAGCGCCGCCGCCGACGAGGAGGAGCACGCACACGTACGGGTCAGTGTGGTCGCGGTGATCGGCTACACGGCGTTCCTGGCCGGGCCGCCGTTGCTGGGCCTGCTCGGTGATCAGGTGGGCACGTTGCGGGCGCTGCTTGTCGTACCGCTGCTGCTGCTGCCGACCCTCCTGTTGGTCCCGGCGGCCCGCCCGCCCGCAGCCGGCGGCACGGGGGCGCCGGCGCGGGCGGGCTCAGCGCAGCCAGACGCGTAGCGGGCCGATGGTCCGGAAGCCGTGTCGTCGTGCCGTCGCCAGGTCGGCATCCTGTTCGTAGCCGACGAGGTGCCGACCCGCCCCGGCCGCGCACACTCCGGCCCACACCTGCTCCGGCGCGGCGTCGCGGGTGAAGACGTTGCTGACGCCGACCACCTCACCGGCGTCGTGCAACACCGCTCCGCCGGACCAGCCGCCGTGGCCGTCCGCCAGGCCGAGGATCCGTACCCGGGGGTCGGTCAGCAGGTCGGGACGGAAGACCGACCCGCCACCGTGGGCGTGGGCCCACGCCTTCAGGTCACCGGCCGTGGTGACCGGCACCAGGGCCTCGTGTCCCACCGGACTGCCGGGTGGCCGGTGCAGCCACTGCGCCTCGAACAGCACGTCGAAGCCGTGCCCGGCGAGGTCCAGGTCGGCGTAGCTGTCCTTGACCGACGCCCCCGGTCCGGCGTCGATCCGCCGCAACAGGCCCGCGTCGAGGCCGGGCCGCAGGGTCACCGCGTCCGGGTAGAGCGGCGGCGAACGGCGCGACACCGACCAGGCATCGGTGTCCAGTGAGCCGGGCCGGCCGTGAGTAGCGCAGACCAGGTCACACCAGGCGGCGTTCTCCCGCACCGCGAAGTGGATCATCGAGGCAGCCTACCGCGACGGGGGATTCTCACCCGGCTCACAGGCATCTGCCAGGTGACGGTGCTGCACTGGGAGTCACGCCGAGGAGAGGAGCCGGGCATGGGCTGGTTCAGCCGGCGGTCACGAGCCGCGCAGGGCACCCCGACGAAACTCGACCGCGAGGCCACCCCCGAGGACCTCGCCGCGCTGGAGCAGTTCGCCACCAGCCGGCAGGGGGTGGAGTTCTACCTGGAGCCGGAGACCACCGCCACCGACACCACCGTGATGGCCATCGCCCACGACGGCGAGTGGATCCGCCGCCGCACCGGCACGCCGCGCGCGGCCGGAGCCCTGGCCCGCAAACACGCCATCCCGCTCTACGAGGCCAACAAGGTCGGATACCCGGACCGGATGCGCGCCTGGAACCGGGCCCATCCGGAGCGTCGCGCCCGCTGAGCCGACCGGATTGCCGACTCAGCCGGTGATCGCCGCCCGGGCCTCGCCGAGGGTCAACGGTGGGCTGTGGCTGGAGACGTACCAGCCGATGTGGTCGTCGAGCAGCCGGCCGACAAGCGCGAGGTCCGGTTCGTCCGCTGGCGTCCGCAGGTGCGCCGGCGGTGGATACCAGCTGTCCCCGAGCAGCATGACCCCCGAGTCGGGTACCACCACGATGGTGGAGTCCGGGGCGTGCCGGCCGCCGACGTGGCGTACCAGCACACCGGTGGGCAGCTCCACCTCGTCGGTGAAGACGCGGGTGGGCGGCAGCACCCGCAGCTCGTCCCAGGAGTCGACGGCGAGGGCGCGGGCCCGGAAGCTCGGCCCGAGCCGTCGGTTGCGTAGCACCTCCTGGCGTAGGTAGCGGACGCTCCACGGCCGGGTCGCCTCGGCGCGCAGCAGTTCCGCGCCGCTGACCTGCCCGACGATCTCCACGTCCGGCCAGGCGCAGGCGCCCCAGACGTGGTCCCAGTGGTGGTGGGTGTAGACCAACCAGCGGGGTGCCGGCAGACCGGCGGCGAGCAATGCGGCCTGGATCTCGCGCGCATGCGACGGGCTGTGCCCGGCGTCCACCAGCACGCTGCCCCGCTCGTCGGCGATCACCGCGACACCGGCCTGCACCAACTCCGGATCGGGGTCACCCGCACAGAGCCAGACCCGCCCGGCAAGATGCTCGAACGCCATCACCATCACCGCACCCTAGCCCTTCACTCGCCACCCCGAACTCGGCGATCATGCAGTTCTGGCACTGAACAAAACAGGCATTTGGTAGGGGATCAACGACCACAACTGCATGATCGCGAGGGCTGGGGATCAGCGGACGGCGACCACGGCGGCGTCGGCGGCACCGCGCCAGAGGGTGCCGACCTCGGTGAATCCGGCGTTTCTGAGGGCGGTGAGGTGCCAGGAGGCCGGGGGCGTCCACTCCGGGCTGTGCCCGGAGGGGTAGATGGCGTGGCGTTGCCGCACCAGCGGAGCCAGGGTCGGGTCCTGCTCGGCCTGTTGCCACCACTGCGACCACGACAGCACGGCACCGGCGGCGTACCGGGCCGCCCGGTGTTCCCCGGCGTGGGCGAGCAGCCGTTTGGTCAACTCGGGCAGGTCGTCGTCGGGCATGTGGTCGGCGTTTACGAACAGAGCACCCGGCCGGAGCAGGTCGCGGATCTCCGTGTAGAGGATGCTCAACCGGTCGGCGGGCAGCCAGTGCAGCGCGGTGGCGGTGAGCACGGCGTCGTAACGCCGGTGCGGCAGCGCCGCGACCCAGTCCGGCCGGCTGAGATCGGCGGGAACGATGGTGGCCCGGTCGCCGAGGGAGGCGGTGGCGAGGGCGAGCAGCGCCGGGTCGAGATCGACCAGGGTGACCTCGGCGTCGGGGAACCGACGCAGGGCACGCAGTGAGATGGTGCCGGTGCCGCCGGCCAGGTCGAGCAGCCGGGGCGGGGTGGCCTCGCGGACGGCGTCGACCGCGTCGAGCATGGCGGCGAACCGGTGCTCGCGGTCCGGTAGATACGCCTCCTGCTGACGGTCCCAACTTTCCTGCCAGGCTGCGACGTTGCTGATGTAAGGACTCATGACGTGCACGCTAGTTACTAAGTGGCTCGCGTGTCCAGGCTTGTTGCCAAGCTTTTGCAACTACGAAAGAATGGCGGAGCGATGATCGGATCGGGCCGGACCGGGATGACCCGGCCCGGCCCGATCGTGTCTGCGCGTGCACCCACGTCCGCTCGTCCGTGGCCAGCCTCCGCGAACGCCCGGCGACCGGCGGTGCCATGATGTTCGTGGCGAGGGCGAGTGCCCGGCCGGAACGGACTGGAAGCAAGGTGGACCCGCAGCGCACCGCCGCGCACGAGATGTTCGACGCCGACGTGGCCTCCAACCGGCTCGGCATCGAGCTGATCAGCGCCGCCGACGGCAGCGCGGTGGCCCGGATGCGGATCACCGACGGCATGGTCAACGGACACCGCATCGCGCACGGCGGTTTCGTGTTCCTGCTGGCCGACACCGCGTTCGCACTGGCCTGCAACAGCCACGGTCCGGCCACCGTCGCGGCCGGAGCCGACATCACCTTCGTCCGCCCTGCCCGGCAGGGGGACGTGCTGGTCGCTCGGGCCAGCGAGCGCACCCGGTACGGCCGCAGCGGCATCTACGACGTCACCGTGAGTCGGGAGGGCGGGGAGGTGGTCGCGGAGTTCCGTGGACAGAGCCGGACACTGCGGGCGGTACCTGCCCCCGACGGTGGCGCGCCGGAACCGGAGGAGCGGGACCGCGCACCAACAGCCGGCCAGGGACGCTGACCCGGAACCCGGCACCGCTGCTCCAGCCGGTCCGTGTCGACGGCCCGCCCGGGACGGATCCCGTGCGCGCCGCTCCGTGGTGGTCGCGGGCGTCGGGCACGATGTCCCGATGGGACACGTCGTGCTCTTCCATTCCGTGTACGGGCTGCGGCCGGCGGTGCGGGAGGCCGCCGACCGGCTGCGGGCCGCCGGCCATCAGGTGCGCTCGCCCGACCTGTACGGCGTACCCGCCGTCGACTCCGTGGCGGAGGGTTTCGCCCTGCTGGAGCGGATCGGCCAGCAGACCGTTCTCGACCGGGCCCGCGCGGCGCTCGACGGGCTGCCGCCCGACACCGTGCTCGCCGGGTTCTCGATGGGTGCCGGGGTGGCTGGCGCGTTGCTGGCCGAACGACCCGACACCGCCGGCCTGCTGTTGTTGCACGGCACCGGAGGCTCCCCGGCGGCGGTTCGTCCCGGCCTCCGGGTGCACCTGCACCTGGCCGACCCGGACGCCTACGACCCGCCCGACGAGGTAGAACTGTGGCAGCGGGAGATGATCGCGGCCGGAGCGGATCTCGTGGTGCACCGTTATCCCGGGGCGGGGCATCTCTTCACCGACCCGACCGTCGCCGACCACGACCCGGTCGCTGCCGAGCTGACCTGGGATCGGGTGCTGGCTTTCCTGCAGCGCCGTTGACTCCGCCGTCGACCGGGGGACCACGGCGCAGGCCCGCCGCACCAGCCGGCTCGCGATCGTCCCGGCCGTCGAGGTGACGCGGCCGGCCGGGACGACCCGGCTCGGGGGCATCCCGGTCACCGGGGTGGTCTGGCCGATCCGCCGGTCGAGGACGGCGCGCACCGCCCGGGGCAGCCGGGCGCCGGCGACCTGCCGCAGCACCGGATCGGTGACGTCGTAACCGCCGGTCGGCAGGGGCACCAGCAGGCCGTCGCCGGTCAGGGTGGTCAGCTCCGCCGCCGCCCGGCTCGGCGGCCAGTCGAGGACGTCGGCAAGCTCCGCGACGGTGCGGCCCGGCGCGAGCGCGGCGGCGGTCAGGACCGCACGCGCACCACCGTCGAGACGATCCAGTCGGGCCTCGACGACCCGACGGACACACTCCGGTACGGGCAGCTCTCCGGGCTCGCCCCCGGCGAGCGTACGGACGTAGGCCACCGCCCGCCCGGGGTTGCCCCCGGTCACCGAAATCAGCCGGGCCGCCAGTCCGGCCGGTTGACCGGCCCGGCGCAGCAGTCGGCGCAGGAGCCGGCCGGTGGTGATGGTGTCGAGCGGGGACAGGCGCACCCTGGCCGCCGGTCGACCGGCAACGCCCAGCTCCTGGGTGCCGGTCGCGACCAGCACCAGCGGCAGGTCACGCTCGTCGGCCAACTCCACGAGCGTGGCCAGTTGGCGGCGCAGCTCCGGTGCGGCACGGTCGAGATCGTCGACGGCGACCACGACCGGCTGCCGCCGGGCCAGGCTCAGCAGCACCTCGCGCCAACAGCTCACCGCGCGGGCCTGAGCGGCTGGCGGGGAACCCCGCTGCGGCTGCGGCTCGCTCGCCGTCGGATGTCCCGGCGGACTCTGCGCCGGATCGGCGGCCACCCCGAGCAGGTCGTCCATCGTGTCCAGGGCGGGCGTCAGCAGGTCGGCCGGCACCAGACCCGTCAGGGCGGCGGCGAGCCGGCGGCGTACCGTCTCGGGGTCGTCGCTCACGCCGGCCCGGGCCAGCCCACGGACCAGGTCCGCGACGGGCGCCAACGGCCCCTCCGGATAGGGCGGGCAGGTCGTCGAAGACCAACGCACCGGGACACCGCCCAGCGTGTGGGTGGTCCGCGCCAGTTCCCGCAACAGGCGACTGCGCCCGCTACCGGGCGGACCGAGCAGCAGCACCCGCCGGTCGCCGCGCCCGCGCACCGCGTCGGCGAGGTGTTCCCGCGCGACGGCCAACTCCCGTCGCCGGCCGAGCAGCGGGAGGTCGTGCCGTGGCGCTCGGGGACGCTCGGTGCCGATCGCGTGCCAGACGTCGACCGGCAGTGCCTTGCCGGCAACGGTCACCGCCGGAACCGGGCGCTGTGCGATCAGCCCGACGACGGCCCGATGCGTGGCCGGGCAGAGCGCCACCCCGCCGGGCGGGGCGTGCTCCTGTAGCCGGGCGGCGAGGGTGACGACCGCACCGCTGGCCACGCCGTGGCCACCGTCGTGGCTGACGGCCAGGTCGACCACGGCCTCACCGGTGGCGACGCCGACCCGGACCCGCAGGCCCGGTGCCGAGGCCAGCGGGCGGCCGTCCAGCGCCCGCTGGATCTCCAGCCCGGCGCGCACCGCTCGGTACGCGTCCCACCCGTCAGCGCGGCGCGCGCCGAACAGAGCCATCACCGCGTCGCCGACGTACTTCTCCACCGCGCCGTTCCACCGTCTCAGCACTCGGCCGACGGTGCCGAAGTAGGCCCGTTGCAGGGCGCGGACGTCCTCCGGGTCGAGCCGGTCGACCAACCGGGTCGACCCGACGATGTCGACGAAGAGGACCGTGACGGTCCGCCGCTCCTCCGTCACGGGCCAACACACTCGCTCGACGGCTACCTGACCAGCGACAACAGAACTGGGCATGGAGATCGCACCTGCCTCTCCCCCCGTACGCGCTGACGATGTCCGGAGCCTGTCACCGCTGGTCTGACGGCGGATCGGCAGAACGACGTATGTCGGCCGAACGCAACCTTTGGTCGCAATGTCGACGCGATGAGTAGGACTGACGGGAGGCACCTGTAGAACGGGGACGGAACCTGTGACTAGGCTGCGAGCCATGGCCAGCGACGTGGACACCACACCGCTCGTGGGTCGGGACGACCTGATGGCGACGGTACGATCCGCGCTGCTCGACGACGTCACGCCGGGGCAAACGGCGGCGGTGTTCCTGACCGGTGAGAGTGGCGTGGGTAAGACCCGCCTGCTGCACGAGATCGGCGAGCAGTTGGGCCACGGGGGTGCCCTGGTGCTCACCGGGTCCTGTCTGGACATCGGCGACGCCTCGCCGCTGCATCCCCTGCGACAGGCGCTGCGCCGCCTCGACGCCGACCTCGCCCCGCCGGCCGCAGCGTCCGTCCGCGCGCTGCTCGGGGTCTTCGCTGAGGACCGGGCCGGCCCGGACGGCGCGGGTGCGTTGCTGGAGCGGGTGTCCCGCGGGCTGAATGTGATCGCCGGTGGCCGCCCGCTGGTGCTGGTACTCGACGACCTCCAGTGGGTCGACCGGACGACCCGCCAACTTCTGCTCTACCTGCTCGCCGGCCTCGGTGACCTGCAACTGTCGGTGCTGGCGGCGGTGCGGTCGGAGTCGTTGCAGGGGGCGCATCCGTTGCGTCGGGTGCTCACCGAGCTGCGCCGACTGCGTTCGGTGCGGGTGCTCGACCTGGCCCCGCTGGATCGGGCCGGCACCGAGGAGTTGGCCACCACCGTGATGCGTCGGCACCTGGCGCCGGAGGCGGCCGAGCAACTGTGGCAACGCAGCGGCGGCAACCCCTTCGTCGTCGAGGAGCTCTCCCGGGAACTGCGCGATGGTCGCGACGGGCTCTCCGACACCCTCCGCGAGGTCTTCCTCGCCCGGGTGGACGCGCTGCCCCGACCGGCGCACCGCGCTGTGCACGCCGTCGCCGCCGGCGTCGAACCGGTGGAGCACTGGCTGCTCGCCCGGGTGGTCGGGCTGCCGGAGCACGAGCTGCTCGACGCGGTCCGGGCAGCGGTGTCCCATCGGTTGCTGGTCGGCTCGGCCGACGGCTACCGGCTACGCCACCGGCTCGTCGCCGAGGTGCTGGAGGATGAGCTGCTCCCCGCCGAGCGGGCGCTGCTGCACCGGCGCTACGCCGAGGCGCTGACCTCGGCACCGGCCGAGTTGCATCAGGCCCGCTTGGCCCATCACTGGCGGCTGGCCGGTGAGCCGGAGCGGGCGCTGCCGGCGGCGATGGCCGCCGCCGAGGAGGCGGAGCGGCTTTACGGCTACGCCGAGGCGCACCGACACTGGTCGGTGGCGCTGCAGTCGGCCGAGGGGTTGCCCGGCGTCGACCGGCCCACGCTGCTCGGGCGGGCGGCCGAGGCGGCCCACCACTGTGGTGAGTACGCCCGCGCGTTGGCCCTGCTCGAGGAGCTGGCCGGTGCCGACACCGACCTTCCGGCCTGCGAGCTGCACATCCGGCGGGCCCGTTACCTCGCCGCCGCCGGCCGTTCCGCGTTGGCCGAGGCGGAGTACGAGCAGGCGCTCGCCGCCGCCGACTGCACACCAGGGCAGCGGGCCACCGCCGCCGCCCGACTGGCGGAGCTGCTGCTGCAACTCGGCCGGTACGCCGAGGCAGGCGAGCGGGCGCGGGAGGCACTTGCCCTGGCCGAGCAGGTGGACGGGGCGACCACCGAGGTGGTGCTGGCCAGCGCCGCGTTGGGCTTCTCCGAGGCGTACCGCCAGGATCCGGACGCGGGCCTGGCGGTGTTGCGACGGGCACTGGCCACCGCCGAGCGGGCGGGTCGTCCAGAGGATGTCGCGTTGGCCTATCTGCACCTGGCCGAGCTGCTGACCGGGCCGCTGAACATCCTCGAGGAGGGTGTGGTGGTCGCCCGCCGGGGTGCCGAGCGGGTCGCCGAGCTGGGGTTGGGTCGGTCCTACGAGACCCGGCTGCTGGCCATCGCCACCAATGGGCTGTTCCGGGTAGGACAGTGGGCCGAGGCGGAGAAGGTGGTCGCCTCGGCCCTGCGGCACCGTCCCTCCGGCGCGGATGCCGTCGAGTTGCTGCTGGCCCGCTGCCGGCTGTCGGTCGGCTACGGCGACGTCGAGGCGGCCGACCGGGATCTGGACGCCGTGGCGACAATCCTGGCCGGCGGCGGCGCCCGGCACGTCATCCCGCTGCTCACCTTGCGGGCCGGGCTGGCCATGTGGCAGGGGCGGCACGATGTGGCCCGACACGCGGTGCAGCGGGGTCTGACCGAGACCCGCTCCGACGACCTGGTCATCCTCGCGGTGCTCGTCTGGCACGGGCTGCGCGCCGAGGCGGAGGCGCACGCCAGCCGCACGGTCGCCGTCGACGACAACGCGGTGCGCCGGCTGCGTGGGATCGCCGAAAGGGTGGCGGCACGCAGCGAGCGGGCGGCCCGGCCGGTGCGCTACGTGATCGACGGCTACCTGGCGTTGTGCGCCGCTGAGGTGAGCCGGCTCGACGGTGCCGATCCGGAGCTGTGGGCGCGGGCGGCGGCCGAGTGGGACCACCGCAACCACCCGTACCCGGCGGCGTACTCGCGCCTGCGTCAGGCCGAGGCGTTGCTGGCCAGCCGCCGCAAGGCCGCCACCGCCGGTAAGCTGCTGCGCCAGGCGTACCAGTCGGCGCAGGCGCTGGGGGCGGTGCCGCTGACCGACGAGATCCGTACGCTCGCCGGGCGGGCCCGGGTCGCGTTGGAGGAACGCGGCGCGGTCGGGGCCGCGACGCCCGACGGATCGGGCGGTGAGGAACTGGCCGCCCTGACCGCGCGGGAGCGTGAGGTGCTGGCCGCGGTGGCCGAAGGGCTGACCAACAAGGAGATCGGTCAGCGGCTGTTCATCAGCGAGCGGACCATCGGCGTCCACGTGTCACACATCTTCGACAAGCTTCAGGTACGTACCCGGGTCCAGGCCAGCGCCATCTTCCTGCGTAGTCGGGCGTAGGTGTCGGATACGTCGTTCTACTGATGTCCGCGCAGCGGACGCCTGAAAGGCTGGGGCCCGGCGTCGCAACGGGCACGACGACGCCGGCGAGCAGCCTGGAGGGGACATGAGCGAGCGCGGTGGGTGTGGTGAGCCGGCGTGGGGGCCGGTGCACCGGGACATCGTCGACCTGCTGGCCGATCATCCGACCGACGTGCCCGCCGTCGTCGACCACCTGACGAAGCTTCAGGACATGCTGGTCCGGCTGCCTCCGCTGCTGGACAGCTGCCCACTGGCCGATTTCAACAAGCTGTATCTCACCATCACCTCCAGCGTGCTGGACGGGCTGTACGCCGACCGGTTCGTCGACCCGGTCTTCCTGTCCCGGCTGGACGTCGAGTTCGCGGCCCGCTACTTCGACGCGTTACGGATGTGGAGTGACGCCAGCCCGAGCACGCCCCGGGCCTGGTCGTGCCTGTTCGAGCGGATGCGTGGGCCGGACGCCCGACCGTTGCCCTCGGCGGCGGCCGGCGTCAACGCGCACATCAACTTCGACCTGCCGTTCGCGCTGGTCACCACGTTCGACCACCTGGAGTCCGAGCCGGTCGACGGCAGCGACCAGCACCGGGACTACCTGGAGATCAACAAGATCTTCGCCGACAAGATCCCTGGCCTGCGCCGGGGCTACCTCGAGCAGTGGCAACTGCTCATCGACATGCTCAACGGCGAGATCGACGACTGGTATCAGGGCGAACTGATCCACTACACGCGCGATGTCGCCTGGCGCAACGCGCAGCGGATCTGGCGGTGCCGGCACGACCCGCACCAGCATGAGCGCGAGCGCAGGCGGCTAGACGACACGGCCGCCGCGCTCGGTCGGTTGCTGCTGTCGCCCCTCGGGGCGTTCCTGCAGTAACCGGGACGGGGGGTCCCCGCGCTCCGTCCACCCGAGGGGCGCGGGGGCATCCGACCCGAGCCCCGGACGGCAACGTCCGGAGGCGGCCACGGGGGGCACGGGGGAGATGGGGGACACGGGGGACCACGGGGGGACCACGGGGAAACAGGGGCCGGCCGGCCCGGGGGGTGTCGGCCGGCCCCTGCGGGGTACGCCGCGACCATGACCGCTGTGTCCCGGCGCCGTCCTGCCGCCCGGCCGCGACCGCGCCCCGCCGCCCCACCCCGCCCCGCGCGGCCGGGAGACCGTGCCGGCCGCGGAGCCCGGAGATGACCGCTCAGGTTTTCGGGTTCCGCTTCGACTCGCGGTTCCGTTGGCTGCTGGCGCTGATCGGCGTCCGGCCCGGCACCGCCTGGGTGCGGGTCGACTCCGCCCAACTGCTGGTCCGGTTCGGCCCCTGGCAGCTACGCACCGAGCGGGAGAACGTCGCGGGCGTGGAGAGCGGCGGCCCGTACCGCTGGTGGCGGGTGATCGGCCCGCACCTGTCCGGCGCCGACACCGGCGTCACCTTCGGCACCACCACGGCCGCCGGGCTCTGTGTCCGATTCGTGCGACCGGTGCCTGCTCTGCTGCCCGGCCGGTGGCCCCGCCATCCCGGGATGACGGTCACCGTGGCCGACCCCGCCGACCTGGCCCGGGCGCTGACCGCTCCGGCTGGCGGCTGACCGGAAGCGGACCGGTTGACCGACCGAACCACCACCTACGGTCTGTTCGACAACGGTGAGGCGGGGGCATGGGGGACGGGACGAGAGCGCGACGGGGCCGGGAACGCCGCCGCCCGGCGACCGGTGCCCCGGAACCGGGGTTGCGTGCCGCGCGGGATCCGACACGTAAGGGGGAACGGGCGGGGCGGCGGGTCACCGTGCCCGAGCGGGTGGCCGTCCCGACCGGCCCGGTGGCACCGGAGAGCCGGCTGCGTCGGTGGTTGTTCGTCCACCGGGTGCAGCCGGTCGGACCGGAGACCGCCGAGGGACAGACCCGGTCGCACGCCTGGTGGCGGGTGATGTGCCTGACCGGTGTCGACTACTTTTCCACCCTGTCCTACCTGCCCGGCATCGCCGCCCTGGCCGCCGGTGCACTGTCTCCCGTGGCGACCCTGCTGATCGTCGCACTGACCCTGTTCGGCATGTTGCCGATGTACCGCCGGGTGGCCCGGGACAGTCCGCACGGCCAGGGCTCGGTGGCGATGCTGGAACGCCTGCTGCCGTTCTGGCGCGGCAAGATATTCGTGCTGGTGCTGCTCGGTTTCGTCGCCACCTCGTGGATCGTCACGATCACGCTCTCCTCGGCCGACGCCACCGTGCACGTGCTGCAGAATCCGTACCTGCCGGAGTGGTTCGGCGGTACCGGCATCGCCGTCGGGGTGACCGTGGTCCTGCTGCTGATTCTCGGCGCGGTGTTCCTGCTCGGCTTCCGGGAAGCCGTGGCGGTGGCCGTACCGCTGGTGGCCGCCTTCCTCGGGCTGAACGCGGTGATCGTGGGGGTGTCACTTGTCGAACTGGCCGGTGATCCTCGTCCGCTGGCGGACTGGACGGCGGCGCTGACCGCGGGCGGCGGTCCGGGCCAGGTGGCGCTGACCGCGGCGTTGGCGTTCCCGCTGCTGGTGCTGGGTTTGTCCGGGTTCGAGACCGGGGTCAGCATGATGCCGCTGGTGGCGGGGGAGGGGCCCGACGCGCCGGCCCGGTTGGCCGCCCGGATCCGCAACACCCGGCGGCTGCTCACCGCCGCCGCGCTGATCATGTCGGTCTACCTGCTCTCCACCACCTTCGTCACCGCGGTGCTGATCCCGCCCGAGGCGTTCGCCCCGGGCGGTGCCGCCAACGGGCGAGCGCTGGCGTATCTCGCCCACGAGCAGGTGGGTGAGGCATTCGGTACCGCCTACGACGTGAGCAGCGTGCTGATCCTCTGGTTCGCCGGTGCCTCGGCGATGGCCGGGCTGATCAACATCGTGCCGCGCTACCTGCCCTCGTACGGCATGGCGCCGGAGTGGGCGCGCGCGGTGCGCCCGGTGGTGATCGTCTACACGCTTGTCTGCATCGTGCTGACCGTCGTGTTCCGTGCCGACGTCGACGCACAGGCGGGGGCGTACGCCACCGGGATCCTGGCGATGATGGTATCGGCGGCCGTCGCGGTGGCCATCGCCGCCGCCGGCCGCCGGCAACGCGGCGTCGCCGCCGGCTTCACGGTGCTCACCCTGGTGCTGCTGTACGCGCTGGTGGAGAACGTGATCGAGAAGCCGGACGGGATCGCCATCTCCGGACTGTTCATCCTCGGCATCATCGCCGTGTCGCTGGTGTCCCGGGTGACCCGCACCACGGAGCTACGGGCGGAGCGGGTCGAGTTCGACGAGACGGCGCGGCGGTTCGTGGCCGAGTCGGTGGCGCACGACGGGCGGCTGCACGTGATCGCCCACAAGCGGCGCAGCGGGGCGGTCAAGGAGTACACCATCAAGGAGCGCGCGCAGCGGGGCCTGAACCCGGTCCCGGGAGCGACCGACGTGCTCTTCCTGGAGATCGACGTGGTGGACCCCTCCGGGTTCCGCCATGTGCTGCGGGTGTGCGGCGTCGAGGTGGGTGGCTACCGGGTGCTGCGGGCCAGCAGCCCGGCGGCACCAAACGCCATCGCGGCGATCCTGCTGGCGCTGCGGGACGCCACCGGCGTACGCCCGCACGCCCACTTCGAGTGGTCGGAGGGGAACCCGATTGCTCACCTGCTGCGCTATCTCATCCTCGGTCGGGGGGACACCCCACCTGTGGTACGCGAGATCCTGCGCAAGTCCGAGCCTGATCCGGCACGCCGTCCCGGCATTCACGTCGGAGGTTGAGCGGCGCCGTCGATGCCGGCTCCGAGTAGACGTGAAGCCGAATGGCTTACTCATTCACTTATGCCTGATTTGTGCCATGTGTCGCCGTACGGTGGCCTCTGGTGGGCTGAGGCGATGTCAGCCACCCCGCGCCCGATTCGGTGCGGCCGTGTTTCCGCATGCACGAGAGGCAGGAGCGCTGATGTCCACGTACCAAGGGAGCCGTGGGTCCACCCGACCCGGTCGGCGGTCCCGGTGGTTGCTGGCCGGTGGCCTGGTGGCGGGCAGCCTGGTGGCCGGGGCGGCGGGCCTGACCGCCGTCACCGCCTCGGCCGCCGACCGTGACCCGGCGGCACCGAACCCGGGCCGGCCCGCCGCGATGTTTCAGGATGACGTACCCGGAGTCGACGAGACACCGCCACGCCGGGGGCCGGACCGGCAACGGCCGGAGTGGCGGCACGACTCCGGCGCTACCCCGGACGGCCCGGGGAGGGCGACCGGCGGGTCGACCGGTCACCACGGACGCGCACCCGACGGCAAGGTGGTGCCGGTGCCCTGCGACTCCGCCCGGCTCATCGCGGCGCTGGTGCGGGCGAACGCCGAGGGCGGTGCCACGCTGCGACTGGCGGAGAAGTGCACCTACACGTTGACCCACGCGTTCCAGCAGCCCGACGAGTACGACGGCGGCATCCGTGACGCGCGGGAGGCCGCCGATGCGGCCGAGAACCCCGGCGACGCCGAGGCGCCACCGCGCAACCCGGCCGACGACAAGGCCGGCCTGCCGGTGATCTACCACGGGATCACCATCGAGGGCTCCGGCGCGACCATCGTCCGGGGCGTCAACACTCCTGACTTCCGCTTCTTCACCGTCCGCGACGGCGGCGAACTGACCCTCCGGGACGTGACCCTGCGCAACGGCCGTTCGGCGGCGGAAGGCGGCAGCATCCACATCGTGCACGGTGCCACGGCGGTCGTCGAAGGGGTCACCGTCGTCGGCAGCACCTCGCTGTCGGCGGAGGGCGGCGGTGGTGCCATCTTCAACGACGGCAACCTGCTCATCCGTGACAGCAAGCTGATCGGCAACCGGGCCGCCGGCACCCAGGGCAAGGGCGGGGGCCTGCTCAACGGTGGTGTCATGACCATGCACGGCACCGAGTTCCGGCACAACAGCGCGGTCAGCTACGGCGGTGGCCTGGCCAACTTCCGGGCCGCGGGTGACGTCTACTCCTCCACCTTCGTGCAGAACAACGCCGGACAGGGCGGTGGTCTGGCCAGCTTCTCCGCCCGTACCAAGGTCTTCGACACGCTGGTGGCGCAGAACAGCGCCGAGACCGGCGGTGGCCTGGCCAACTCCGACGCGGTGCTGGTGCTGCGGCAGCTGACGGTCCGGGACAACGTCGCCACCGTCTCCGGTGGCGGCATCTCCACCTTCCAGGGCCTGCTGCCGGTGGACGACAGCGTGGTCAGCGGGAACACGACGCGCGGCAACGGCGGCGGCATCCACGCCGAGAAGTCGAACCTGCTCGTACGGGGCAGCGACGTCAAGGGCAACGCCGCGGTCGGCAAGCGGTCGCAGGGTGCGGGCCTGTTCGTGACGGCGGGCTCGACCTCGCTCTACCGCAGCCGCGTGATCGGCAACCAGTCCACCGTCAAGGCCGGCGGGATCCAGGCAGAGCGGGCCCAGGTCAAGATCGATGACGACAGCGTCGTCATCGAGAACAATCCGACCAACTGTGCGGGAAGCAAGGTGCCGGTGGCGCACTGCTTCCGCTGAGCGCCGACCTTCGGCAGCCGCAACCCGCGGACGAACAAGGCCCGTGCCGGAAGCCGGCACGGGCCTTGTTCGTGCGTCACCGGGCTCACTGAGAGGGCTGGGGCAGGTCGCAGTCGACCTTCGGGTTGGCGCCGACGTAGTTCAGCGGCCCGGCGGCGATGGTCACCAGGATCGTGCCGACCTCGGCGCAGTTGGCTTCCTCGTCGCTGTAGTAGCCGCGCTGGCCGGCGGCGATGGCGCCGATGACGAGCCAGATCACCACGAGGACTCCGAATATCGACGTGCCACGCATGGCTTCCTCCACGGATTCGGGGGTGGGTTGCAAGGTGTGGGCCTTGTACCCAGACGAGCCGAGCGGCTAACGGAGCCGGCGTGACCTACGGCGGCGTGGGCGCCTCGGGCGGACGGCTGCGGCTGTGGCGGAGGTCGGCCAGCGCCACCCCGGTGAGCACCAGCATGGCGGCGAGTGACGCGGTCAGCGGGGGCAGGAACAGCACCGCCGGTGCCACGGTCACCAGGGCCAGCACGCCGCCCGGCCGCGACGGCGAGATCCGGTTGAACACCTCGCGCTCGAAGAAGGCACGGCCGGTAAGGAACAGGGCCGGACCGCCCAGGATGACCGCCGCCCAGGCGGGCGGGGTACGCGCGGGCAGGGCGTGCAGCACCAGTTCGAAGCCGGCCGCCGTGGTGACCACCCCGGCGACCATCAGCAGATGGCTGTACGGCGCGGTCCTGACGAACCGGTTGGGAACCTTCGAGATCTTTATGGCCAGCGGCAGCAACTCCCCGGACCTGTGCACGTAGACCCGCCACAGCAGCAGGATGGTGCCGAAGGCCAGCACGAAGCCGACCGTGTTCTCCGCCTGCGCGTGGACCGCGCTGTAGGCCACGCCGGTGACCAGGATCGCGTCACCCAGGGCGATGGTGTAGAACTGCTGGTACCGCTCGGCGAGGTGCTCGGCGGTCACCCGCAGTTGGGCCGCGGGCACGGTGCCGATCCCGGGTACCGGATAGGCCAGCCGCAGCCCGAGATAGTCGATGCCGAGGGCGAGCAGCCACAGCGCCATCCGGGCGTCCTCGGAGACGAACGCGCCGAGGATCCACGGCACCGTCGAAAGGGCGAACCAGCAGAAGACCCGCGCTGCCCGTCGCTGGATCCTCGGGTCGCCGCGCACGGTCGGCATGAGGATCAGACCGCGTCCGAGATGGATGGCGACGTACGCGCCGGCGAAGAGCAGCCCTCGGTCGCCGAAGGCCTTGGGGATCGCGGTGGCCATCAACAGCACGCCGAGCATCACCGTGACGATCAGTACCTTGATCTCGGTGCGTGCGGGGTCGTACAGGTCGGTGACGAGCGAGGTGAGCACCCAGGTCCACCACACGGCGGCCAGCAGGATCAGTGACTGTCCGGCCTGGTACCAAGTGATCTCGTGGGCCAGGTCGCGCGAGATGAGCGCCAACGCGACGACGTAGACCAGATCGAAGAACAGCTCCAGGAGGGTGACCCGGCGGGGCGTGGCCGGGCCGCGGGTGGGGGGCCGCCGTGGGTGTCCGGGCTCTTCCTGGGCGAACGGCACGGACGACTCCCGGCAGCCGGCGACACTTCGACGGGCCGGCCTCTCCACGATGGGAGGCGGTGCGATGGCCGCGCAGCCGGCGTACCGACCGTAACCACGCCCCGGCCCGATCGTGACCTGACCGGGGTCGGTCACCGGAATGGCGTACACCGGAGCCGCCGGCTGCGGGGCCCGCGAGGGCGTTCCGCGACCGGCGGCCCCGGGGCTGTCAGGACGCGCTGTCGGCCTGGGCGGCCAGCACCTTCGCCTGCTGAGGCCAGGTGGCCAGGCTGGCGGTGGCGCGCAGCCCGGCACTCTTGACGGTCTCCCGCAGCGCGGCCTCGTCCAGTTCGGCCAGTTGCCGGTAGGTCCGGATGCCCGCGCCGTGCAGCGCCGCCGCCATCTTCGGCCCGACCCCCTGGATGCGCCGGAAGTCGTCGGCCGGGGCAGCGACCGGCTCCGCTGCGGCGACCGGCTCGGCTGCGGCGACCGGCTCGGCTGCGGCGACCGGCTCGGCTGCCGCGACCGGCTCGGCTGCGGCGACCGGCTCGGCTGCCGCGACCGGCTCGGTCGCCACCGGGTCGGCTGCGGTGGGTACCGCCGAGGGCTCGGCGGCGGCCGTTGGCCGGACCGGCGGAGTGGCAACAGTCGGTCGCGGTTCCGCGGTCGCGTCCGCCGTCGATCCTTCTTGGACGGAGGTCGGGTCGGCGTCGCTCGCGAGCGGTTCGCTGGCCCGCGTCGCCTCGGCGGATTCACCGGCCACCGGCTCCTCGGCGGGCTCACCGGCCACCGGCTCCTCGGTGGTGCTGGCGGTCGACTCGGCGGCGGCCGGGGCCGGTTCGGCCTCGGCCGGTGCCGGAGCGGTGGCTTCACTGCCCGTCGGCGCGGGCGGTTCCGCCCGCCGACCGCGCAGCAGCACCCAGCCCACCGCCAGCCCTGCCAGCAGCGCCACGAGCAGTATCAACCAGCTCCCGAAGGACTCGCCCACGGTAACCCTCCCTGAGGTTCACGTCCGGATCGTCGCGAGAAAAACTCGCCGCAGCTTCGCACACGCGCGGCCGGGACGACAGGCAGGCCAGGTAACAGTCCGTACCGGACGGGCGGAGGCTACGGCAGGTGTCCGGTACGGGACGGACGGTGTGGTGGTCGCCGTGTGGGTGTGGACAGGCCGCGACCCCGGCACCAGGTCGGTGCCGGGGTCGCGATGAGGATCAGTCCTGCTCACCCCGGTAGGTGTAGAAGTCGTCGACGAACTTGCGCCGCAACCGGGGAACCCGGCTGGTGACCCGGAAGTATCCCCGGGCGCCGAGCAACGCGAGCCGTCCGAACACCGGCTGGTACATGCGATCGTCACCGTTGGTGCCGCTACGCCCCAGCGAGTCGGCGACCCGGGCGAAGCCGTACGGCACCATCGCCGCCTCGTAGTCGGCCACCGCCTGCACCAGGTTCTTCTCGCCGGCGGCGGCGAGGATCAGCTGCCGCCGCAGCAGATTCGCGTCGCGCAATGCGGTGTTGGCTCCCACGCCGCGGCCCGGCGTCATGGTGTGGATCGCGTCGCCGAGGAGGGTGACGGTGCTGCTCTTCCAGGGTGGCACCGGTTCCGAGGTGGACACCCGGATCGGCAGGGCGCTGTCCGGGTCCGCCAGGCTGAGCAGTTCGCGCAGGTGGGGGTGCCAGTTCGCGGTAAGCTCCCGGGCCACTTCGATCAACTCCGTGCCCCGACGCCGCATCACGTCCGACGGGAACCGGCGGGCCGTACTCCACACCACCAGGTTGATGTTGTCGCGGGTCGGGTCGTGCCGCAGTCCCGGCCAGTCGGTGAGCAGTTTCGCGTCAGCCGAGCTGGTTTCCGGCTTGAGGCGGCCGTCGCGGTCCCACTTGAACTCCATCACATGCAGTACGCCCATCACCCCGCCGGTGCCGAAGATCAGCGAGATGCCCCGCTGCACGCTCTCCGGCAGCAGGGACCGGGTGTGCGCGGTGAGTGGTACCCGGGTGGCGATGTTGACCGTGCCGGCGTCCCGGATGACGGCGTGCGGCAGGTACTGGCGACGGACCGCCGAGTGCGTACCGTCCGCCGCCACGAGCAGGTCACCGGTGGCGGTGCCGCCGTCGGCGAAGTGGGCGGTGACCGTGCCGTCGTCGTGCTGTTCGTACCGGGTGAAGGTCCGGTCGAAGTGCACCACGTCCTCCAGCCCGGTCAGCAGCACCTGGCGCAGCGTCATCCGGGCCACGGACCGTTCCGTGTCGACCGGGTGGGTGTCCGGTCGCAGCGCGAAGGACGCGGTGTGGCGCATCTTCTCGCTGAGCACGTTGAAATAGCGGGGCGAGCGGGCGCAGGTGGCCAGGTAGATCTCGAACAGCTCGGGCGGTAGGCAGTCACGCAGGGCCCGACTGCCGGTGGGACCGATGCCCACCCGGTAGCCGAGCAGTCCCTCGCCCCTGGCCCGGTGTCGTTCGTAGACCTCGACGCCGATTCCGGCCCGGCGCAGCCCGTGGGCCAGGCAGAGGCCGCCGGTGCCGGCACCGATGACCAGGACGTGCGGTGCTCGGGTCGTCATGTTTCCCGCCCGGTCAGCCGGCCACACGCGGCGCCGGAACGTCCGCGCCGTCCCAGCGGTAGAAGCAGTTGGCGATCGCGTCGCGCGGCGAGCGCCAGGTGGGCAGGTACGGCGAGGTGTGCGCGGACAGCCGTTCGTTGACCTGCTGGAACAACGGATGGTTGCGGGCCGCCGCGAGGGCGTCGGCGCCGACGTCGTCGGTCTCCATGAGGTGTACGCACAAATCGTGCAGGCAGTACAGGGACCGGTGGCGGACCCCGGTCAGGCTGGGCAGTTCGGTCTCGTCGGACTCGGCGAAGATCTGCGCCACGCGACCCTCCGCGCCCGGGATGATTCTGCTGACGATCACTAGACGGCTCATCGGATCCCTCTCACCGGTGGTTCGGCCCGGACGGACACCGGGTGCCGGGCCGCTGTGGCCCCCACCCTGTCGTCCGCGCAGTCACCTGCCCGTCAACGTCCGGGATCGGTGCGGTGACGCATCGTCATCGGGCCGGAGGAGGCGGCGCGGGTGACCATGTGCCGGCGGGGTTCGCTTGTCGGACGGCTGGCCCGTCGGATGGGATCGAGGGTTTCCGCGAGCAGCGCGCTCATCGCCGGCGACGGCTCCAGTCGCAGTTCCCGCAGCAGCAGATCCCGGTAGACGTAATAGGCGTGCACCGCCTCGAAGGCGTTTCCCTCGGCGAGGTGGATGCGCACGACCAGCCGGTGCGGTGTCTCGCGCAGCGGTTCGGCGGCCATCGCCTCCAGCGCCGCCTCCAACGCCTCGCCGTGCCGCCCGGCGGCCAGATGCTGGCCGGCGACCTGTTCGAGCATGTGCAGTCGGAGCTGGCGCAGCCGCTCGCGGTCGGCCAGCACCCAGTCGTCGTACCAGCCGGGCAGCAGGTCGTGCCGGCCGGCGGCGAGGGCCTCCGGGGCGTCGCCCGGGGCGTGGCCGTCGCGAACCCGGCCGGCCGTGTCGACGAGCAGGTCGACATCGACCCGGACCAGCGGGTCGAGGCGGACGGTGTCGGCGGCGGTGGTCAGCGGGCAGTAGGGATCCTGACGCAGTCGCCACAATGCGGTCCGCAGTGACGACAGCGCCCGTTCCTCGGTGGCCTCCGGCCAGAGCAGGCCGGCGAGGTGGGTGCGGGTGGCGCCGGGTCGCAGCCCGATCAGCGCGATGATCCGTTGCAGGCCGCGGGGCACCGACACCGGGGTGTCGCCGTGGGTCAGGCGGAAGCCGCCGAGCAGATGCAGCCGGATGTCGACGTCGTGGGGCTGGCCGGTGGTGGGTGTGGGCGTGGGCGGAACGGCGGCCACGGCGGCACCCCCTGCGGAACGCGTCGGTTGCGGGTCTCGGCCGGGTCCCGGCGTGGCCGCCGTGACGCCACTGTCGACTCGCTGGGCCGTCGCACGCGGGGTGCGCTGCCGGGTCTGACCGCCGTGAAGATTATCAATAGCAGTTACTCTGAGTCAACGATGTTGTCGGCAATGTAACGCTTCTGGTTCTGTGAGACCGCCTCTGAACTGGTCAATCTCGCCGATCATGGTCTCCGTGGCCGCTCAGCTGAACCACAGCTTCCGTCAACTCAGCGTCACCGACCCTCGTTCTTTTCAGGGGTGTCGGTGACGCCCGGGTGACGCGGTGCTCCGCATCGTGGCGGCAGCCGTCCGGGCACCTCCGGTGGCGTCCACCGGCCCATGGGGGGAGGACCAGCATGGACCGAACGCTGATCGTCGCGAAGGTGGTCCCGACCGCCGAGTCGGCGGTCGCCGAGATCTTCGCCGAGTCCGACACGACCGAACTGCCCCGCCTGGTGGGGGTCCGGCATCGCTCGCTGTACCGACTGAATGACCTGTACGTGCATCTCATCGAGACCGAGTCGGCCGGTGACGGTGCCGTGGAGGCGGTTCGGGAGCACCCGGAGTTCGTCCGGGTCAGCAGCCGGCTGAGTTCGTACATCTCGCCGTACCTGCCGGACTGGCGTTCGCCCCGGGACGCCATGGCGCGCTGCTTCTACAGTTTCGACGGGCGCCGGCCGTGACCGCCACCGCGCCCTCGGGCGAGACCCTGTGGTCCCGGTGCGGGGGCTGCGCCGCCCTGCTCTACCGCAAGCGGCTGCGCCGCAACCTCGACGTCTGCCCGGAGTGCGGCCTGCACACCCGACTCGCCGCACCCGAGCGGGTCAGCCAACTGGTCGACCCCGGATCGTTCCGGCCGCTGCCGGACCGCGCGGTCGAGGTGGACCCGATCGGTTTCGTCGACGCCCTGCCGTACCCGCACCGGCTCGCCGCCGCCCGCACCGACACCGGCCTGTCGGAGGCGGTGCTCTGCGGCACCGCCGCAATCGGCGGGTCCCGTTGTGCGCTCGCGGTGATGGACTTTCGGTTTCTCGGCGGCAGTCTGGGCTGCGCCGTCGGCGAGCTGATCACCCGTGCGGCCGAGCAGGCGTTGGAGGCCGGTGTCCCGCTGGTCCTGGTCACCGCCTCCGGCGGAGCCCGGATGCAGGAGGGCGCGCTGTCGTTGATGCAGATGGCCACGGTCAGCCAGGCGATGGCCGCGCTGCGCGAGGCCGGGCTGCTCACCGTCAGCGTGCTTACCGATCCGACCTACGGCGGGGTGGCGGCCTCCTTCGCCACCAGCGCCGACCTGGTACTCGCCGAGAGCGGCGCCCGGATGGGCTTCGCCGGCCCCCGGGTGATCCGCCAGGTGACCGGACGCAACCTCCCGGAGGGATTCCAGACCGCCGAGTTCCTGCTGCGGCACGGCCAGGTCGACATGGTGGTGCCCCGGCACGCGCTGCGCGCCCGACTGGCGACCCTGCTCGCCGTCACCGGCCGCCGAGCCCCGAAGCGGCCCGGCGTAACCGCTCCACCACCCGAGGCGACCCGCCCGGTCCACCCGTCCCGGGCACCGGACCGCGACGCCTGGGAGACGGTACGCCTGGCCCGGCACCCCGGCCGTCCCACCACCCTGGACTACCTGGAGACCACCTTCGACGGCTTCACGGAGCTGCACGGCGACCGGCTGGGCGGCGACTGTCCGGCGGTTGTCGGTGGATTGGCGCGGCTCGACGGCCGGCACCTGATGGTGATCGGCCACCAGAAGGGACACACCACCGCCGAGCTGGCCGCCCGCAACTTCGGCATGGCCACCCCGGCCGGCCATCGCAAGGCGTTGCGGCTGATGCGACTGGCGGCCCGACTCGGGCTGCCCGTGGTGACCCTGGTCGACACCCCGGGCGCCGATCCGGGCATCGAGGCGGAGGAGCACGGCCAGGCGGCGGCCATCGCGGAGAACATCCTGACCCTCAGCGTGCTGCCCACACCGGTGGTGACCGTGGTGACCGGGGAGGGTGGCAGCGGCGGTGCCCTCGCCCTGGCGGTGGCCGACCGGGTGCTGATGCTCCAGCACGCGGTCTACTCGGTGATCAGTCCGGAGGGCTGCGCCGCGATCCTCTGGCCCGGTCGTACCGCCGCGCCGCAGGCGGCTCGGGCCCTGCGGTTGACCGCGCCGGACCTGTGCCGGCTCGGGGTCGTCGACGAGGTCGTTCCCGAGCCGGACGGCTCTGCCGCCGACGACCCCGAGGCGACGGCCCGAGCCGTCCGCCGGGCGCTGCTGGCGAACCTGCTGCCGCTTCTGGAGGTCCCGGCGGTGACCCTCGTCCAACGACGGCGACGGCGCTTCCGCCGCTTCGGCGCCGCGCGCGCCGGTGCCCGAGCGGGGGCCCGATGAGCGCCGTGCCCACGGTCGCCGGTGCCCCGGCGGCCGACGTGGCGGTCTCCCCGCCGTCGTCCGCCGCGCCCTCGCCCGGAGCGGACGAGGCGACGGTCGGCCGGGCCGGCGCCGACGGCACACCCATCCCCCGCACCGCACCGACGACCCGGGCCGACGACGAGACCGGGCACCGGACCGACGGCTTCGCCGGTCCGGAACTCGGCCGGCACCCGGCGGCCGACGCCGCCCTGGCCGAACTGCGCCGACACGCCCAGCAGTTCATCGCCGAACTGACCGACCCGGTGCGCCGCTTGCGGCTGCGCCTCGGCGACGCCGAGCTGGAGGTGGAGTGGGATCGGTCGGTCGGCCCGGACCCGGTCGTACCCTCAGGCACCACGGGTCCCGGCGTCGCCGCCCCCCGTCCTCCGGTCGGACCGGCCGAGGCCCCGCCGCCGGCGACCCCCGCAACCCGCATCAGCGTCCGCTCGCCGATGGTCGGCACCTTCTACCGGTCGCCGCAGCCGGGTGCCGCGCCCTTCGTGGCCGTCGGCGACCTGGTCCGACCCGGTCAGGTCGTCGGCATCGTCGAGGCGATGAAGCTGATGAACGAGATCGTCGCGGACCGGCCCGGCCGGGTCGTCGAGGTCCTGGTCCCCGACGGACAGCCGGTGGAGTACGACCAGCCACTTGTCGCCCTGGATCCGGCATGAGGGTGGTGCGCTGATGTTCTCCAAGGTGCTGATCGCCAACCGGGGCGAGATCGCGCTGCGCATCCTGCGCGCGTGCCGGGAACTGGGCATCCGTACCGCCGTGGTCTACTCCACCGCGGACGCCGACTCGATGGCCGTGCGGCTGGCCGACGAGGCCGTCCGGATCGGCCCCTCCGCCAGCCGGCGCAGCTACCTCAACGCCGCGGCGGTGGTGGAGGCCGCCCGTAAGGTCGGCGCCCAGGCGGTGCATCCGGGCTACGGCTTCCTCTCCGAGGACGCCGATTTCGCGGAGATCTGCGCGGACAACGGACTGACCTTCGTCGGCCCGCCTCCGCACGTGATGTCGGTGCTGGCCGACAAGTCCTCCGCCCGGGCGTTGATGAGCCGGGCCGGGCTGCCGCTGGCGCCGGGTGCCGTGCAGCCGGTACCGACGGCCGCCGAGGCCGCGGCCGTCGCCGCCGAGGTGGGCTATCCGGTCATCATCAAGGCCGCAGCCGGGGGCGGGGGCCGCGGGATGGCCGTGGTCCGCGCCCCGGCGGACCTGCCCCGGGCGTACGCGCGCACCCGCGCCGCCGCCCAGGCCGCCTTCGGCGACGACCGGGTCTACGTCGAGCGCTACCTGACCGACGCCCGGCATGTCGAGGTCCAGCTGCTCTGCGACTCGCACGGCAACGGCGTGCACCTGGGTACCCGGGACTGCTCCGTGCAGCGTCGGCATCAGAAGCTGGTCGAAGAGGCGCCCGCGCCGGCGCTGTCCCCGGTGACGCTGGACGCCATCGCCAGCACCGCCCTGCGCGGCGCACTCGACGTCGGGTTCACCGGTGCCGGGACGGTGGAGTTCCTGGTGGACGCCGAGGAGCGGTTCCACTTCCTGGAAATCAACTGTCGCATCCAGGTGGAACATCCGGTGACCGAGATGATCACCGGGATCGACCTGGTGCACGAGCAGTTCCATGTCGCGGCCGGCACCCCGCTGCGCTGGCGTCAGGAGGACGTCCGGTTCACCGGGGTGGGCATCGAGTGCCGGGTCAACGTGGAGGATCCGGATCGGGATTTCGCGCCCACGCCCGGCCGGCTGGACCGGTTCGTGCCACCCGGCGGCCCGTTCACCCGGGTCGACACCCACGGCCACCCCGGTTACCTGGTGGGTCCGCACTACGACTCGCTGCTGGCGAAGGTCGCGGTCTGGGCCCCGGACCGCGACCTGGCGTTGAGCCGGCTGGACCGGGCGCTCGGCGAGTTCGAGGTCTCCGGGCCGGGGATGCGGACCACCATCCCGTTCGTCCGGCGGGTGCTCGACGACGCCGAGTTCCGCAAGGGGCGTCACTCCACCGGGCTGGTGGACCGCCTGATCGCCGCACCGAAACCCGCACACCCGAGGAGGAAACGATGACCGTCACCGACGGCGGTTCGCTGACCGCGGAGATAACCGACATCCTGGTCACCAACTGCGGACTCGACCCGGATGCCGCCGCCCACGCGCCGGCCGCCTCCCTGGAGGAACTGGGCATGGACTCGCTCGCCCTGCTCGAACTCTCGGCCGTGGTCGCCGACCGGTGGCAGGTGAGCATCCCGGAGCAGGCCGCGCAGTTGAGCATCCCGGCCGTGGCCGACCTGGTCGCCCGGCGGACCGATCCGCCCGGGCACACCGAGAACAGCATCGTCATCGCCGCGCCGATGGAGCTGGTCTGGTCGGTGACCAACGACGTGGCGAGCTGGCCGGACCTGTTCACCGAGTACGCGCGGGCCGAGATCCTCGACCGCGACGCAGACACGGTCCGGTTCCGGCTCACCATGCATCCCGACGAGAACGGTGTCGCCTGGAGTTGGGTGAGCGAACGGACCGCGGACCCGGTCACCCGTCAGGTGCAGGCCCGCCGGGTGGAAACCGGACCGTTCGAGTACATGCGGATCCGCTGGACCTACACCGAGGAACCCGACGGTGTCCGGATGACCTGGGTGCAGGACTTCGCCATGAAGCCGACCGCGCCGGTGGACAACGCCGGGATGACCGAACGGATCAACACCAACAGCGCGGTGCAGTTGGCCGTGATCAAGGAACACGTCGAGCGGCTCGCCCTCGAACTGACGACCACGCCGCCGACGAGCGTCACCCCGACGGGTACGGCGTCGGCGGTCGTGTCGACCGGTACCGGCGCGACAGGAGCAGACGATGAGTGACCTCGCCCTGGTGGCCGCCCGGGACGTGCCCGCCGACCGCCGTCGCGGTGGCGAACTGCGCGTCCTGCTCGGTCCGCGTACCGTCGGCAGCACCTCGGGTTTCATGGGCGTGGCCACGATGGCGCCGGGGGAGCGGATCGCCGAGCACTACCACCCGTACAGCGAGGAGTTCCTCTACGTCGCCCGGGGCGCCATCACCGTCGACCTGGACGACGAGCCGGTGCCGCTGGCGGCCGGTGAAGCGCTGTTCGTGGCCCGCAACGTCCGGCACCGGCTGCGCAACACCGGTCACGTACCCGCCGAGGTGGTGTTCCATCTCGGGCCGTTGGCCCCGCGCCCGGAACTCGGCCACGTCGACACCGAGCTGGTCGAACAGCGGGACCGGTCGTGACCAGCCGGCGCACCGTGGTCACCGGCGTCGGGGTGGTGGCCCCCGGTGGGGTGACCCGGGACCGGTTCTGGAAGGGCATCACCGAGGGCCGTACGGCGACCCGGCGGATCAGCTTCTTCGACCCGTCGCCGTTCCGGTCGCAGATCGCCGCCGAGTGCGACTTCGACCCGGACGCCGCCGGACTGACCCCCGCCCAGCGGCAGCGCGCCGACCGGTACGTGCAGTTCGCGCTGGCCTGTGCCGCCGAGGCGGTCGCCGACAGCGGACTGGAACTCACCGACGCCGAACGGGACCGGGCCGGTGTGGTGCTCGGCACCGCCGTCGGCGGCACCATGGCCTTGGAGCAGGAGTACGTGACGGTCAGCGACAGCGGCCGGCGCTGGTTGGTCGACGCGGCACTCGGCGGCCCGTACCTCTACCCGGCGCTGATGCCCAGCAGCCTGGCCGCCGACGTGGCCTGCCGACACGGCCTGCACGGTCCGGCCCAGGTGGTCTCCACCGGCTGCACCTCCGGCATCGACGCCATCGGGTACGCCCACCAGCTCGTCGTCGACGGCGAGGCCGACATCATGCTCGCCGGTGCCGCCGACTCACCCATCTCGCCGGTCACCGTGGCCTCGTTCGACGCCATCAAGGCCACCAGCCCGGACAACGACGACCCGGCGCACGCCTCCCGCCCCTTCGACGCCGACCGGCACGGTTTCGTGCTGGCCGAGGGGGCGGCGGTGCTGGTGCTGGAGGAGGTCGGGCACGCCGCGCGGCGCGGCGCGCACGTCTACTGCGAGGTGGCCGGCTACGCCAGTCGCAGCAACGGCTACCACATGACCGGGCTGCGACCCGACGGCCTGGAGATGGGGCTGGCCATCACCGACGCACTGCGGCAGGCCCGACTGGCGCCCGAGGACGTCTCCTACATCAGCGCCCACGGCTCCGGTACCCGGCAGAACGACCGGCACGAGACGGCCGCGTTCAAACGGTCGCTCGGCGCGGCGGCCTACCGGGTGCCGATCAGCTCGATCAAGTCGATGGTCGGGCACTCACTGGGTGCCATCGGCGCCATCGAGATGGCCGCGTGCGCGTTGGCCATCGAGTTCGGGGTGGTGCCGCCGACGGCCAACTGGGCCACCCGGGATCCGGAATGCGACCTGGACTACGTGCCCAACGAGGCCCGGGAGGTGCCGGTGGACGTGGCGCTCTCAGTGGGCAGCGGCTTCGGCGGCTTCCAGTCGGCCATGCTGTTCCGTCGGTTGGCCCGGGACGTGACACCGTGAGCACGCGTCGGGTCCGGACGGCCGTCGAGGTGACGGCATGACCGGCGGGCGGGCCGTGGTCACCGGCGTCGGGGTGGTGGCACCCAGCGGCGTCGGCGCGGACGCGCACTGGCGTACGGTCCTGTCCGGCCGCCGCCGTACCGGGCCGATCACCCTGTTCGACGCCTCCGGGTACCCGACCCGGCTCGGCGGTGAGGTGGCGGACTTCGACCCGTCCCGGTACGCCGACAACCGCGCTCTGGTGCAGACCGACCGGTGGACGCACCTCGGGTTCGCCGCCACCGCGCTGGCGCTGGCCGACGCCGGCCTGCCGGAGCGGGCCACCGACCCGTACGGCTGGGCGGTGACCCTGGCCAGCGCCTCCGGCGGCAACCTGTTCGGCCAGCGGGAGCTGCAACGCCTCTGGTCGTCGCCGTCGCGCACGGTCGGCGCGTACCAGTCGATCGCCTGGTTCTACGCGGCCAGCGTCGGACAGCTCTCCATCCGCCATCAGGCGAAGGGGCCGTGCGGGGTGCTGGTGGCGGAGTCGGCCGGCGGCCTGGACAGTCTGGCGCACGCGGTACGGACCGTGCGGCGCGGCGCCTCGGTGGTGCTCGCCGGGGCCACCGAGTGCCCGTTGAGCCCGTACGCGCTGGCCTGCCAGCTGCGTTCCGGCCTGCTCAGCGAGGTGTCCGACCCGGAACATGCCTACCGGCCGTTCGACGCCACCGCCAGCGGCTACCTGCCCGCCGAGGGCGGCGCGGTGTTCGTGGTGGAGGAACTGGACCACGCCCGTGCCCGGGGGGCACGCGTCTACGGCGAGGTGACCGGTTGGGGGGCCACCCACGACGCGGCGCACACCACGCCGGACAGCTCCGGTGACCCGCACCAGTACGCCCGCGCGATGCGGCTGGCCCTGGGCCGGGCCGGCGTCGAGCCCGACGAGGTGGACGTGGTGGTTCCCGACGCCCTCGGGGTGCCCCGCTACGACCGGGCCGAGGCGAGCGCCCTGCGTGCCGTCTTCGGCGCCCGCACGCCGCCGGTCAGTACCCACAAGGAGTTGACCGGGCGGGCGCATCAGGGCGGGTCGGCGCTTGACGTGGCCACTGCCCTGCTCGCCTTCGCACACGACACCCTGCCCGCCTCGGCCGGCCCGGAGGTGGTCGCCGACGGCTGCGAGCTGGACTTCCTGCGGGCCGCCCGTCGCCCGCGTACCCGGTTGGCGCTGATCTGTGCCCGGGGTTTCGACGGATTCAACAGTGCGCTGGTGCTGCGCGGTGCGCCGCCGGCCGGAGAGGAACCGTGATGAATGAATGGGAGCGCGAGGAGCGAGCTGGCGGGTACCGCGGTCCCGACGGGTCGGGGCACCGCGCCCGGGTGGTCTTCCTGGTCCGGGTGCCCGACGAGCGGACCGAGGACTTCCTGCGGGCCTACGAGGCGGTCCGGCACCTGGTCGCCGACGGTGTGCCGGGCCACCTGGTCGACCAGGTGTGCCGTTCGTCGACCGACCCGGAGCAGTGGCTCATCACCAGCGAGTGGGCCAGCCTGGCCGACTTCGAGGCGTGGGAGCGCAGCCCGGAGCATCGCGAACTGGTCCGGCCGATGCGGGATTGCTTCACCGACGCCCGGTCCCTGCGGTTCCACATCCACGCGCAGACCCCGGTGCCGGCTGGAACACCCAGGTGAGAGGATGCACGCTCGGTGTTGATTCCATCACCGATGGCTGACACACGGAATCGATCATCCTCGCCGGGTGACCCGGCGACAATCCGGCCAGTCGCCCTTCTCGGGCATCCATTTGCATGAAGCAATGTCCATCGTGCCTGCCGTAGGGTTCCGGCAGTGCTCCGAGCAGGGCGACCTGCGGCCGGTTCGCGCCGTAGCGACGTCGATGGTGGAGGTGGGGATGTCATGACCGGACCGCTGTTCTCGCCCAGCGAGGCCGATCGGCCACCCCTCGCCGACCTGCCGATCCCCGCCGATCTGTCGTCCGGCGCCGACCAGCAGCCCTCCGCCGACCTGCCGAGCCGGGCTGCGTCCCGGCTACGGACGTGGCCAGCGGGCCCTCAGCGCGACCCGAGGTCGACCTCGGCCAGGTAGACGCAGCTGCGCCCCTCGTGGGAGGAGTAGTAGCTGACGTACAGCCGCTCGTCGTGCCAGGCCAGGCCGGGATAGCTGGAGTCGCCGCCGGAGGGCAGCGTGACCAGCTCCCGCAGCCGGCCCCGGGCCACGTCGACGGCGCAGATGGCGGTCCGCACCGCGCCGTCGTGCAGGCGTACGCCGGCCACGAGGGTGCCGTCGGGCAGCCGGCACAGCGCCGGCCCTCCCACGCGTACCCCGAGGTCCGTCCAGGTCCACTCCCGATACGGCGGGCGGGCACGGCCGAGCTGGGCGGTGGCCGTGCCGCCGTCGCGCCGCAGCAGGCAGGTGGCGGTGCCGTCGGGGTCGAAGACCAGCCCGGACTCGTTCGGATAGCCGCCGGAGAACAGCGTCCGTACCACCGGTCGCAGGTCGAAGCCGTCCTCGCTGCGGTAGAGCCGGACGGATCGTGGCTCCCGGGTGGCGTAGCCGATGCCGTACATCGTGTCGCCGCGCCAGGCGGCCTGCCAGACCCAGACGTCCGGTTCGCCGATCGGCCGTGGTTCGTCCCACCGGTGACCGTCGTCGCTGACCGCGGCGACGGTCCGGAACCGCTTCGGCGTGCCGGTCGCGGCGGCGGCGAGCAGCTGCAACCGTCCGTCGGGGCGCCGGACGAAACGCGGGTCGCGCAGGTCGACACCGGCCTGTGCGAGGACGGCCGCGGTTTGCCAGGACCGACCGTCCGAGGAGGTCAACACCCGCAGGACGCCGTCGTCGGACAGGTGCGACCGGCCCTGGCGGAACGCGCAGAACCAGGTTCCCGCGTACCGGACCAGGTCGGTGAAGGCGCTGTGCGGGGCGGTGTCACCGATACGGCGTAACGCGCGCACCTCGGTGGTCGCCGAACGGATGATCACGTGCGTCGACGGTACGCGGAGCGGGCGACACCGGTGTGGCGGTGGGACGAACAGCGGACGAACGCGACGACCCGGCGGTGGTCTGCCGGTGGCGACGCGGCCGGTGACGCTGCCTGGCGCCGGTGCTCACCGGGCCGCCCGGGTGCGGCGCGCGGCGACGTAGCGTCGGGCCTTCTCGGCGGTCCCGCAGTCGTCCATGCTGCACCAGCGTCGACTCCGGTTCTTGCTCTCGTCGGTGAAGACGAAGCGGCAGCCGCCGCATCCCTTGATCCGGTCCAGCGGGCCGGTGGTGAGCAACTGGATCGCCGCGTGCACCACGGGCCGTAGTGGTCGGACGGCGGTGTGGTCGTCCCGCCAGCTCCAGACGAAGCTGCCGGCCCGGTCGAGCTGCGCGTGACCGAGCGCGTCAGCTTCGTCGTCGCGCAGCTGGGCCAGGGTGGACCTGCTCGGGTTCCGGCCGTTCGCCAGGGCCCGGAACACCTCGTCGAGCCGGTCGCGGGTACGCAGTGACCGTTCGAAGGCGGCCTGCGCAGCGTCCGGGTCGTCGTGGCGGAGACGGTGCGACCTGGTCGCCTCCGCGTCGGTGAGGACGCCTGCGTAGCCGGCCCAGGCGACCAGTGCGGGATAGCCGGTGAGCACGTCGTCGTCCGGCGGCCCCACGGGTGGACCGGTACGGGTGTTGACGAAGTCCAGCGCGAGGTTGCCGCCCACCAGGCGCATCCTCCGGACACCCTCGAATGTTTCCATCAAAAGCGACTTTACCAGTTGACCCCGGGTTGGGCGCTCCCTAGTGTTACCGCCATAAGCGATATAGACGGTAACGCTGGAGGGTGCATGGGACGCGGGCGGGCAACAGTGGTCCTGATCGGACTGTCGGGCGGCACCTTCCTCTACACCACCGCGGAGGCGCTGCCCATCGGGCTGCTGCTGCCGATGGCGCTGGACCTGGCTGTGTCACCCGCGGACGTGGGCATGCTCGTCACCGCGTACGGCGCGGTGGTGATGGTCGCCTCGGTGCCGTTGACCGCGCTGGTCCGTCGCGTGCCTCGCCGGCGACTGTTGTCGGCGTTGCTGGCCGGCTTCGTCGTCAGCAACGCGGTGACGGTGCTCGCGAGCAGCTTCGCGGTGCTGATGGCAGCTCGGATGGCTACCGCGGCGACCCACGCGTTGTTCTGGGCCGTGGTGGTGCCGGCCGCCGCGGAACTGTTCCGGCCGGGGCTCCGTGGCCGGGTGGTCGCGATCGTGTTCGCCGGTGGCAACGTCGCCCTGGCCCTCGGCGTCCCGGCGGGCATCTGGCTGGGCGAGCGGGCCGGCTGGCGGGCCTCGTTCCTGGCGGTGGCCGGGCTCGGTGCGGTGGTGTTCGCGGTGGTCGCCTCGCTGCTGCCCTCGACCCGGCCCGACCAGGGACACGCCACCCGGGGCGCGACCCCGGACGTACGTCGCTTCTGGCTGCTGGTCACCGTGGCCGTTCTGGCCACCGCCGGCGCGATCGCCGCCTACACCTACGTCGCCCTGTTCGTCACCGAGCACAGCGCGATGGCCGCCACCTCGGTCGGTGCCGTCCTGCTCGTCCGCGGCATCGCCAGTGTGCTCGGCATCCTCGCCGTCGGCGTGGTGGTGGATCGCAGCCCCTGGCTCGCCCTGGTCGCGACGGTCGCACTACAGTCGTTGGCCCTGGGCGGGCTGTACACACTGGGTCACCGGCCCGCTGCGGCCGTCGGCCTGATCGCCCTGGCCGGGTTGGCGTTCGCCGCGTTCACCGCGACCCTCGGCGGCCTCGTTCTGCAGGTGGCGCCGGGGCGATCGGATATCGCCGCCGCCACCGTGTCCGCCGCCGTCAACGTCGGCATCACCGGTGGCGCCTTCATCGGCGGGCTCACGCTGCCGAGCCACGGCGTGCACCGCACGGCGCTGATCGGTGCCCTGCTCAGCGCCGTGGCCCTGGTGCTGGCGCTTACCGTTCCGCTTCGGGTGGTGCCGTCTCCGCCTGGTGCAACGCGGCCAACCGTTTCGGGGCGCGGGCGTACCAGGCTTCGACGATCAGCTCGGTCAGTTCGGTGACGTCGATCCGGTCCAGCCGGACCAGGACCGACGGGTAGCCGTCGAAGTGCGGTGTGGTGAAGAAGAGGTCCGGGTCGTCGGCGAGCAACGCCTCCTTGACGCCCAGGTCCGCCACCCGCACCCCGAGGATGGGACCGTCCGGCGCGGCCGAACCGAGATCCTGGAGTTCCTTGCCGCGTAGCGGGCGTTCCCAGACGAACGGCTTGTCCTTCACCCGCCAGGCGGCCACCCCGTCGTAGGAGGGCCGCTCGCTGGTCTCCGGCAGGCCCAGCGCGATCCGGCGTACGTCGTCCCAACTGGCCACCTCCCGACGGTACGCCAGGTGGCGCGCCCGGTGGGTCCCGGGACGCCCGACTCCGCCCGGCCACCTCGCCGCGACACCGCCGCTCCTCCGGCACCGCGCTGGCGTGGCGGGAGCCGGGTCGGCGATGGTGGACCGCATGGAGATCACGCCCGGCCCGGCCCCGGTCTGCCTGGCCGACTTTGCCGCCCTGGCCCGGACGGTGCTGCCGCCGCACGTCTGGGACTACCTGGACGGCGGCAGTGGTGCCGAGGTGACCCTCGGTGCGAACCGCAGCGCGCTGGACCGGGTCGGCGTGTTGCCGAGGGTGTTGACCGGGGTGACCACCCCGAGACTGCGGACCCGGTTGCTCGGCCGGGAGTACGCGATGCCGGTGGGGGTGGCGCCGATGGCGTACCAGCGGCTGGTGCATCCCGACGGCGAACCGGCACTGGCCGCCGCGGCCCGTGCCGCCGACGTGCCGTACCTGGCCAGCATTCTCGGCAGCACCCCGATCGAGGAGGTCGCCGCCACCGGCGCCGAGGTCTGGTTCCAGCTGTACTGGCTGCGTGACCGGTCGCTGGTGGCTGACCTGCTGGCCCGGGTCCGCGCCGCCGGCTGCCGGGCGTTGGTGGTCACGGTGGACGTGCCGGTGCTCGGTCGACGTCTCCGGGATCTGCGCAACACCTTCCGGCTCCCGCCGGAGCTGGTCCCGGCGAATCTGCCCGGTGGTCGCGACGATCTGGCCCACGGCGGTACGCCGGGCGTCACCCCGATGTCCGCCCAGCACGACGCGGCGTTCGCTCCGGCACTGAGCTGGGCGGACCTGCGGTGGCTGGGGGAGAGGTGCGACCTGCCGCTGGTTGTCAAGGGCATCCTCGATCCGGCCGACGCCGTGCGGGCCGTCGAGGTGGGGGCGCAGGCGGTGGTCGTGTCCAACCACGGCGGCCGGCAGCTCGACGGGGTCCCGGCCAGCGCTACCATGCTGCCCGAGGTGGTGGCGGCGGTCGGTGACCGGTGCGAGGTGCTGCTGGACAGCGGGATCCGGGGCGGCGTCGACGTGCTGCGCGCGTTGGCGATGGGTGCCGACGGTGTCCTGGTCGGTCGGCCGATGCTCTGGGCTCTGGCGGTCGGTGGGCAACCGGCGGCCAGCACCGCACTGGCCCTGCTCGCCGACGAGTTGCGGGACGCGCTGGCCCTGGCCGGTTGCGCGGATCCGGCGACCGCCCGCGGGCTGCGCACCGTGCCGGTGAGCTGACCGGTAGGGTGCGGCGACTCATCGCGTTCACCGGTTCGCAACCTGTGACCGCTGTCCTGCCGTCGTCCTCCGTGGACGGTCATAATGGGCGACATGGTTGCCTGGGAGTACGCCCTGCTGGTCCGCCGCTACCAGGGACAGGGCCGCAATTTTCATGTCTCGTTCGTCTGGTACGGCCCGGACGGGTCCCGCAAGGACATCACGGCGTACGGCGACACCGCCATCGCGCATCTGAACCGCGCCGGGCGGGACGGTTGGGAACTCGTCTCCGCCGCCGAGGACGTGAACAACGTGCAGGGCAGCACCGAGGTCCACCGCTACCACCTCAAGCGTCCGCTCGCCTGAGGCGGTTCCACCGCCGCCGCGCCAACAAGGGCTCCGCCGGACGTTCGACCACTCCGGAGCGGGCCGGGATCGCGCCGGGCCGCTACGTCCCGGCCCGGCGCGACCATCGTCAGCCCAGCTCGACGTCCGGGTAGAGCGGGAAACCGGCGAGCAGCTCGCTGGCCTGGCGGCCGACCTTGTCCGCGAGGGCCGGGTCCAGGACGTACTTCGCCTTGGAGGCCGTGCCGTCCGGGCCCACCCCGGCGCTGGTCTGGCTGAGCACGGTGTGGATCAGCTCGGCGGTGGTGTCCATCTCCGCCGTGCCGAGCCCGCGGGTGGTCAGCGCCGGCGTACCCACCCGGATGCCCGAGGTGTACCAGGCGCCGTTGGGGTCCTGCGGCACCGCGTTGCGGTTGGTGACGATGCCCGAGTCCAGCAGCGCCTGCTCGGCCTGCCGGCCGGTCAGCCCGTAGCCGGTCACGTCGATCAGCACCAGGTGGTTGTCGGTACCGCCGGTGACCAGCTTGGCCCCCCGGCGCAGCAGACCCTCGGCCAGTGCCTGCGCGTTGTCGACGATCTGGCGGGCGTAGCCGGCGAAGTCGGGCCGGCGGGCCTCGGCCAGGGCCACCGCCTTGGCGGCCATCACGTGCGGCAGTGGGCCGCCGAGCACCATCGGGCAGCCCCGGTCGACCTGGTCGGCCAGCTCCGGGCCGCACAGCACCAGGCCGCCGCGCGGACCACGCAGCGACTTGTGCGTGGTGCTCGTGACGATGTGCGCGTGCGGCACCGGGTCGAAGTCGCCGGTGAAGACCCTGCCGGCGACCAGGCCCGCGAAATGCGCCATGTCCACCATGAAGGTGGCGCCGACCGAGTCGGCGATCTCCCGCATGATCCGGAAATTGATCTTCCGCGGGTACGCCGAGTAGCCGGCGACAAGCACCAGCGGGCGGAACTCGCGAGCCGCCTCGGCGACCCTGTCGTAGTCGACCAGGCCGGTGGCCGGGTCGGTGCCGTAGCTGCGCTGATCGAACATCTTGCCGGAGATGTTCGGCCGGAAACCGTGGGTGAGGTGCCCGCCGGCATCGAGCGACATGCCGAGCATCCGCTGGTCGCCCAGCTCGCGCCGCAGCGCGAACCAGTCCGCCTCGGTGAGGTCGTTGACGTGGCGGGCCTGCGCCTTCCTCAGCGCGGGGGACTCGACGCGGTCGGCCAGGATCGCCCAGAACGCCACCAGATTGGCGTCGATGCCCGAGTGTGGCTGCACGTACGCGTGCGACGCGCCGAACAACTCCCGGGCGTGCTCGGCGGCGAGCGCCTCGACGGTGTCCACGTTCTGGCAGCCGGCGTAGAACCGGCGCCCGATGGTGCCCTCGGCGTACTTGTCGCTGAACCAGTTGCCCATGGCCAGCAACGTCGCCGGGGAGGCGTAGTTCTCGCTGGCGATCAGCTTGAGCGATTCGCGCTGGTCGGCCAGTTCCGCCCCGATCGCGTCGGCGACCCGCGGCTCGACACCACGGATCACCTCAAGAGCGCTGCGGAAGGCGGTGGATTCGGCGTTGCGCGACATGCGACCTCCAGGTGACGTACGGAAGGCCCAGGCGCTCGGCATGCGTCCTCGTGACGGGGCCGCTCCCCGATGGTTCTCCATCTCCAATGCGCCAGTCACGGCCCGAGGGGATCCTACCGGGTACGCCGGCACGGCGGGCCGCAGCGGGCGACCGTGCGGCGCATGGTGGACCCGCAGCCGGGCAGCGGGATCACCGCCTGCGGCCGGGCCGAGGGCCTGGCGGGCACACTAGTATCGCCGCATGGCCGGGACGGACGATGGTGGCAGTCTCCTGGCCATCAGCGACTTGCACGTCGGGCATCCGGAGAACCGGCCGGTCGTCGAGGGGCTGCGTCCCCGGACGCCGCAGGACTGGCTGCTCGTCGCCGGTGACGTGGGCGACACCGTCGCCGAGGTGGACTGGGCGCTGCGGCTGCTGGCCGGGCGGTTCGCCCGGGTCGTCTGGTCGCCGGGCAACCACGAGCTGTGGACGCCCCCCGCCGACCCGGTGACGTTGCGGGGTGCGGCGCGCTACGCCCACCTGGTCGAGCTGTGCCGTGAACTCGGCGTGGTCACTCCCGAGGACCCGTACCCGGTGTGGGAGGGGCCCGGCGGCCCGGTGACGGTGGCGCCGCTGATGCTGCTGTACGACCACAGTTGGCGGCCGGACGGCTTCGACACGCCCGAGGCGGCGCTGGCCGAGGCGTACCGGACCGGGATCGTCTGCACCGACGAGGTGCTGCTGCACCCCGACCCGTACGAGAGCCGGTCGGCGTGGTGTGCGGCCCGGGTGGCCGAGACCGCCCGCCGGCTCGCCGAGCGTGATCCGGCGCTGCCGACCGTGCTGATGAACCACTGGCCGCTGGTCCGGGAGGTGACGCGGGTCCTGCGGTATCCGATCTTCGCCCAGTGGTGCGGCACCGAGGCCACCGCCGACTGGCACGTACGCTTCGACGCCGCCGCGGTGGTCTACGGCCACCTGCACATTCCGCGTACCACCTGGCACGACGGGGTGCGGTTCGAGGAGGTGTCGGTGGGCTACCCCCGGGAGTGGCGGCCCCGTGGCGTACCCCCGGGCCGGCTGCGGCAGATCCTGCCGCCGCCGGACGGGGTGCCGCCGACGGCCTGGTGAACCGGCTCGGCCGCCACCACCCGGCCGGCTACCACGGAAACCGCGCCTCAGGCTGACGCGTGTGCCGCGGCCGACCGGGGGTATGCGGCCGGCAACCAACGAGCTGGAGGTGAGTCGTGGCCACCATGGTGCAGCGGCCGGACAGTCCGGTGAAGGACAAGAACTACGACCTGATCCACGCGTTGCAGATGTCGCTGGAGAACATCTGGCACCTGGAGATCTACATCGCCGACGCGGACGCCCGAGGTGACGAGGAACTCGCCACCTGGTTCCGCAAGATCCAGGAGAACAACCGCAAGGCGGGCGAGCAGGGCAAGCAGATGCTGGCCGCACGTCTGCAACGCGAAAACGGCTGATCGGCGCGACGACGGCAGTTCCACCAGGTCCGGCCGGCGGCGCCGCGGCCCGGCAGGCTGGGACTCGTCGCGGCCCGGCGTCCGGCGGTGGCCCGCCGCGCCGGGTGCCGCGTCGTACCCTCACAGGTGTGGCGACGGCGGCGGAGGAGATCCAGGTGGGGCGGCGGACGGTCCGCGTCACCAGCCCGGACAAGCCGTACTTCCCCGAGCGTGGGCTGACCAAGCTCGACGTGGTGCGCTATTTCCTCGCGGTCGGCGACGGCATCCTGCGCGCGCTGCGGGACCGGCCGACCATGCTGGAACGGTGGCCGCGCGGCGTGTTCGAGGGCGCGACAATCGCCACCCGGCAGGACAACCGGGGTGACGCGTTCTACCAGAAGCGGGTGCCGGCCGGCGCGCCCGACTGGGTCGGCACCGCCCACATCACCTTCCCCAGCGGACGCACCGCCGACGAGGTCGCTCCGGGGGAACTGGCCGTGGTGATCTGGGCGGTCAACCTGGGTACGCTGCGCTTCCATCCGTGGCCGGTGACCAGGGCGGACGTGGAGCGGCCGGATCAGCTGCGGATCGACCTCGACCCGCTGCCCGGGGTCGGCTTCGACCAGGTGGTGCCGGTGGCGCAGCAGGTGCGCGCCTTCCTCGACGAGTTGGGGCTGACCGGCTATCCGAAGACCACCGGCGGGCGTGGGCTGCACGTCTACGTCCCGATCGAACCGCGGTGGAGCTTCGGCGACTGCCGCCGGGCGGTGCTGGCCCTGGGCCGGGAGATGCAGCGGCGCCGGCCGGACCTGGTCACCACCACCTGGTGGCGGGAGCAGCGGGACCGGCCGGTCTTCGTCGACTACAACCAGATGGCCCGGGACCACACCATGACCTCGGCGTACTCGATCCGGCCGACGCCGGCCGCGCTGGTCTCCGCCCCGTTGGACTGGGCGGAGCTGGACGACGCCCGGCCGGAGGACTTCGACGTGACCACCATGCCGGGCCGGTTCGCCGATCGGGGCGACCCGCACGCGGGCCTGGACCAGCACCGCTTCTCCCTGGCGCCGCTGCTGGAGTTGGCCGACCGGGAGGGCCTGGAGTCCCCGCCCGAGCGCTGAACGGTCACCCCCACGGGCTCCGCACCCCGTCGTACTCCTCGAAGACCAGCCAGCTGCGGGTGGCGAGCACCCCGGCGATGCGCTGCACCCGGTCCAGCACCACGTCCCGCAGGGTGGCGTTGTCCGGCGCCCGGACCAGGGCGAGCACGTCGTGCTCACCGCTGAGCAGCGCCACGTGTTCGACATAGCGCACCCGGGCCAGCTCCGCCGACACCTCCCGCCAGGTGTTCTGCCTGATCGTCAGCGCGATGTACGCCGAGGTGCCCAGGCCGGCCGCCTCCGGGGCGACCCGCGCGGAGAAACCGGTGATCACCCCGTCGCGCAACAGCCGCTCCACCCGGGCGTACGCGTTGGTGCGCGAGACGTGCACCCGTTCGGCGAGCGTCCGAATGGAGAGCCGACCGTCCCGGCTCAGCTCGTCGAGGATGCGCCGGTCCACCTCGTCGAGGGCGACGGCCGAACGTCCCGTTCCGCCCCGCCGGTCCGCCTCCTCGGCGGCCTCCTGGCTCATCGTGGCCTCCTCCGGGTGCCATTCATCCCGCGTTCACCGGGCATCTTGAGTCAATCATCCGACAGCAGGAGCATAGGGCCACCACACGTCCAGGAGGTTCCGCCGTGACCACCACCCCCCAGGCGGCCCGCAGGGCATCTCCGCGCAAGCGGCGGCCGGCCACCCCGACCGCGCCCGATCCCGCCGCCGGCCTGCTGCCCCGGACCGAACCGGTCCGGCTGCTCAACCCGGACGGCACCCTGCTGCTGGCCCGCGCGGACTACCCCGAACCGCCCGTCGAGGCGCTGCGCGAGATGTACCGGCGGATGGTCGTCGGCCGGCGTTTCGACGCGCAGGCCACCGCGCTGACCAAGCAGGGTCGGCTGGCCGTCTACCCGTCCTCCCGGGGCCAGGAGGCCTGCCAGGTCGGCGGTGTCCTGGCACTACGCGACGACGACTGGGTCTTCCCCACCTACCGGGAGTCGATGGCGTTGACCGCCCGCGGCATCGACCCGGTCGAGGTGCTCACGCTGCTGCGTGGCGACTGGCACTGCGGGTACGACCCGGCGCAGCGCCGCACCGCGCCGCAGTGCACCCCGCTGGCCACCCAGTGCGTGCACGCCGCCGGACTGGCCTACGGCGAGTCGTACCAGGGGCGCGACACGGTGGCCCTGGTCTACATCGGCGACGGTGCCACAAGCGAGGGCGACTTCCACGAGGGAGTCAACTTCGCCGCCGTGTTCAAGGCCCCGGTCGTGTACTTCGTGCAGAACAACCGGTATGCCATCAGCGTCCCGCTGTCCCGGCAGACCGCCGCCCCGGCGCTGGCCTACAAGGGCGTCGGCTACGGCGTCCCCAGCGAGCAGGTCGACGGCAACGACCCGGTGGCCGTGCTCGCCGTGCTCACCCGCGCGGTCGCGCACGCCCGCGCCGGCAAGGGACCGTACCTGGTCGAGGCGCACACCTACCGGATGGAGCCGCACACCAACGCCGACGACGCCTCGCGCTACCGCGACGCCGACGAGGTCGAGGCGTGGCGCGACCGCGATCCGCTGGTCCGGCTGGAGACCTACCTGCGTGGCCGGGACGTGCTCGACGACGCGGCCGTCGCCGAGATCGCCGAGCAGGCCGAGACGTACGCGGCCCAACTGCGGGAACGGATGCACACCCAACCCACGGTCGACCCGCTCAGCCTCTTCGAGCACGTCTACGCCGAACCCACCGCGCAGTTGGTGGAGCAGCGGGAGCAGGTACGCGCCGAACTGGCCGCGGCAGCGGAGGAGGACGCCTGATGGCCACCATGACCATGGCGAAGGCGCTCAATGCCGCGCTCGCCGACGCGATGCTCGAAGACGAGCGGGTGCTCGTCTTCGGCGAGGACGTCGGCCAACTCGGCGGCGTCTTCCGGATCACCGACGGACTACAGGCCCGCTTCGGCGACAAGCGCTGCTTCGACACCCCCCTCGCGGAGGCCGGCATCGTCGGGTTCGCCGTTGGGCTGGCCATGTCCGGGCTGCGGCCGGTGGTCGAGATGCAGTTCGACGCGTTCGCGTACCCGGCGTTCGAGCAGATCGCCTCGCACGTGGCGAAGCTGCGCAACCGCACCCGGGGCGCGCTGAGCGTGCCGATGGTGATCCGGGTGCCCTACGCCGGTGGGATCGGCGGCGTGGAACACCACTGCGACTCCTCCGAGGCGTACTACGCGCACACCCCGGGCCTGAAGGTGGTCACCCCGGCGACCGTCGACGACGCGTACTCGCTGCTGCGGGAGGCGATCGACGATCCCGACCCGGTGGTGTTCATGGAGCCGAAGAAGCTCTACTTCGCCGGTGCCGAGACCGCGCTGCCGACGCGGACCGAGCCGTTCGGTCGGGCGGTCGTGCGCCGGCCCGGACGCGACGCCACCCTGGTCGCGTACGGACCGGCGGTCCCGGTCGCGCTGGAGGCCGCCGAGGCCGCCCGTGACGAGGGGTGGGACCTGGAGGTGGTCGACGTACGCACCATCGTGCCGTTCGACGACGCCACCATCGCCGCCTCGGTGCGGCGCACCGGGCGATGCGTGGTGGTGCAGGAGGCGCAGGGCTTCGCCGGGGTCGGTGCGGAGATCGCCGCCCGGGTACAGGAACGGTGCTTCCACGCGCTGCACGCCCCGGTGCTGCGGGTCTCCGGGCTGGACATCCCGTACCCGGCGCCGATGCTGGAGCACATCCACCTGCCCTCGGTCGACCGGGTACTCGACGCGGTGGCCCGGTTGCAGTGGGACGACCAGCCCGACCAGCGTTGGCTGACCGAGAGCAGTGCGGCATGACCGAGAAGGTTTTCCTCCTGCCCGACCTCGGTGAAGGTCTCGCCGAGGCGGAGATCGTGCAGTGGCGGGTCGCGGTCGGCGACACGGTAAGCGTGGACCAGACCGTGGTCGAGGTCGAGACCGCCAAGGCGGTCGTCGACGTGCCCTGCCCGTACGCCGGTCGGGTCGTCGCCCTGCACGGCGTCGAGGGTGAGGTACGCCCGGTGGGCCAGCCCCTGATCACCGTCGCCGAGCCGGTCAGCGGGCGCGCCGACGGCAACGAGCCGACCGGCCACGCGGTCTACCGTGAGGAGGAGCGGGCCGGCTCCGGCAACGTCCTGATCGGGTACGGCACCGGCCACGGTGGTTCCCGCCGCCGCAGGCGGCCTCGGCTCGCTGCGGTCACGCACGCACCGGAAGTGAGTGTCGCCCCGGCGGTCCCGCCCGGTCCGGCGGTGACACCGTCCGGTCCTGGTCGGCCACCGGGGCCGGCCGACCGGGAGCCCGGCCCGTCCGGGGCAGCGCAGCCCCTGGTCATCTCGCCGATCGTGCGGCGGTTGGCCCGCGAGCGTGGGGTGGACCTGGCGACGGTGCGCGGCAGCGGCCCCGGCGGTGTGGTCCGGCGGGCCGATGTGGAGGCGGCGGCCCGCGACGTCACCGGAGGCCCGGTCGGCGTGACTGCCCGGCTCACCGCGGTGTCGGACCGGCCGGCGACGACGGCGCAACACCCGGCGCACGGTGACCCGGCCCCGGTCGGTGCCGAGGATCTGGTCATCCCGTTGACCGGTATCCGCCGGACCATCGCGGACAAGCTGTCGCGCAGCCGGCGGGAGATCCCCGAGGTGACCATCTGGGTCGACGCCGACGCCACCGGCCTGCTGGAGACCCGGGCCGCGATCAACTCCGCCCGCCCGGACCGTCCGGTGAGCATCCTGGCCCTGCTCGCGCGGATCTGTCTGTCCGGGCTGCGCCGCTACCCGCAGCTCAACGCGCGGGTCGACACCGAGGGGCAGCGGATCGTGCAGTCCGCCGGGGTGCACCTGGGTATCGCCGCCCAGACCGACCGGGGACTGGTGGTGCCGGTGCTGCGGGACGCCGAGCGGCTCACCACCACCGAACTCGCGACCGAACTCGCGGCCACCACCGCTGCGGCCCGGGCGGGCGAACTGCCGCCGACCCGGCTGACCGGGGGAACCTTCACGTTGAACAACTACGGGGTGTTCGGCGTCGACGGCTCGACCCCGATCATCAATCATCCGGAGGCCGCGTTGCTCGGCATCGGCCGCATCGTGGACAGGCCGTGGGTCGTCGACGGCCAGCTCGCGGTCCGGAAGGTGACGCAGCTGAGCCTCACCTTCGACCACCGGGTCTGCGACGGCGGCGTGGCCGGCGGGTTCCTGCGGCACGTGGCGGACTGTGTCGAGCAGCCGGCGCTGCTGATCGCCACGGTCTGACGGCCCAGACCGATCGAGCGGGTTCGCCGTCCCGGCTCTCGGACGGGACGGCGAACCCGCGATCCACCGCGCGCCAAGCATGAGCGGCGGCCGGATCGGATCGACGCTGGCCGCCGGCGCGCGGACGCGGGCCGGATCAGTGGTACGGCGCCGGACATAGCGCTACAGGCGGCCGAGTATCGCCCGTATCGTCTTCGCTGGCATTTTCCGTTCGCCTGAGTGCGATTACGGAAAAGGTTCTCCATGCAATGTCCCTGCTCTTTGCCGAAACCGCGAAAACGTCGGTGCCGAGCTAGGGAGAATGTGGCGGAGGAAGCGGCGATAACGGGGGGACGCATCATGATGTTGAGGCGGCGACTGACGCTGTTGGCGGTGAGTGTCGCAGCGGCACCGCTGGCGCTGGGCGCGTGCACCAGCGATCGCCGGGCCGGGCAACCCACCGAGGCGCGAGCCAACCCGGAACTGTCCGTGACGCCGGCCGAGGGGACCCGGGACGTGCCCGTCACCGGGGAGATCGGCACGTCGGTCAAGCACGGGCGGGTGACCACCGTGCGGATCACCGACGACAAGGGCGTGACCGTCGCGGCCGAGCCGCGTGAGGACGGCACCGGGTGGGTGCCGAGCCGGACACTGGAGCCGAAGCGGACGTACACCGCGGAGGTCACCGCGACCGGCAACTCCGGGAAGACGGTCACCCGCAGGACGACCTTCACGACGCAGCCCAAATCATCCAAACCAGCCATTGTCAGCACATTGTATTTTGCCGGTGATCGGACGTACGGAACGGCCATGCCGGTAACCGTCGCGTTCGACCCGCCAATTCCCAAAGAGGCGCGGGCGGATGTGCAGCGCCGTTTGTTCGTGAAAACGGATCCGCCTCAGCCGGGCACCTGGTCCTGGGTGGCCGACGGCAGTCAGGTCTATTACCGAGCGCCCGATTTCTGGCGGCCGGGTACGACGATCAAGGTCCGTTCCGCGCTGGAGGGCCTGCCGATCGGCAAGGAGCATGTCGGTGACACCGACCGGCGGGCCACCTCGAAGATCGGTCGGCAGGTCGAGTTGGAGATCGACAACGCGAGCAAGCAGATGTCGGTGATCCGGGACGGCAAGTTGCTGCGCAAGCTGCCGGTCAGCCTCGGCAAGCCGAGCACGCCCACCTCCAGCGGCAAGATGGTGATCATGGAGAAGCACGAGTTCACCACGTTCGACACGCGAGGCTCGGCCGATCCGTACGTGGTCGACGTCTCCGACGCGCAGCGACTCACCTGGGGTGGTGAGTTCATCCACGGCGCACCCTGGTCGGAGGGGGATCAGGGGTACACCAACGTGTCGCACGGATGCACCAACCTGTCCGCGGCCAACGCGGACTGGTTGATGAGCATCACCCAGGTCGGCGACCTGGTCACCGTCAAGGGCACCGAGGTCGAGCTCGACGAGGGCAACGGCTGGACGGCGTGGAACGTCAGCTGGGAGCAGTTCGCCAAGGGCAGCGCACTGCCGGTGCCGGCCGGTCTGCGGCCCACGCCCACCCAGGCGCCGGACCCGGGGGCGGTCGCCGGAGGTTCGCCCGAACCGCAGCCGTCGGCGAGCGGCGGCTGACCGGGCGTACGCGCCGGGCCGCCCGCCGTGGGTCGGCCCGGCGCTCCGAGGCGGTCCCGACGGTGGTCACCCAGGGGCGGGGATCGTCCCTAGGGTGGACCCGATCGGCCTACGGGTCATGCCCTGGGCTTACCCGGAACCGCCTTCCAGCAGGGTGGAAGTGTCGGTGGCGGGGGATAGGTTCGTCGTATGCGAGAGCGCGAGGAACGGTTCCACGTCGAGACCAGCGTGTCCGATGACGCGGTGTGCGTTCGCGTGGTCGGTGTGATCGACATCGCCACGGTCGCGGCGTTCCGCGCCGCTCTCTGGGCGGCCCCCGCCCGCACCGAGCTGCGGGTGGATCTTTCCGGGGTTCGACTGCTCTCCGCGGCCGGGGTCCGCACACTGGTCGCGGCCCGGCTCTGGGTGCGGTCCCAGGGCGGCAACCTGGTGCTGGTCGACCCGCCGCCCCTGGTGGAGCGGGTGCTGCGGGCCACCGGCCTGGGGCGGGTCATCCCGGTCGTCGCGGCGTCGGAGCGGGTGCTCGCCGCGGCGTGACCGGTCGGCGCCGGTATGCCGCCCGCCCGGGTGGCGCACCCGGTGCGGGGTCCCGACGACGCGTCCGGCGCCGGGCACGGGGCCGGCGCCGGACGCGTGCGGTCAGCGGACGCCGAGCAGATCGACCACGAAGACCAGGGTCTCGTTGGGCTTGATGACGCCACCGGCGCCTCGGCTGCCGTACCCGAGGTGCGGCGGGATGGTCAGCCGACGCCGGCCGCCGACGCGCATCCCCACCACGCCCTGGTCCCAGCCGGCGATGACCCGTCCGCCGCCGAGCGGGAAGTCGAACGGCTCGCCCCGGTTCCAGGAGGCGTCGAACTCCGCGCCGGTGGAGTGCGACACCCCGACGTAGTGCACCCGGGCCACCTGCCCGGGCTGGGCCTCGGGGCCGTCGCCCACGGTGATGTCCTCGATCACGAGGTCGGCCGGCGGGGCGCCCTCGATCGGGCCGATCTCGGGCTTGCTCGCTGCCTGGTTCATGCGGATTCTCCTGGTGCGTCGGTTCCGGTCAGCACAATCCTGCCGGATGCTACGGCCCGGCACCCCGCGGACCGGTGCGGGCCACCCGTGGCCGGGCCGGGCGGACGCGGTGCGGCGGGCGCCACCGGTAGGTGACGCCCGCCGCGGGGGAGGTGATCGAGGTCAGCGGAGCCAGCCGAACCGCTGCACGATCGGCAGCCGGGCCCAGGTGCGGCCGAGGCCCCAGGTGTCACCGGCATTGGTCACCGCGAGCAGGGCCAGCACACCGGCGTAGACGAGGTGGTCGTCCATGAAGGGGTTGTTCTCCGGGGGCAGGACCGCCGTCCACATCAGCACCAGCAGCAGACCGCCGGCCGCGGCGGCGACGCGCACCCCGATGCCGAGCAGCAGTGCGGTACCGATGGCGGCCAAGCCGATCATGAAGAGCCAGTCGGCCCAGACGGCTCCGGCGATTCCGTTGTAGAAGCCCTGGAACGGGCCGGCGGCACCGAAGCTGAGGAAGCCCTTGGTCGGGCTGCCCCCGTTGATCCAGGCGTTCTTCGCCTCGGTGGCGAACCCCAGGCCGAACACCTTGTCCAGGAAGGCCCAGAGGAAAACCCAACCGAGCGCCAGGCGGAGCCCGGCGAGCAGGTAGCGGGTGGCCCGGGTGCGGAGGTTCTGCTCCTGGTTGGTCTCGGCCACCGGGGTCTTGGCGGCGGTGTTCCGCTCGATCATCGCGGTCATCATGTCCACGTCCCTTCTCTGCTTCGCACCGCGTGTCCCGGTGGCACTTCTATTGGACGCCCGGGAAGCACCCGGAGATCAGGGCCGGCGGGCCGTTGCCGGCCGGGACCTTCGACCCGTGTTCACCGGGACCCGCGACCGGTGCCGGCCCTGGACGACCCGCCACCGCAGCGGTCAGTGGGCGACGTACAGGTCGGCGAGTTGGGCAGCCAGCAGTGCGGGAGCCTCGGCCAACGACGGGCCGTACCAGGTCAGGTGCCGACCGGACACCAGGGCGCAGGGAATGCCGGGAAACGCCTCGGGCCCGTCGTCCCGGGTGAAGCGGTACGGTTCGTCCGGCAGCACGATGAGTTCCGGTGCCTGGTCCCGCAGCTGCCGCAGGCTCGGTCGTGGATACCGCTCCGGCTGCTCGGCGTACGGGTTGGCGATGCCGAGCCGGTGCAGCAGATCCCCGGCGAACGCGTCGGCGCCGAGCACCACCCAGGGTCGTCGCCAGACCGGCACCACCGCGCGTCGGCGGACCGGCGTTCCCGGTAGCGCTGCCCAGGCTCGACGGGCCTCCGTGAGCCAGTGCGGTTCCGCTGCCGATCCCAGGTCGCGAAGCAGGTCGGCCAGCTCGGTCAGCGCACCGTCCACGGTGCGCGGATAGGTCACCCGGATCGGTACGCCCGCCGCGGCCAGGGCGGTGGCGTCCGCCCGTCGGTTCTCCTCGACGTTGAGCAGGACGAGGTCGGGACGGAGATCGCGGATCCGGTCCAGGTCCGGGTACTTGGTGCCGCCCACCCGTGGCACGTCCAGGTCCGCCGGGTGGGTGCACCAGTCGGTGGCACCGACCAGCAACCCGGGCAGGGTCGTCGCCACCGCCTCGGTCAGCGACGGCACCAGGGACACCACCCGCACCCGTCCACCTCCTCGGCCCGGGCGCTGGATGGCCCGCTGTCGACCACCGTCCGGTCACCGACCGCCCGCCGGGGAAGCCGCCGGCATGATCGTCATCCTAGACTCGGTCGGCCGGCGGGAGGAGAGCCTTGTCGAGCTGCCCGCGCACCGTTGTCCGGCCTTTGCGGCCGCTGCCGGCCGGCGAGAGAGGTTGAAGAGGATTCATGGGTACGACGATGACCGGTGACCACGATCGCGGGCTGTCGCAGGTGCCGGAGGGGGCCGGGCGGGGCGCCGTGCTGATCCGGGCGGAGCAGCGGGTGCACGCCGGGCTGCGCCTGGGCGAGATCGTCCGGCGCCGGCCACCTGGTCTCACGGCCAGCCAGTGGAACACGGCCAGCCGAACGCTGTTCGACCATGTGGTCTGCACGGCGGCGACCGGACGGCCCGAGTTCGCCGTCGAGTTCCGGTCACCGCCGACCGACGCCACCGCCAGGCGGGCCGAGCGGACCACGGAAGCCGTCGCCGCCGCGATCGGGCTGCCGCTGCTGCGGATCGTCTCCGACACCCTGCGTACCGCCGGACACGGGCCGCGGATCGTCGCGTACCTCGTCGACGCCCGTCGGTACGCCGCCGGTGCCGCCGGCTCGGACGCCACGGACGTCGGGTTCCGGGACATCGTCGGCCGGCTGCCCGACGGACGTGAGGGTGCGGTCAACGACCTCGGCGCGCTCGCCCGCGCCGAAGCGGTGGAGGCGTACGTGGCGCGTCGGTTGACCGACCCCATCCTGCGTGGCTTGCACGTGCGTTGGACGCAGGGGCCGGCCGAGGGCTGGAGTTGGGCCGAGGTGCGTCCGGGCGAGGTGCTGGTGGAGCGGGTGACCGTGCAGGCGTACGGCATCTCCTGTGGCGTCGAACCCGCCCGGCTCGCCGAGGACCTGGCCGTCCTCGCGATCGGCGAGCGGCTGCGGATGATCGAGTCCGGCGCGCCGTCGCTGGTGCCACTCGGGAATCTGCTGGCCGACATTCGGCGGCTACGGGATCGTCGCGACGAACTCGTCGGCGATTTCGCCTACGACCATCTCTGCCAGCAGTGACCGCATCCTGAGCGTCGGTCGGCCGAAGGCGGACGGTGACCGGCCGGGCGCGGAAAGAAACATCGAAAAAAAGTTGGCGGCCTTTGAACCGCCGTCGGAGCGGACCCGTACCTCACCGCGAATGGACAGGATCTCCCCAACCCGCACCGGCCGGTGCGGCAGACGGTGCGGAAAGGGCATCGTCGTTTGTCGACGTGCCACCGGTGCGTTCAGGCGGTCCCCGTCGAGCGTGCCACCAAGATTCCGTTCGGTCCGTCGAGTCACGAATCAGGAACCGGATCGAGAAGGAGAGCAATTCGATGCGCAGGTCAACCCGGTCGCGCCGACCAACCGGTAACGCGCGGACCAAGCGACTTCTGGCCGTTGGCGCCACGCTCGCTGTCTTCGGCGGCGTCGTCGCCGTGACCCAGATCTCGTCGGCCGGTGACCGACGGTCAAACCAGCAGCAGCGACCGGTGGCAGCCGAATGTGTCGCACCCAGCCCCGGCGCCACCGCGCCGGCCGCTCGCGGCGCCACCACGACCCGCACCTGGCAGAACGGCCGCTGGGTGGTCAACCACTGGGGCGACGGGCAGCAGACCGTCGAGGAGTGTCAGGAGACTCGCAACGGCACCGACGGCGCGACCACCGGTGCTCTCGCGGTGGCCTGCCCGGACGTGGTCAGCCGGCTCCCGCAGGTGCCCGACCGGGCCCGCGCCGAGGTGGACCGTAACCTGAACGCGTTGCAGACCCAGATCACCGAGGCGGACGAGCGGCTCGCCGCAGAGGGCGACCGCGGCCAGGGGTTCATCCGTAACGCCATTCTCAACCCGCTGGCCAGCAAGCGTCGAGCGACCCTCGGCCGGATCACGATCGCCATCGACCGCTTCGGCCCCCGGCCGCGCGGTCTCACCAACCTCGCCACCTGCCAGGTGCAGCCGGTCGACAACAACAACGGTGGCGGCGACGGCGGCAACGACGGTGGGAACGACGACGGCGGCAACAACGACGGCGGCAACAACAACGGCCTCGACGTGCTGGCGAACAACTGTGACAACAGCCAGCTGCAGCGTCACGACGGTTTCCAGAACGGCAACCGTTGCATCAGCACCGCCTTCGGCGAGGTCGGTGCCGCGGCCAACAACCCGTCGCTGCTGATCACCGACTTCCCGCAGCAGATCAACCGCAACGAGGGCTTCTCGATCCGGGTCAGCACCCGCAACCTGGTCCGGGACCGGTTCCTCCCGGCCGGGCAGGGCGGCTACTACCTGGAGAGCTCGCTGCTCAACGGGCAGGGCCTGACCCGTGGTCACTTCCACACCGCCTGCCGGATGCTTAACAACACGAACGAGGCTCCTGCGCCTGACCCGGTGCCGGCCTTCTTCGTCGCCACCGAGGACGGCGGCGGCGGTGCCCAGCCGGACGAGGTCACCATCCAGGTTCCGGGCCTGCCGGACTCCGGTACCGCACAGTGCGCGGTCTGGGCCGGAGACGGTTCGCACCGCATCCCGATGTCGGAGCGGGCCAACCAGACCCCCGCCTTCGACGCGGTGCGCATCCAGGTCAACTGACGCCGAGAGCTGAGCCCGTGGGCTGAGATCGAACGGCGGGGCCGTCCGGAAGATTCCGGGCGGCCCCGCTGCATGTCGAAAACCGGTGCAATCCTGCCGTGACCCGAGCCCAGGGGGGCCCAACCGCGCCAGGGCGACATTCCCGCTGTTCAACGGTTCTTGTACGCCTCCACCACCTCGACCGGGATGCGACCCCGCTCGGAAATCTTGTAGCCGTTCCGGACCGCCCATTCGCGGACGGCACGGTTTTGCTCGCGGTTCATTCCCGGCGTGCCCGAACCGATGCTACGACGTGGGTTACGGCCCGTGTCGGCAGCACCACGGCCGAGGCGGCGGCCGGCATCGATAAACGGATCCAACGCCTTGCGCAGGACACCCGCGTTCTCGTCGGAAACGTCGATGGTGTACGCCACGCCATCCAGGCTGAACTCGACCGTACGGTCGGCCTTTCCGCCGTCGAGGTCGTCAGTCAGCACCGTGATTACTTGTTTGGCCATCGTCGATTACTCCCTGTGTCTGACGGGGTGTGCTCAAAGTTTGACTGATCGTCCGCCAATTGCGCAACAAAAGCGCGCCATGCGGCGGTTCGCGTTTTGCGTGGCATCGAAATCCCCGATTTCGGATCTGCTCGACGTGGGCACGGTCGACCCGATGGACGGTGGAAGTGTCACGCGCGGGTTGGCGCTCCGTGTGCTGGGTCACACGGAGGAACAACCGGGACCCGATGCGACTTGAGCCAGACACGCTCAACTCAATGCGATAGCAGGTGTTCGATGGCAACTCTTCCGGTACTTCCACTGACCGACGCCGTACTACTGCCCGGCATGGCCATCCCGGTGACCCTCGACCCGACCACCCAGGCCGCGGTCGACGCGGCTCGTGCCACCGGCGACCGCAAGCTGCTCGCCGTGCCCCGTTTGGACGGCGAGTACGGCTCCGTCGGCGCGATCGCCACGATCGAGAAGGTGGGGCGGCTGCCCAGCGGCGAGCCCGCCGCCGTCATCCGGGGCCTCTCCCGTGCCCGCATCGGCTCAGGTGTACCCGGCCCCGGCGCCGCGCTCTGGGTCGAGGCGACCGAAATCGACGAACCCGACCCCGCCGGCCGGGCCCGTGAACTCGCCCGCGAGTACCGCGCGTTGATGACCTCCGTGCTCCAGCAGCGGGGTGCGTGGCAGGTCATCGACGCGATGGAACGGATGACCGACCTCTCCGAGCTGGCCGACTCGGCCGGCTACGCGCCCTGGCTCAGCCTGGGGCAGAAGACCGAACTGCTGGCCGCGCCGGACGTCACGGCCCGGCTGGAACTGCTCGTCGGCTGGGTCAAGGACCACCTGGCCGAGCAGGAGGTCACCGAGCAGATCAACTCCGACGTCCGGGAGGGGCTGGAGAAGTCGCAGCGGGAGTTCCTGCTGCGTCAGCAACTCGCCGCGATCCGCAAGGAACTCGGCGAGGACGCCCCGGACGGCTCGGCCGACTACCGGGCCCGCGTCGAGGCCGCCGACCTGCCCGAGAAGGTACGCGAGGCGGCGCTGCGGGAGGTCGGCAAGCTGGAGCGGGCCAGCGACGCCTCGCCGGAGGCGGGTTGGATCCGTACCTGGCTGGACACGGTGCTGGAGATGCCGTGGAGCACGCGTACCGAGGACAACACGGACCTGGCCGCGGCGCGGGCCGTGCTCGACGCCGACCACGCCGGCCTGGCCGACGTCAAGGACCGCATCCTGGAGTACCTGGCGGTGCGCAACCGGCGCGCCGAACGTGACCTCGGAGTGGTCGGCGGTCGCGGCTCCGGTGCCGTACTGGCCCTCGCGGGCCCGCCCGGCGTCGGCAAGACCAGCCTCGGCGAGTCGGTCGCCCAGGCCCTCGGCCGGACGTTCGTCCGGGTCTCCCTCGGCGGCATTCGTGACGAGGCCGAGATCCGGGGACACCGCCGTACCTACGTGGGGGCGCTGCCCGGCCGGATCGTCCGGGCGCTGCGCGAGGCAGGCTCGATGAACCCCGTGGTGCTGCTCGACGAGGTGGACAAGGTCTCCGTGGGATACGCCGGCGACCCGGCCGCGGCCCTGCTGGAGGTGCTCGACCCGGCTCAGAACCACACCTTCCGGGACCACTACCTGGAGGTCGACCTCGACCTGTCCGATGTGCTGTTCCTGGCCACCGCCAACGTGGTGGAGGCCATCCCCGGGCCGCTGCTGGACCGGATGGAACTGGTCACTCTGGACGGGTACACCGAGGACGAGAAGGTGGCCATCGCCCGCGACCACCTGCTGCCGCGTCAGCGGGAGCGGGCCGGGCTGACCGCCGACGAGGTCGACGTGGACGCTGCGGCGTTGGCGCGGATCGCCGGGGAGTACACCCGCGAGGCCGGCGTACGGCAGCTGGAACGTGCCCTGGCGAAGATCATGCGGAAGGTGGCCGTCACCCTGGCCGACGACCCGACGCCCGCCCGCGTCGGCGCCGACGACCTGGTCCGCTACCTCGGCCGGCCGAAGCACACGCCGGAATCGGCGGAACGCACCGCGACACCGGGCGTGGCCACCGGACTGGCGGTCACCGGTGCCGGGGGAGACGTGTTGTTCATCGAGGCGACCAGCATGGACGGCGAGCCTGGGCTGACCCTCACCGGCCAGCTCGGCGACGTGATGAAGGAGTCGGCGCACATCGCCCTGTCCTACCTGCGCGCCAACGGCCGTCGCCTCGGCCTGGACCCGAACGCCCTCGCCGGACGGCGGATCCACCTGCACGTCCCGGCGGGTGCGGTGCCCAAGGACGGGCCCAGCGCCGGCATCACGATGGTCACCGCCCTGGCGTCGCTGGCCAGCGGCCGGCCGGTACGCCCCGAGTTCGGGATGACCGGCGAGGTGACCCTCTCCGGGCGGGTGCTGCCCATCGGCGGCGTGAAGCAGAAGCTGCTCGCCGCCCACCGGGCCGGACTGACCGAGGTGATCATCCCGGCCCGCAACGAACCGGACCTGGACGACCTGCCGACCGAGGTCCGCGAGGCGCTGACCGTACACACCCTGGCCGACGTCGCCGACGTGCTCGCCCTGGCGCTGCGCCCGGCTGAGATCGACCCGGCGGCCCTGGGCGGTCAGCGGGTCACCGCCGCCTGAGGGGTGACACCTCAGCGGCGGTCGCGGCGGTCGCCGCCGTCGAAGCGGCCCTCTCCGGGACGTCCTTCGCGGTCACGGCGGACGGTGGCCTTGCGGCCCTTGATGGTGCTGCCGCGCAGCCCGGCGATGATCTCGTCGGCGACGGCGACAGGCACCTCGACCAGGGAGAAGCGATCGGCGATCTCGATCGAGCCGATGTCCCGGCCCCGGACCCCGGTCTCCCCGGTGATCGCGCCCACCAGATCCTGCGGGCGCACCCCGGCCCGCCGGCCCACCCCGATGAAGACCTGGGTGGTGCCGGCGGTGCGGGGCCGCGCCGGCCGGCGCTCACCCCGGCCCTCGTACCCCGTCGACCGGCCCTCCCGAGGTGGGCGGACCGCGACCTGCGGAATCTCCTCCTCGGCCTCGTCGGAACCGGGCAGCGTCGCCTCGTGGGCCAGCTTCACCGCGGCGAGCGCCACCTCCATCAGGTCGAACTCGTCGCTGAGCGTCTCGACGATCACCCGGAACGGGTCGAGATCGTCCTCCAGCAGGCTTTCCCGCAACGCGGCCTGGGTCAGCTCCAGCCGACGGGTCCGTAGGTCGGCGACCGTGGGGATCTTGTCGATCGTGATCCGCTGCCCGGTGACCCGCTCGATGGTCTTGAGCATCCGGTGTTCCCGGGGCTCGGCCAGGGTGATCGCCACGCCCTCCCGACCGGCGCGGCCCACCCGACCGATGCGGTGCACGTACGACTCAGGCGCCGACGGCACGTCGAAGTTGACCACGTGGCTGAGCTGCTCGACGTCCAGCCCACGGGCCGCCACGTCGGTGGCGACCAGCAGGTCCGCGGTGCCGGCGCGCAGCCGCCCCATCACCCGGTCCCGCTGCTCCTGGCTCATGCCGCCGTGCAGTGCCTCGGCCCGGTAACCGCGACCGTTCATCGTCTCGGTGAGCCGGTCGACCTCCTCCCGGCTGCGGCAGAACACGATCGCCGCGGTAGGCGACTCGACGTCAAGAACGCGCCCCAGCGCCGCTGGCTTGTGTGCCCGCGCCACCAGGTACGCGCTCTGCCGAACCCGGGGTGCCTCGCCGGCCACCGGCTGCTCGCGGGCGATCAGGATGCGCACCGGGTCGGTCAGGTGCGCTCGGGCCATCCCGTCGATACGCGCCGGCATGGTGGCGGAGAAGAGCAGCGTCTGTCGCTGCTCCGGGGTGTGTTCCAGGATCGCCTCGATGTCCTCGGCGAAGCCCATGTCGAGCATCTCGTCAGCCTCGTCCAGCACCACGCTGGCGAGGTTGCCCAGCCGCAACGTGCCCCGGGCGATGTGGTCCAGGGCGCGGCCGGGGGTGGCCACGACGACGTCGATGCCGGCGTCCAGTGCCCGCAACTGCCGACCGATCGGCTGCCCACCGTAGATCGGCAGCACCCGCGCACCGAGGTCCTTGCCGTAGCGGTGGAACGCCTCGGAGACCTGCACCGCGAGTTCCCGGGTCGGCACCAGCACCAGCGCGTGCGGGTCGTCACCCGCCCGGTCGTCGGGCATCCGCTGCAACAGCGGCAGGGCGAACGCCGCCGTCTTGCCCGTGCCCGTCGCCGCCTGCCCGAGCAGGTCCCGGCCGGCCAGCAGCGGCGGGATCGCCTCCCGCTGGATCGGCGTGGGCTCCTCGTACCCGAGTGCGGCGAGCGCGGCGAGCAGTTCGGGTCGTAGGCCGAGGTCCGTGAAGGCGGGCGGCTCGGTGGACGGGTCGGGCGATACGGGCGTGGAACTCATGGGTCAAGCCTTTCATCACGCCAAGCGGTCCGCTGCGGCGACCACCCGACTTGTGCGCGGGGTCGCCGACGGCAATCCCGCACACCCGCCCGGTTCCGTCACCCGGTGAGCAGCGCCAGCATGATGGTGATGCCCAACACGGCGTCGATGACGATGCAACACTCGGCGTAGGCTCGCGGCACCACCCGTCGGCTGCGGTGATGGAGCAGGTCCCACCCGGCATGGGCCAGCCAACCGAGCGCCACGAGCCAGTGCCCCACGGTGCCGCCCGCCAGCACGGCGACCAGGGCCAGGGCGGACCAGCCGGCCAGGCCGGTGAGCTGGAGCCGCAGGTTGCCGGGTACGCCCCACTGCCGGCGGACCGTCCCGATCACCAGGTAACCCAGCGGCAGGATCAGCAGCGTGTACGCGCCCAGCAGGGCTGGCGAGGTCCAGCTGTCGGCGGTCACCAGCAACGCCAACCCAGCCGGCCAGCGATGCGCCAGCGCCCGTACCAGCGGACGCCGAACGGCAGGCCGGTTGCCCGGGTGGCGGACGTACTCGGTGGGTCGTCGTAGCATCGCCGCCGCCATCGCCGGCACCATCAACAGGTGGGCGCCGACCAGCAGGAGATTCGCGTCGAGCAGTCCGGCCCGGTAGCCGACCAGCAGGAGCAGGACCGGCGCGTACATGGCCAGCACCATCTCGCCGATCGCCGCGAAGGAGTGCCCTCGGTACACCATCCAGGCGGCCATGCCGATGCTCATGTCGGTGGCCAAGAGCAGCGCACCGACGCCCGGCGAGGCCGGGGCCAGCCCGAGCGTCGTACCCAGGGCGGCTCGCGCCGGACCGAGCACCAGCATGCCGGCCACCATGGCCAGCACCATCTCCAGCAGTTGCCGGGCCAGCGGCCGGAGTCGCCCGACCCGACCCGGCCCGGCCGGCTCGCTGGCCGTCGTGGCACCGGAAGACGTGGGATCAGGGATGGATGTCACGGCGGTTCTCAGCTCTGCCATGTCACCGAGCCTGGTGGCCGCCGCGCGGGGGGAACCATCCCCCAGCGGTCACCGGTCGGCCGGGTGAAACGCCCGGCCGGCCCGGGCAGACCGGCGGGTCCACTGCTGCGGCGGCGCGCTCTACCCTGTCGACCGTGGTGACCGACGCGTTGGTTGCGGGCAGCGGGCGGACACTGTCCCGCGCCCGGGCCGCGACCCTGGTGTCTCTCACCTCGGGCATGGCCGCCACCCTGCTCCTACCGGCGGTCGGGCTGACCCGGGAACCGGACGCCTGGCGGGCGGTGGCGGGCACGGTGGGGCTGTCCGCGTTCGCGCTGGTGCTGGCGGTGGCGCTGTACGCGGCGGTCACCCCGGCACCGCCCGCCCGGCTGCGCCGGTGGTTGCTGGCCGGTTACGCCTCGGTGGCGGTGCTCAGCGTGCCGCTCGTCGCGCCGGTCGCCGGTGCCGCGTGGCCCACGTGGGCCTGGCTCGGCGCGACGGTCGTCGGTGGGCTCCCGTTGCTCGCACCGTTACGGTCGGTGATGCCGGCGGCGCTTGTCACCGTTGCGGTGTCCGGGGCGGTGGCTGCGCTCACCGGCATGTCCGTCGGCCGGTCGGTGCTGCTCACCGGATCTGTCGGCGTCGGCATCGCGCTGGTGAACGGCTTCCAGGTGTGGTTCTGGCGGCTGCTGGTGCAGGCCGAACAGGGACGGGCTGCGCAGGCCCGGCTGGTCGCCGCGCAGGAGCGGTTGCGCTTCGCCGCCGACGTGCACGACCTGCTCGGACATCATCTGACCGTGATCGCCCTCAAGTCCGAGCTGGCCGCCCGGCTCGCGTCGGACGACCCGGTGCGCGCGGGCCGGGCGGCGGGCGAGGCGCAACGGTTGGCCGCCACCGCACTGACCGAGCTGCGGAGGACGGTGCACGGTTACCGTCGGATCGACCTGACCGAACAGCTCACCGCCGTGGCGCAGGTGCTGCGCTCGTCCGGGGTGCGGTGCACCGTCGCACCGCCCGACGGTGAGCTGCCGCCGGAGGTGGCGACCCAGCTCGCGGCGGTGCTTCGGGAGGCCGGCACCAATGTGCTCAGACACAGCCGGGCAGGCTGGTGCCGGATCGAGTTCACTCAGGAGGAGCAGGTGACGCGGATGATCGTGACCAACGACGGGGTGCCCGACACGGCGGAGCCCGACCGGCACAGCCATGGACTCCGCGGGCTGGCCGACCGGCTGGCCGGTGCCGGTGGGCAGGTGCGTACCCGCTGCGCAGACGGTGTGTTCACCGTCGAGGCGACCGTACCGACCGTCGTATGATCCGCGTCCTGCTGGCCGACGACGAGGAGTTGATCCGTACCGCTCTCGCCGCGCTGCTCGATCTCGAGGAGGATCTGTCGGTCGTCGCCCAGGCGGCCGACGGCGAGGAGGCGGTGACCGCCGCTCTCGCCCATCGACCCGACGTGGCGGTGATCGATCTGACCATGCCCCGACGGGACGGGTTCCAGGTCGCCGCCGAGCTCGCCCGGGCGCTACCGGCATGTGCCGTGGTCATCCTCACCGGCCAGGGCCGGCCGGCGCACCTGACCCGCGCGCTCGGCGCGGGCGCCCGCGGCTACCTGCCCAAGGGTGCGCCGGGCGGTGCGCTCGCCGACGTGATCCGCCGGGTGCACGCGGGTGGCCGGTACGTGGACCCGGCCCTCGCTGCCGATGCGCTCACCATCCCGCCCTGCCCGCTGACCCCGCGTGAACTGGAGACGCTGCGGCTCTCCGGCGACGACGCACCGGTCGCCGCGATCGCCCGCCGGGCACACCTGTCGCCGGGGACGGTGCGCAACTACCTGGCGCTGGCGGTGCAGAAGCTCGACGCGGGAAGTCGGGCGGAGGCGCTGCGGATCGCGCGGGACAACGGCTGGTTGTGATCCGCCCGCCGGTACTGGTGCAGGAAAGTGGATCGACCCTGACCTAGCATCGGGTGGTGACAGTCACCGTGCCGGCCGGCGGCCCGCAGGAGGCTCTCCTGCGGCGGGTGATCGCGTACTTCGCCGTCAACGGCGTCGGCGACACCAGCCTGCGTACGCTCGCGGCGGAGATCGGCACCAGCCATCGGATGCTGATCTACCATTTCGGCTCCCGCGAGGGGCTGCTCACCGCGATGGTCGAGGCCGTCTGGCGGGCCCAGCAGGAGTTGCTCGAATCGCTGCTGCAGGAGGCGGTTGACGACCCCTACGACGGTGCCTGGCGTTTCTGGGTCCGGCTCGCCGACGACCGGGCGTTCGCGCCGCTGTTCTTCGAGATGTCGGCGGCGGCGATGCAGGGGCACGCGTGGGCCAGTGCGTTGCGCACCTGGATCACCGTCTGGACCGACCGGCTCGGCTCGTTCTTCGAGGGGGTGGGGCACCCGCCAGCGCAGGCACGGACCCAGGCGCGGATGGCGATGGCGATGACCCGGGGCGTCCTGTTCGAGTTGGCGCTCACCGGCGACCGGGCGACAGCCGACGCCACCATGGCGGCCTTTCTGGATTCCACGCGGCCGACCAGCCGAGCGGGTGACGCTCCGCAACGGCGGTGACCCGGCGGCGCGTGCGGTGCGTCCGGGCCAGCGGGCGGGGCTCAGGGGCGCGGGCCGCGCACCTCGGTCGTGACGAACCGGACGAGCTCCGCCGCGAGCCGCCGGGGCTGGTCCTCGGGCACCAGGGTGTAGCTGTCGTCGATCTCGACCAGCCGGCCCCGGGGAAACAGCGCCGCCAGCCGGGGCCCGTGCGACGGGGGCATGAGCTTGTCCTCGCGGGCCCAGGCCACGAGGACCGGGCGGTCGAATGACGCCAGCCGGCTCGGCAGGGCCCGCAGTTCCGCCTTTGACGGAGTGGACAGCGCGAAGGTGCGCAGGTCCCGTCGGATCGCCCGGTCCTGCTGCGCCGGTCGGAACCAGGCGTCCATCACCTCGCCGGGGATCGGGTACTTGCTCATCCATCCCCAGGCGCCGGGGGCACGCCGGAACCAGCCGAACCGTTGAAGTTGCATCGACAGCCACAGCACACCGGGAACTCGCGCGCTCATCGCCACCGCCTTGCCCGGCTTTCCGGGCGGGAAGTTGCCGAACGCCTCGCAGGCGACCAGCGCCAGACCGGCGATCCGGTCGGTCGGACCGTCGGCCACGAGGAACTGGACGCCACCCCAGTCGTTGGCGACCAGGGTCACCTCGCGCAGGTCCAGTGCGTCGAGCAGTTCCCCCACGAGCGCGGCGACGCCCCGGTGGGTGACCAGTTCCGGCCGATCCATCGGTCGCCGGTGGCTGCCGAGCGGCAGGGTAGGGCAGATACAGCGCACCGTCGGAGCGACTTCGGCGACCACCCGACGCCACAGGCTCGCGTCCATGTTCACACCGTGCAGCAGCACCAGGACCGGCCCGTCACCGCCGGTGTCGGTGTAGTCGATCGTCCCTGCGGTCAGGCTGATGGTCGGCATCGACGTCCCTCCCGTCCATCGACCGCACCTACGCGGCACGGTGCATGTACCGAATGGTACATGCAGTTGTCTGTCGGCCATGCCCGGTCTGTGTGCCGCAGGGGCGACGCGCGCCTGTGTACGAGGTCTGCCACGCCTTAGGGGGATACGGGAGTATTACTCGTACTCATCCGGATCGGTGTCATTACGTTCTGTCACAGGCGACCGTTGCGGCGGCTAGAGAGGACCGATCATGCGAGTGCCCAGCCGAAGCCCGGGACACCGACCCGGTCTCCCCGTCACCCCGGCCCGTCGACGCCCACCGGGCACCGTGCGCCCGCTCACCGCGGCCCCGCCCGACCTGGTGGCCTACCGCGACGCCGTGGCCGAACTGCTGGTCGAGGTGAGCGCCCTCGCCGGGGTGGGTAGCGCGAAGGCTCGACAGGTGCTGATCGACCAGCGGCTCCGGGAACCGGCCATCATGCAGGTACTCGACGCCACCTCCCAGGGTCTGATCGGAGCCCGCGAGACGCTGCTGCTGGAGATGGCCCGGTACCAGCCGAACGAACGCAGTTCCGCCGCTGACCTGGCCGCGCTGGTGCGCATCTACCTGCTGTCCCGCATCGACGTGATGTGGTGGCGCGACGCCGCCACGTTCCTCACCGACGCGGAGGTCAACCACAGCGCCGAACTGGTCGACCTGGAGTGGCTGCGGCGGCGAGGGCTGCTGCGCTTCCAGTACACCGAGCAGCCCCGCACGGTCGTCGGCCGGGGCGTACGCGCGCTGCGCCGCCGGATGCTGCCCGACGCCACCCCGCATACCGCCGGGTTGCTGTTCCGCCGGGCCCGCCGTGAGGTGATCGCCCTGCTCAACGACATCGGTCGCGAGTTCGCCGCCGCCACCCCGGCGGGCACCCCGCCACTGTGGGTGACCAGCCTGGTCCGCAGCGCCGAACACCAGTACCGGTTGCGGCGCCTCGGGTACGCCGCGATGGTGCCCAGCGGCCACTGCCTGGGCTGGGCGGTGGACGTGGAGATGGCCTGGTACCGCCGCTTCGGGGTCCGGGACACGCTGGCCGGGCTGCTGCTGAGCCGGCAGCGGGCAGGCGAGATCAACGTGGTGGACGAGGGTCAGGCGTGGCACATCTGCCTCGCGCCGTCCGCGACGCTGCGGCTGCGCCGGGCGTACGAAGCCGAAATGGGGATCTGACCATGTGCGGGATCATGCTCAGCATCGGCCCGGAGGCGGACCCGGCGATCTTCCGGCGGATGCTCGGCACACTCGCGCCACGGGGCGAGGTGACCGAGACCCGGCACGAGAACGGTCTGCTCGCCGGAACCCGGCGGCTGCGGGTGGTGGACCGCGAGCGCGCGGTGCAGCCCTGGGTCTCCGCCGACGAGCGCTGGCTGCTCTGCTACAACGGCGAGGTCTTCAACCACCACGAACTGCGGGCCGAGCTGACCGCCCTCGGCCACCGGTTCCGCAGCGCCAGCGACACCGAGGTGGTGCTCGCCGCGTTCGAGCACTGGGGCGAGCAGGTGGTGACCCGGTTGCGTGGCGAGTACGCCTTCGTCGTGGTGGAGCGGGCCACCGGGCGCGCGTACCTGGCCCGGGACCCGCTCGGCGTGAAGCCCCTGTACTGGGCGCGGACGCCGGGATGCCTGCACCTCGCCAGCGAGGTCAAGGCGCTGGTCCGGTTGGGCGCGCCGGTGGCCGAGGTGCCGCCGGGGCACCACGGTTGGGCCGACGTCGACGGCCGCCCCCAGCTGCGGCCGTACGTGGACCTGCTCGCCCTTGGTGCGGGCCGGCCGGTGGTGGCGGACCCGGACGAGGCCGCCCTGCTCGTCCGTGCCGCCCTCACCGACAGCCTCCGGGTGCGGTTGGACACCGACCTGACGGTGGGCGTGGTGCTCTCCGGCGGACTGGACAGCTCGCTGGCGCTGCTGCACACGGCTCAGCTGCACCCGGACTGTGTCGCCATCACCGTCGGGGTGCCGGAGAGCCCGGACCTGGCGTACGCCCGGCGGTTGGCCAGGGACCTCGGCGTGGCACACGAGGTGGTGGAGCTGCGCCCGCGCGACATCCGGCTCGCCGACGTACGGGAGGCGATCCGGATCTCCGAGCTGACCGAGTACGGGGACATCATCAACGCGATCGTCTCCGTGCCGATCTTCCGGCGGCTGCGGGAGTTGGGCGTCAAGGTGGTACTCACCGGCGACGGCTCGGACGAACTGTTCGGCGGCTACCCCATGTACCACGAGGTCGGTCCGGAGGCGTCCCGGAGACTCTTCCTGCACAAGATTCGCAACCTGTGCCGGACCGAGCTGCAGCGGGTCGACCGGACCAGCATGGCCTTCGGCGTCGAGGCCCGGGTGCCCTTCCTCGACCTCGCGCTGGTCGAGCTGGCGATGCGGGTGCCGATCGAGTTGAAACTGCGCGACGGCCAGGAGAAGTGGATCGTCCGCCGGGCCTTCGCCGACATGCTGCCCGACTACATCCGGCGCCGGCCGAAGAACCCCATGTCGTACTCCTCCGGGCTGCACGAGCGGGCCCGGTTGTACAAGCCACTCTTCGCCCGCCTGCACCGCTCGTTCGGCTACCACCTGCTGGAGCCGGTTCGCCGCGACTTCGACAGCGTGCTTATGCGTTGTGGCAACGACCTGGACGCCGCGCTCGCCGCCGGCCGGGCGAGACCCGACTACACGGTCCTCGAACACGCCCGCGACCTGGTCGGCGCGGCGAAGTGGAATGCCACCCCGATCATGCGCCGGCTGGTGTCCCCACGCCGCAACCGCGGCGACGAGGCCCCACTGCCCGGCTGAGTCGTTGCCGCTCCCCGGTGGCCCAGGATTGACTCTGACACGGTGTCAGCGCCCACCGTGGAGGAGCCATGTTAACCATCGGAGACTTCGCCAGCCTGGGCCGGGTGTCGGTACGGATGCTGCGGCACTACGACAGCATCGGGCTGCTCCCGCCGGCCGCCGTCGACCCGCACAGCGGCTACCGCTACTACACCGCCGCCCAACTGGGTCGGCTCAACCGGGTGATCGCTCTGAAGGACCTCGGCCTGACCCTGGCCCAGGTGCGGGCGATCCTGGACGAGGCTGTCGATCTGGTCGAGCTGCGGGGCATGCTGCGGCTGCGTCGGGCCCAGTTGGCGGCTCAGTTGGCGGCGGACACCGCCCGCCTGTCCAGCGTCGAAGCGAGGCTCCGCATGATCGAAACGGAGGGTCGGATGACCAGCCAGGATGTCGTGCTCAAGCAGGTGCCGCCGATCCGGGTCGCGGAGCTGAGTGCCGTTGCCCGCAGCTACGACGCCGCGGACATCGGTCCGGTGCTGACGCCGCTCTACCCGGAGCTGTTCCGCCGGCTGGAGGCCGCCGGGGTCAACCCGTCCGGCCCGGCGGTGGCCTGGTACGACCAGGCCGCCGACGGGGAAGGCGTCGTCGTACACGCCGGGGTGGGTATCGAGGGCGGCCGGGCGGCGGCCGGCGGCATCGCCGTGGTGGAACTGCCGGCGATCACGGCGGCGACGACGATCCACCACGGCCCGATGGACACGGCCGACCGGAGCCTGCAGGTGCTGGCTCGGTGGATCGAGGAGAACGACTGGCGCACCGACGGCTACGCTCGCGAGCTCTACGTGGAGTACTGGCCGGAGGAGGCCGACAAGGGGGTCACCGAGTTGCAGCTACCGGTGCGCCGGGTCTGAACTGGACGGCCGGCGGCGGCTGGCCGTAGGCCGGCCGGTGAGCAGCAGGGCACCGACGGCGGCGACGGTGCCGAGCACGCGCCCGGCCACCGGCGACAGTGGAGCCGTGACGACGGCGGCCTGCCGACAGCACCCGGGGTGGATGGTGTCGGCAGGCCGCCGCTGGTGTGGCCCGTTCAGCCGGCGGGCGGGTACGGGTCGTCCCGGTAGGTGTACTCGGTCTCGATCTTCCCGTCGGCCGTGTGCACCACGAGCTGACTGGGCTCGTTGCCGTGTGCCGTCTCGCGTCCGGCCTCGACCGCCCGCTGCTTGGTGTCGTACGTCCCGACGACGGTGTTGCCCTGCTCGACCTTCCAGCCGGCGCCGTCGGGCACCACGTGGTACTCGTTGCGCGTCATCTCACACCCCTTCCTGCGTGACGGACGAGGTACCCGGGACAGGCGGGAGGAAACGCGACAACCGATGCGACTGTCAACGCGATCGGGCCCGGCCACCCCGTACGGGGGCGACCGGGCCGGATCGGTGCGTTGGACCTACCAGCTCAGGTAGCTGGGCTGGGTCTGGACGTTCAACTCGCGGAAGTGGGCCAGCTTGGCCGTCCACGTCCGCCAGTCGTTGAGCGCGAGCACGTCAAGCCCCTTCTGGATGTCGGAGGAGTAGATGTGCCCGTTGTAGTAGTAGGCCGACCAGGAGCCGCCCACGATGAGCTGGCTGTCCGACAGCGGGCCGCGCTCCCAGTAGCCGATCTCCTTCGGCTTGCGGGAGTTGGTGAAGTCCCACACCGAGACGCCGCCCTGGTACCAGGCCTGGACCATGATGTCCTTGCCGAGGACCGGGATGAGCGAGCCGTTGTGGGCCACGCAGTTCTCGGTGTCGCCGTTGGTCCGGGGGATCTTGTAGTAGCTGCGGAACTCCAGCTTGCGCTTGTCGCCCCGACCGGTGATGTCGTAGATGGCGTTGGCGCCGCGCTCCGGGCCCACGGTCTCGTTGCAGGTGGCGCCGCCGCCCCCGCCCAGCTCGTCGGTGAAGACGACCTTGGTGCCGCGGTTGTTGAAGGTGGCCGAGTGCCAGAACGCGAAGTTGGTGGTGTCCCGCACGGTGTGCAGCACCCGCGGCGCCTCCCGCTTGCTGATGTCCAGCAGCACCCCGTCACCCATGCAGGCACCGGCGGCGAGGTCCTTCGTCGGGTACGCGGTGATGTCGTGGCAGCCCGAGGTCGCCGAGCCACCGCTACGACCCTCGTAGCCACCGTCGGGGAAGAGGTTCGGCGTGGCGACGACGGCCGCGTCCGTCGGCTTCTTCAGCGGCACCTTGACGATGCTTATCGAGTCGTGCGGCGGCTGGCAGTCCGGGAAGGCGGCGTTCGGGCTGTACGACGAGACGTACAGGTAGACCGATTTCTTGTCCTTCGCCGGTACCAGCGTGTGGGTGTGCGAGCCGCAGGCCGTCTCGACCGCCTTGATGTACCGCGGGCTGGCCTTGTGCTTGATGTCGAAGATCTTGATGCCCTCCCACGATTCCTTGATCGTGGCGGACTGGGAGGTGCTGCTGCACGAGTCGTCGTTGCGGGACGCGTCCGTCGACAGGAAGAGCAGGTCACCGTAGACGGAGACGTCGTTCTGCGCGCCCGGGCAGAGCACCTGCGAGACGATCTTCGGCTGGCTCGGCTTGGCGACGTCGTAGATGACGAAGCCGTCGTAGTTGCCGACGAAGGCGTACCTGCCCTGGAAGGCGATGTCGGTGCCGAGCGCCGCGGTGGTGTTGAACGGCGCCTGCTTCGGCAGGTTGGCGATCAGTTTGAGGTTGGGGCTGCTGGCGATCTCGTCGACACCGAGCGGTGCCTCGACGGCTGCGGCGGACTCGCTGGCCGCGGCGGAGACGGTCTGCGCGTTGCCGGGTGAGGCAACGGCGATGCTGGCGAGGAGGAGCCCGGTGGCGGCCACACTGACGATACGCAGTTGCCGCCCCCGTGGCAGGGTCAATCCGACCATCGGCGACGCCCTTCGAAAGGGTAGTGACGTTGGCCGTACCCTACTCGCAGATGAGATCCATCGATGTGACCCAGATCACATTTGGCGTCCAATGTGAATGGATACGATCGCAGCTACCTCGACCCGGAGGGGGTGTGGCATGACCGCCCGGCGCGGACAGCTACTCGCCGCCGTCACATCGGTTTCCGTGGCGCTGGCCGTCGGAGCATTCGTCTTGGGGCTCGACCTGACCGTGGAGCAGTTCGCCACCTCCGTCGCCAGCGAGCAGTCCGTCGAGATCGCCCGGATGCGCGACCTGCTGCCGTCCTGACCGGTCCCGCTCCGGAGGCCGGGAACACCTTCGCGTCCGTCGCCGGGATGCCTCGTACGCTGGGTGCACGATGAATGCGATGATCTTCGGCCGGCGGTTGCCCGCGGTCGCCTTCGACGTGGCCCTTGCCGGCCTGGTGGCCCTGGTCAGCGTGGCCGGCGGGCCGGTGCAGCCGGGCGGCTGGTGGTCCACCTCCATCGGTGTCGCGATGGCGCTGGCGCTGCTGTTCCGCCGCGTCCGCCCGGTGGCGGTGACCGTCGTGGTGGCGGTGCTGGCCTTCGCCCAGGTGGCTCTCGGCTGGGCACCGATGCTCTACGACGTGGCGGTCCTGATCGCCCTCTACGGCGTGGTCAAGTACGCCGAGCGGCTACGCGACGGCGCCATCGCCGGAGTGGTGGCCATGATCGGAGCGGTCTTCGCCGCCGTGCGGGATCCGTTGCCGGCCGCCTGGTACTACGCCGCCATCTACTACACCCTGCTGACCGGGGCGGTCTGGCTGGTGGCCCTGAACGTCCGTACCCGCCGGCAGTACGTGCTCAGCCTGGAGGAGCGGGCGGCCACCCTCGAACGGGAGCGGGAGGCCGAGGCGCGGGCGGCGGTGGCGGAGGAACGCACCCGCATCGCCCGCGAACTGCACGACGTCGTGGCGCACAGCATGGCCGTCATGATCGTCCAGGCGGACGGGGCCCGGTACATGATCGACCAGAATCCCGACACCTCCCGGGACGCCCTCAAGATCGTTGCGGACACCGGCCGGCAGGCACTTGAGGACATGCGTCGGCTGGTGGGCGTACTGCGCGAGGCGAACCCGCCGGAACCAGTGCCCACACCGGCCGTACGACCCGTGCCCGACCTGGCCGGGCCCGACCACCGGCGACCCTCGGTGGCCGAGCTGCCCGCCCTGCTCGACCGGTTCCGGGAGGCCGGGTTGCGGGTGCGCTACACGGTCACCGGCAGACCCGTCCCGCTGCCGCCCGCGCTGGAACTGACCGTGCACCGGTTGGCACAGGAGGCGTTGACAAACGTGCTCAAGCACGCCGGGGTGGGAGCGAGCGTGGAGCTCACTCTGGCGCACACCGCCGACGGTGTCGCGCTCGTGGTGGTCGACGACGGTCGCGGTCACGGACCGCTCACCCCGACACCGCCGGGTGGTCACGGGCTGGTCGGCATGCGCGAACGGGTCTCGGTGTACGACGGCACCATCACCGCCGGTGCCCGACTGGCCGGTGGCTGGCAGGTACGGGCGTGGCTGCCGCTGCCGTCGTCCCCGGGCTCGGAGGTGATCGCGGCATGACGATCCGGGTGGTGATCGTGGATGACCAGGCGCTCGTGCGAGCCGGCTTCCGGATGGTGCTGGACTCCCAGCCCGATCTTGAGGTGGTGGGCGAGGCGATCGACGGCGCGGACGCGCTGCGGGTGCTCGACCGCGTCCCGGCGGACGTGGTGGTGATGGACATCCGGATGCCCACCATGGACGGTGTGGAGGCCACCCGGCGGCTCTGCGCCGACCGGCCGGCCGGCGGACCGAGAGTGCTGGTGCTGACCACCTTCGACACCGAAGCGGACGCGTTCGCCGCGCTGCGCGCGGGAGCCAGCGGTTTCCTGCTCAAGAACGTCCCTCCGGAGGAGCTGCTGACCGCGATCCGGGTCGTCGCGGGCGGCGACTCGGTGGTCGCCCCGTCGATCACCCGCCGGCTGCTCGACCGGTTCGCCGGACAGCTCGGCAGCGGACCCACCGAGGACCCCCGGCTGGCCCAGCTCACCGACCGTGAACGGGAGATCCTGCTGCTGGTCGCGCAGGGTCTGGCCAACGCGGAGATCGCCGCCCGGGTACACGTCGCCGAGGCGACGGTGAAGACCCACGTCGGCCGGATCCTGGCCAAGCTCCAGCTCCGCGACCGGGTACAGGCGGTGGTGCTGGCGTACGAGAGCGGCCTGGTCACCCCGGGCGCCGAGGGCCCGCGTACGACCTGAGGCGTACGGGTGTGCCCGGTGCGGGACGACCTGAGGCGTACCGAGGTCGAGCGTCCGGGTTGATCTCGACGGGCCGGTGGTCTCCATAGCGTCGGGGACGTCCGACATCCACCGTCCCACGGAGCAGCACGTGTCGATCGCACCACCCGTCCACGTCACCGCCGGTGTCGCCGTCACCGCCCGGAGCCTGCGCAAGCAGTACGGCACCGGCCAGGCCGCCGTCGTCGCCCTCGACGACCTCGACGTCGACTTCGCCGCCGGCCGCTTCACGGCCATCATGGGCCCCTCCGGCTCCGGCAAGTCGACCCTGATGCACTGCCTGGCCGGCCTGGACCGCCCCACCGCCGGAACGGTACGCGTAGGCGACGCCGAGCTGGGCCGCCTGGACGACCGTCGGCTGACCCTGCTGCGCCGCGACCGGATCGGCTTCGTGTTCCAGAAGTTCAACCTGCTGCCGGCGCTGCGCGCGGCGGAGAACATCACCCTGCCGCTGGACATCGCCGGACGGCGGCCGGACCCGGCCTGGCTGCGGCAGGTGGTCGCGGCGGTCGGACTGACCGACCGGCTGCGGCACCGTCCGGCCGAGCTCTCCGGTGGCCAGCAGCAGCGCGTCGCGGTGGCCCGGGCACTGATCACCAAACCGTGGGTGATCTTCGCCGACGAGCCGACGGGCAACCTGGACTCCCGCGCCGGGGCAGAGGTGCTGCTGTTGCTGCGCGAGGCGGTCGACACCCTCGGGCAGACCGTGGTGATGGTGACCCACGACCCGGTCGCCGCCGCTCACGCCGATCGGGTGGTCTTCCTCGCCGACGGCCGGCTCGTCCGGGAACTGGCCGAGCCGACCGCCGAGCGAGTCCTCGACGTGCTCGGCCGTCTGGACACCGACGGCGCGGCCCCGGTCGGAGGGCGCTGACATGATCCGGCTGACCCTGCGCTCGTTGCGCGCCGAGGCGGCGCGCATGCTGCTGTCCACCCTCGCCGTCGTCCTCGGGGTGGCCTTCATCGCCGGCACGTTGATCTTCGTGGACGGGATGCGGGCCGGCGCCTACGACCGGGCCGGCACCTTCGACCGACCCACCGACATCGGTGTCTACCGGGACGAGGTGATCGACGCGTCCCTGGTCGAGCGGGTGCGCGCGGTCGACGGGGTACGCGCCGCCGAGGGCGAGCTGATCGGCACCGGCGGGCTGGTCGGCTCCGACGGCCGTCCGGTGCTCGGCTACGGGGTCCTCGCCGCGATCCCCACCGATCCCGCCCTCCAGTCGTACGACGTGGTGGCCGGCCGACTGCCCGCCCGCACCGGCGAGCTGGTGCTCGACCAGCGGACCGTCACGGCGCAGGGGTTCGACCTCGGCGCGCCGGTACGCGTCGGCGGCGCCAGCGGCGCGGCCCGCCCGTACACCCTGGTGGGCACGGTCGACGTGGCCGGTACTTCGCGCGACGTCGGTGGTCCGTACATCGGACTGGTGGGTGCCGACGCCCTCGCCGTGACCGACCGCGGCGGCTACGACCGGATCATGGTGGCGGCCGAGGCGGGAACGACCGATCGGTTGCTCGCCGAGCGGATCGCCGAGGCGGTCGGCGCGGACACGACCGTACGCACCCGACCGGAGATCCTCGACGCCGCCGTGGCCGAGGAGGTTCGCGACCTGAGCCAGTTCAACATGGTGCTGCTCACCTTCGCCGGGGTGGCCGTGGTGGTCGCCGCCTTCGTCATCGCCAACACGTTCACAATCGTGCTCGCCCAGCGCACCCGGCGGACCGCGCTGCTGCGCCTGGTCGGTGCCACCCGGGAACAGGTGTTCCGGGCCACGCTGCTGGAGTCGGTCGCGGTCGGGCTCGCCGCCTCGACCATCGGCGTGGGGCTCGGTGCCGGGCTGGCGGCCGGCCTCAACCTGTTGATGGCGCGGCTGGACACCCCGTTGCACGGCGAGCCGACACTCACCGTCGGCACCGTGCTGGGTTGCCTCGCCGCCGGCACCGCCCTCACCGTCGGCGCGGCACTCGTACCGGCCTGGCAGGGCACCCGGGTCGCCCCGGTGGCCGCGTTGACCGACGCCGCCGTCCAGGTCGCCCGCCCTGCCGGCCGGGTACGCCTGGCGTTCGGCGCGATCGTCCTCGCCTGCGGGGTGGCGGCACTGGTCGGCGCGGCCTCGGCGGGGCAGGTCGTGCTGGTGGCCCTGGGTGGGGTGCTCGGCTTCCTCGGCCTAGTCCTGTTCGGTCCGGTGCTGGTGCCGGCGTTGGTGCGGCTGTTCGGCGTCCCGGCCCGCAGGATCTTCGGGAAGACCAGCTCCCTCGCCGTGGCCAACGCGGTCCGCAATCCGCGACGGCTCGCCGCGACCGCCACCGCGCTGGTGATCGGGATCGGCCTGGTCTCCTCCTTCGTGGTGGGCGCGCAGAGCACCAAGGCGGCCATCGAGCGCAGCGTCGACGCCGAGGTGGGCGTGGACTTCGTGGTGACCGGGATCGGGGTGGACCTGCCCGCCGGGGTCGTCGCCGCGCTGGCCGACCGTCCGGAGCTGGGCACGGTGCACGAGTCGCGTACGCACGTGGTCGACGACGTCGAGTTCCGGGCCGCCGCCCCGGAGCTGGTCGGTCACCGGATCGACCGGGTGCTCACCGGGCAGCTCGACCGGTTCGGACCGGGTCGGCTGCTGGTGCATCGGGAGCTGGCCGGGCGGCGCGGTTGGTCGGCGGGGGAGACGGTGACCCTGCACGGACGCCCGTTCGAGGTGGCGGCGGTGGTTGCCGGCACCGGATCCGAGGCGAGCACCGGGCGGGCACCGGAGGGCCACGTCGTCGAACTGGACGACGTCGACTTCACCCGGCTCTTCCCCGACGAGCGGGGCTACCTGGCGGAGGTCGACCCGGCGGCGGGGGTGTCCGCCACTGCGGCCCGGGCCGCGATCGAGGCGGTCCTGGTCGACTACCCGACGGTCAACCTGATGGACCAGGCGGCGTACAAACGGATGCTCACCGGCACCGTGGACATGCTGCTGGCGTTCGTGGTGGCACTGCTCGGCCTGGCGGTGGTGATCGCGTTGGTCGGGGTGGCGAACACACTGAGCCTGTCGGTGGTGGAACGCACCCGGGAGAACGCGGTGCTGCGGGCGGTCGGTCTGACCCGTGGGCGGATGCGGGGCATGCTGGCCGTCGAGGCGCTGCTCACCGCGCTGGTCGGCGCGGTGCTCGGCGTCGCCCTCGGCACCGGGGTCGCCGCCTCGGCGATGGCCATGCTGTCCCGGATCGCCGGCGAGTTCACCCTCGTCGTGCCGTGGGGACAGCTCGGCGGCATCCTCGGGATCGCGGTGCTGGCGGCGCTTGTCGCGTCGGTGCTGCCGGCCCGCCGGGCCCTGGCGCTGCCCGTCGTCGAGGCACTCGCGGACCGCTGATCAGAGGCGTTCCACGGTGGGGCCGGTGCAGCGGTTGCGGGTGTCGAAGACGTATCGGGCATGCCGGACCACAAGGTCGTAGTCGAAGACGTCGTGATCGGTGACCACCACGACACCGTCGGCCTCGCGCAGCTCGCGCTCGGTCAGGCTCACCGTCAGTACCCCGGCGGGCAGGTGGTGCGCCTCGGCGTACGGCTCGACCGCCCGGACCTCGGCACCGAGTTCCCGCAGCCGCCGGGCGACCTCGACGGCCGGCGAGTCGCGCATGTCCCCGGTGTTGCGCTTGTAGGCCAGCCCGAGCAGCAGCAGCCGGGCGTCCTTGACCGCCCGCCCGGAGCGGTTCAGCCCGGCCATCACCCGTTGCGCCACGTGCTCGGGCATCTCGTGGTTGACGTCGTTGGCCAGTTCGATGAACCGGAACTGCCGGCCGAGGCGGCGCTTGACCTGCCAGGAGAGGTAGCAGGGATCGATTGGCAGGCAGTGCCCGCCGACACCGGGCCCGGGCCGGAACGGCATGAATCCGAACGGCTTCGTCTCGGCCGCTTCGATGGCCTGCCACACGTCGATGTCCAACTGGTGCGAGAGCATCGTCAGCTCGTTGACCAGCGCTATGTTGACCTGCCGGAAGGTGTTCTCGATGAGCTTGGTCAGCTCGGCGACCCGGGTCGAGTCCACCGGCACCGTCCGCTCCACCAGGCGCCGGTAGAACGAGTCGACCCGGGTCAGCGCGGCGGCGTCCACCCCGGAAACCACCTTCGGGGTGTTCGCCAGCCGCCAGGTCGGGTTGCCCGGGTCGATGCGCTCGGGGCTATACCCGAGGTGGAAGTCCCCGGGGCTGCGCAACCCGCTGGCCGCCTCCAGCAGCGGTCGGAGCAGTTCCTCGGTGGTGCCGGGATAGGTGGTGGACTCCAGGACCACCGTGCAGCCGGGCCGCAGGTACGGTCCGATCCCGGTACCGGCCTGCTCCACGAAGCTCAGGTCGGGCGTGCCGTCGCGTAGCGGGGTGGGCACCGTTATTACGCAGATGTCGAAGTCCTTGGCATCGGCGTACTCGGTGCTCGGGCGGTACCGACCGGTGGCCAGCGCGCGGCCGAGCCGGTCGGCGGGAATGTCCGACACGAATGACTCGCCCGAGGCGAGTCGCTTGATCCGGTCGGCGTCGACGTCGAGGCCGACCACGTCCAGGCCGGCTTCGACGGCCTGCATGGCCAGCGGCAGACCGACATAACCCTGGCCGACGACGACCAACTTTTCCACGCTCACCCGAACTCCCGAACAGTAGGAGATAACTGCTGGTGAGGAGCCTAGAGCGAGGTGTGATGCCGTACGTCCGTTTCGGGAATTTAGGGGAGGTTGCGGCTGGTGGGGTCAGCCGCCTTCGCCCTCGCCGGTGCCCGGCGGCTCATTGTCTGGCGGTGTGGTGGATGTCGACGACGTGGTGGGTGTCGACGGCGTCGGGCTGCTGGTCGTGCCCGTCGGCTCCGGGTCGGGGCTGGGTGTCGTCGGCTCCGGCGACGCGGGTTCGCTCGACTCGCTGGGTTGCGGCGAGGACGGCTCGGGCGACGGTGAGCCGGTCGGCCGGGTCGTCGAACCGGCCGGACGCAGCGACGGCACCTGCGCCGGTGCGCTCTCCTCCGGGTTTGTTGGTGCCGCTTCCTCGTCGGTGGACTCGACCGTCGGTGCGGTGGTCGGCAGCTTGACCGCCGGGGTGTTGGCCTCCTGCGTGGCGCCGAGGGCCGCGCCGAGCGCCGTCATCCCGACCAGCACGGCGGTGAACGCCCCCACCAGCTTGCCGCGGCGCCGTCGGCCCGGTGGCGGTGCGTCGACCACCGGCAGTCCGGTGCGCGTGTCCGGCCCGGCATCGCGCAGTGCCGTGGCCATCGGGACCACCGTGGTGGGCAGGGAGCCCTCGGAGACCGCGGCCCGTGCCGCTTCCGCCATCGCCGCGCCACTGCCGAACCGGTCGGCCGGGTCCTTGGCCAGGGCTTGGTCGACCAGAACCCGCACCGCTTCCGGGATGTCGTGCGGCAGCTCCGGTGGCGGATCGTCGAGATGCCGGACGGCGACCTGGAGGGGGTTGTCGCCGGTGAACGGTGGACTGCCGGTCAGGCAGCAGTAGGCGACCGCACCGAGCGCGTACAGGTCGGTCGCCCCGGAGACGGGTCGGCCGGCGGCCTGCTCGGGAGCCATGTACAGGGCGGTGCCCGGAACGGCGTTCGTGCTGGTGATGCTCGTTACGTTCGTCGACCGGGCCACGCCGAAGTCGACCAGGACGACCGTGCCGTCCTCCTGCATCAGCAGGTTGCTCGGTTTGACGTCGCGGTGCACGATCCCGCCGACGTGCGCGGCGTGCAACGCCTGGGCCGCCTGTGCCACCACCGACATGGTCACGCCCACGTCCAGGCGGCCCTCGGCCTCGATCCGCTTGGACAGCGGCTGACCGGTGACGAACTCCATGACCAGGTAGTCGGCCCGGCCACCGTTGGGCAGATCATCCTCACCGCAGTCGTAGACCTGCACGATGCCCGGGTGCCGCAGGGCCGCCATGATCCGTGCCTCGGCGCGGAACCGGGCGATGAAATCGGGGTCGGAGACGAGGGCGGGCAGCAGTACCTTGACCGCGACCTGCCGTCCGAGGATCAGGTCGGTCGCCCGCCAGACGTCGCCCATGCCGCCGGTGGCGACACGCTCGTCCAAGCGGTACCGACCGCTGAGTACGACCTCCGAAGACAACACGGCACCACCGTACCCACACCGGGCCCGAACGGCGCGTCGGCGGGTCGGGCCGTGCCGATGGTCGTCCCGGTGTCTCGATCGACGGATCCGTCGGTCGCGGACCGAGAATGCCCTACGGTGACCGTGTCCGCACGGGGTGCCACATTGGCGTCGGTGTCGCTGCGGCGCGCCTGTCCGTAGCGTCGTGGGCCTCCGCCGCGTTACGGCGAACCGCGGTGGGGTGAGTAGACAATTCTCACTGCGGGTGTGCCCGTCACATCTCGTCCGAGGGCGTCCGCGGTCCCGACGCCAGCCCGATCCGACCGAGTTCGACGGGCGCGCGGGTCAGGTTGTGGTCCTCGGCGTTGTCGGCGAGAATCCGCTACCGGGCCGCACGGGCCCGGTTCGGTTCAGGCCAACGGGGGTGGGGTGCGGATCGAGGTCCGGCGCGCGGAGCGGGCCGAGCCGACGCGTGCCGCCGCTTGGTGGGCCTCCCGACAGCGGCCGGTGGGTCGGCGGTGCGACCGTGGCCGGTGAACTGGACCAACTGGTGGCGGCTGCCCGGGCCGGTGACGAGGACGCCTTCCGTCACCTCTACCGCAACCTTCAGCCCGGGCTGCTGCGCTACCTGACCGCCCTGGTCGGACCGGACGCCGAGGACGTCGCGTCGGAGACCTGGTTGCAGGTCGCCCGCGACCTGCCCACCTTCACCGGTGGCGAGTTTCGTGCCTGGGCCGTCACCATCGCCCGGAACCGGGCCATGGACCACCTGCGCCGGCAACGCCGTCGTCCCGCCTTGTCAGTGCCGGTGCAGGAACTCAGCGAGTTGGCCGGAGACGCGGACACCGCCGAGCGGGCGGGCGAGAGCCTCGGTACCGAGGCGGCGCTCGCGATGATCGCCAGCCTGCCGCCCCGGGAGGCCGAGGCGGTCCTGCTGCGCGCCGTGATCGGGCTCGATGCCGAGACCGCCGGGCGGGTGCTCGGCCGTCGGGCCGGTGCCGTGCGTACCGCCGCCCACCGTGGCCTGCGCCGGCTGGCCGTTCTGCTGGACCAGCGGGCGGCGACCACCGCACCGGACGATGTCCCGACCGCGGCTGACACCCGGCCCCGTCAACGCGCCGGCCTGCCGCCCCAGACCGAACCGGTGGACGGCTGACATGCGCGGACTGCGAGTGATGCTGCGCCGGTCGCAGCGCGCCGACCACGAGCGGCTGTTGGACGCCGCCCCTGACGGCCGGCCGACGCGGCCGGCGCCGGGTCCGGCCGGCCCGCTCGGCGACCTGTTGCGGGCCGCCGCCGCTCCGGCCCGGGAGCGGGAACTGGCTGGGGAGGAGGCCGCCGTCGCGGCGTTCCGCGCCGCCCGCCAACCCGGGGCGGCGGCATCGACGCCCCGGCGACGACGGCACCGGTTCACCGTCGGTGCGGTGGCCTGGATCGCCGGGCTGGCGGCCACCGCCACCGCGGGCGTCGCCCTGGCAGCGGTCGGTCTGAATCACACCGGTCCGGTCTCGCCGCCGGTCGTCACCAGCCCGGCCACGCCAGCACCCAGCACCGACGACGGCACCCCCACCGGCGAGGGCACGGCAGCCCCGACCGACGGTCCTACCGGTGGCGTGACCTCCCCACCCGAGCGGGCACCGAGCGCGTCGGTGCGACCGTCGAGCGCATCGGCGACGCCGGGTCCCGAGGCCGGCGGGCACGTCGGCCCCGGCAACTCGGACAACACCACGGACCGTCCTGGTCTGTGTCGGGCCTACCTGGCCAAGTCGGAACGGCAGCGGGAGAAGGCGCTGAAGACGCCCGCCTTCAACGAACTGGTGGTCGCCGCCGGCGGCGCCGAACACGTCGACGAGTACTGCCACGGCCTGCGGGCCGAACCCGACCCGGAGCCGAGCAGGAGCCCGGCCGGCTGAGTCCGCCCGAACACCTCGGGCCGCCCGCGCGGATCGGGCCTCGCTCGCCCGGCAGAATTTGACCGGATCGTGAAATCCGTTCGACGCACGGTTGGCCCCTGCTACACAGATGGTGGCGGAATCGCCCGTGCCGACATCGGGTGAAGCGCCTCGTCAGCCTGCCGCCGAGGGCGACGTGCCGGGGCTGTGGAACCGGTGCGCCAGCACCGTGCGGTTCAGGTTCACAAGGGTTCGATGTCACTGGGGTGGGCTACCGTGGCGGCGGATCCGATCGGGAAGGGAGCCCCGCATGGTGATGTCACCGGAGGTGGACCGGATCCCGGTGCTGCGGGACCGTGCCGCCGCCGCCCGGCACCTCGCCCGGATCTGCTTCAAGACCGGTCCACCCACCCTCACCGGGGTCGAGCTGGAATGGACGGTCCACGACGCCGTCGATCCGGTCCGGCCCGTCGACGCCGCGCGCCTGCGCACGGCACTGGGGCCGTACGGCCCCACCACGCTGGACCCGACCAGCCCGGCCCTGCGCCTGCTCCAGGGCAGCGCGATCACGGTCGAGCCCGGCGGGCAGCTGGAGATCTCCACCCCACCGCGAGCCTGCGTCGCCGCGCTGATCGAGGCTACCCAGTCCGACGTGGCGCAGGCCACCAGACTGTTGGACGCCGCCGGCCTGACTCTCGGCCGGTCCGGCATCGACCCACACCGACACCCCCGGCCGGTGATCGACACCCCCCGCTACCGCGCCATGCGCCAGGTCTTCGACCGTCGCGGGCCCGACGGGCGGACGATGATGTACAGCACCGCCGGCCTCCAGATCTGTCTCGACGCCGGGCAGCCCGACCAGTTGCCGGTCCGCTGGCAACTGGTACACGCGGTCGGGCCGTCGCTGCTCGCCGCCTTCGCCACCGCCGCCCGGCACGCCGGCCACGACACCGGTTGGGCGTCGGCCCGGATGGGCGCGTGGTGGCGCATCGATCCCGCCCGCACCGCCCCGGTCTGGACGCCCGCCCGGGCCGACCCGGATCCGGTCGCCGCCTGGACGGCGTACGTGCTGGCCGCGCCGCTGCTCTGCGTCCGCGGGGACGGTCCGGACTGGACAGCTCCGCCGGATGTGACGTTCGCCGACTGGATCGACGGGGCGCTGCACCGACCGCCCCGCGTCGACGACCTGGAATACCACGTCAGCACGCTCTTTCCACCGGTACGTCCACGCGGCTACCTGGAGATCCGCTACCTCGACGCCCAACCGGGGCGGGGCTGGATCCTGCCGTTGGCGGTGCTCAGCGCGCTGCTCAGCGGCCCCGACACGATCGTCGAGGCGATGGAGGTGACCGCGCCCGCCGCCGACGGCTGGCACCGCGCCGCGCGGTACGGCCTGCGTGACGCCACCCTGGCCCGCGCCGCCGCGGGTCTGCTCGACCTGGCCCGGACCGCACTGCCGCGGCTGGAGCTGCCGCCGGCCCTGCACCGGGAGATCGACCACGGATTACGACGGCGGCGTGACGCCGCGGAGAGGAGTCAGCGGTGACCGACACCGGCATCGACCGCGACGCCGAGGGGTTGCGCGGCCGGATCGCGGCGGAACTGGCGCGTACCCGCGCCCGCACCGCCCTGTTGACCGAAGCGGTGGACGACGCCGACCTGATGCGCCAGCACTCACCGTTGATGTCCCCGCTGGTGTGGGACCTCGCGCACGTGGGCAACCAGGAGGAGCTCTGGCTGGTGCGCGACGTCGGCGGGCGGGAACCGGTCCGGTGCGACATCGACGACCTGTACGACGCGTTCAAGCAGCCGCGTCGGGACCGCCCGTCGTTGCCGCTGCTGCCGCCTCCGGAGGCCCGGTCGTACGTGGCCACGGTCCGGGAGAAGGTGTACGACCTGCTGGACCGCGTCACCTTCGACAGTGGTCGGCTGGTCGCCGACGGCTTCGCCTTCGGCATGATCGTGCAGCACGAGCAGCAGCACGACGAGACGATGCTCGCCACCCACCAGTTGCGTTCCGGCGCCGCAGCGCTGCACGCGCCGCCGCCACCGGAGCCGACCGTACGGGTGCCCGCCGAGGTGCTGGTGCCGGCCGGCCCGTTCGTGATGGGCACCGACACGGACCCGTGGGCTCTGGACAACGAGCGCCCCGCCCACCGGGTGGACCTGCCCGCGTACGTCATCGACGCCGCACCGGTGACCAACGGTGCGTACCGCGCGTTCATCGCCGACGGGGGTTACGACGACCCGCGCTGGTGGACCGAGGTGGGCTGGCAGCACCGCCAGCAGGCCGGGCTCAGCGCGCCGATGCACTGGCGGCGGGACGGAGACGGCTGGGCCTACCTGCGGTTCGGCAGTTGGGACCGGGTCCGCGACGACGAGCCGGTGGTGCACGTCTGCTTCCACGAGGCGCAGGCGTACGCCACCTGGGCGGGTAAGCGGCTACCCACCGAGGCGGAGTGGGAGAAGGCCGCCCGGTGGGATCCGGTGACCGGCCGGTCCCGGCGCTACCCGTGGGGCGACGGTGACCCCACGGCGGCCCACGCCAACCTGGGCCAACGGCACCTGTCGCCGGCACCGGTGGGCGCCTACCCGGCAGGTGTCTCGCCGCTCGGGGTGCATCAACTCATCGGCGACGTGTGGGAGTGGACCTCCACCCCCTTCCGGGGCTACCCGGGCTTCGCCGCCTTTCCCTATCGGGAGTACTCCGAGGTTTTCTTCGGCGACGACTACCAGGTCCTGCGGGGCGGTTCGTTCGGTACCGACCAGGCGGCCTGCCGCGGCACGTTCCGCAACTGGGACTATCCCATCCGTCGACAGATCTTCAGCGGCTTCCGCTGCGCCCGGGACGCCCGACCGGACGAGGCGCACCGGTGACGGTCGGGAAGCCGGTCGTCTGATGTGCCGACACCTGGCCTACCTGGGGCCACCGGTGACCCTGCGGGAGCTGCTGTTCGACCCACCGCATTCGCTGCTACGCCAGTCCTGGGCCCCGCGCGACATGCGTGGCGGCGGGACCATCAACGCCGACGGTTTCGGCGTCGGGTGGTATCCGGACGGCGAAGCGCCGGTGCGGTACCGGAGGGCGCAGCCCATCTGGAGCGACCCGACCATCGCCGAGCTGGCGGCGGTCACCTCCGCCGGCGCGGTGCTGGCCGCCGTCCGCTCGGCCACGGTCGGCATGGCGATCGTCGACACCGCCGCCGCGCCCTTCGCCGAGGGGCGGTGGCTGTTCAGCCACAACGGCGTGGTGCGGGGCTGGCCCGACTCGATGGTCCCGCTCGCCGCCGAGCTGCCCGTGCGGGACCTGCTCACCCTCGACGCGACGACCGACTCGGCACTGCTGTGGGCACTGGTCCGCAACCGGTTGCGCGCCGGTGTCGCGCCGGCACGGGCGGTCGCCGAGACGGTGACCTCGGTGGCCGCGGCGGCACCCGGCTCCCGGCTCAACATGCTGCTCACCGACGGGCACACGGTGGTGGCCAGCGCGGCCGGGCACGCCTTGTCACTGCGTGTCACGCCCGCGTCGGTGCTGCTGGCCTCCGAACCGCACGACGACGGACCGGGCTGGCGTGTGGTGTCCGACGGGCAGCTCGTGCAGGCCACGGCGACCGATCTGCGCCAGCAGGAGGTGGCGGCGTGGTGAGGCGTCCGGGCGGGGGACCACCGAGAAGACACCGGGCCGCACGGACCTGTCAGACACGACGGAAGGGGACCGCAGATGGGTGCTGAGCCGCTCGAGATCCACCTCGACGACCGGGACATCAGCCGCAGCCTGCGGCGGGATGTCCGGATCGGGCTGACCGCCACGGAGAAGTGGCTGCCGCCGAAGTGGTTCTACGACTCCCGGGGCAGCGAACTCTTCGACGAGATCACCCGCCTGCCCGAGTACTACCCGACGCGGGCCGAGCGTGCCGTCCTGGCGGCGCAGGCGACGGAGATCGCCGAGTTGACCGGCGCGAAGACCCTCATCGAGCTGGGTTCCGGTTCCTCGGAGAAGACCCGCCTGCTGCTGGACGCCTTCACCCAGCGCGGCGGCCTCGGCACGTTCGTGCCGCTGGACGTCTCGGTCAGCGCGCTGGCCGGGTCCACCGCCGCCCTCGCCGCCGACTACCCGGGGCTGCGGGTGCGCGGCATCGTCGGGGACTTCACCCGCCACCTGGATCACCTGCCGACCGGCGGGCGGCGGCTGGTCATCTTCCTCGGTGGCACCATCGGCAACCTGCTGCCGGACGAACGGGCGGAGTTCGTCGCCGGGATGCGGGCCGCGCTGGAGGCGGGCGACTGGCTGCTGGTCGGTACCGACCTGGTCAAGGATCCGGCGGTGATCGTGCCCGCGTACGACGACGCGGCAGGGGTGACCGCGGAGTTCAACCGTAACGTGTTGCGGGTGCTCAACCGCGAACTCGACGCCGACTTCGACCCGGCGGGGTTCGCCCATGTCGCGCTCTGGAACCCGGAACAGGAGTGGATCGAGATGCGGCTGCGGGCGGAGCGATCCATGCGGGTGACGGTGCTCGACCTGGACGTCGCCTTCGCCGCCGGTGAGGACCTGCGGACCGAGGTGTCGGCGAAGTTCCGCCCCGAGGGGATCTCGGGCGAACTGGCCGCCGCGGGTTTCCGTGCCGAGCGGTTCTGGACCGACCCGGACGACCTGTTCGGGGTGACGCTCGCACGCGCCGAATGAGCGCTGCCCACCGGCCGAGCTGATTGGGTCGTCACCGGGGTCCGACGCCGCCACGGCGGACCCCGGTGATCCGGGGAAGGAGGATCGGTTAGGCTGGGCGCAGCGAAGGGGAGTAGCCCATAACGTCGTGGTCGACATACTGGTGCGTCACGCATCCGGCCACCCGGCCTCGCTCCGGCGAGGCGGGCGAGACCTTCGACCCAGGCTGTTGCGGCCGGGTCGAGGGCGTCCCCACACCTTCTCCCGGCCTGATCCGGGAAGGACATCATGGACGGGTTCCTCGCCGCGCTGGTGGTCAGCTTCGGCGTCATCTTCGTCGCCGAGCTGGGAGACAAGTCTCAGCTCATGGCGCTGGCCTTCGCCACCAGGTACCGCACGATGCCGGTGCTGATCGGCATCACCGTGGCCACCACGGTGGTGCACCTCGCGTCCGTGGCGATCGGCCACGGCCTCGGCGCGACCCTGCCCACCGGCTGGATCTCGCTGCTGGCGGGTCTGGCCTTTCTCGGCTTCGGCGCGTGGACGCTGCGGGGCGACCGGCTCACCGAGGACGACGAGCGCCGCGCCGCCCGCGGTGGCAGATCCGCCGTGATCACCGTCGGCGTCGCCTTCTTCCTCGCCGAACTGGGTGACAAGACGATGCTCGCGACCATCACGCTGGCCACCCAGTACGGCTGGTTCGGCACCTGGATCGGTTCGACGATCGGCATGGTCGCGGCGGATGCGCTGGCGATCGTCGCCGGCCGACTGCTCGGCCGGAAACTGCCGGAACGAACCATCAGGTACGGCGCCGCAACGCTCTTCGCCATCAGCGGTGTCTGGCTGATCGTCGACGCGGTGACCCAGTTGCGCTGACCGTCGTCGTCGCCTGCCCGGCGACCGCGCTGACCGGTTCGACGTCGTTTACCCGGCGCCGACTACCCGGATGCAGGCCGGGTAAGGCGCCGGGGTGGACGTCGAGGTGATCCTCCAGCGGGGCCACCAACTGCTGGTGACCGCGGTGGAACTCGTCGGCGCGTTCGTCATCGTCGTCGGTGCGACTCTGGCCGCGCTGCGGTTCGTGATCGACGGGCTGCGCCACCGCGACGCCGCCGTGTTCACCCGGATCCGGCTGTCCCTGGGGCGTTTCCTCACCCTCGGCCTGGAGTTCCAGCTGGCGGCGGACATCCTGCGTACCGCGCTGTCGCCGACCTTCGCGCAGATCGGCCAGCTGGCCGCCATCGCCGCCATCCGGACGGTGCTGAACTACGTGCTGGGTCGCGAGATCGAACACGAGCAGCGGCAGGTCGACAATCGATGAGGATGCTGCTGTCCGCCGTCATCACGGCGCTCGGTGTGCTCGCGGCGGCGGTGGCGCTGCTGACCACCGGTTCGCGCACGACGGCCCTGGGGGTGCTGCTCGACATGCTGCTCGCCGCCGGCTTGCTGCGGCTGACCGGGGAGCAGTCCTGGATGGAGATCGTCGTACTGGTGGCGATCGTGGCGCTGCGTCTGCTGGTGCGTACCGCGCTGACCGCGGATTTCCGGCGGCGGTCGAGAGATGCGAAACGCCCGGCCGAGCGGGTCGGCCGGGCGTTTCCCAGGTGAGTGAGCGGGGGACCGTGGTCAGCCGCCGGGCTTCTGGTAGACGTCCGGCACACCGTCGTGGTCCTGGTCAACCTGTTCCTTGAGGGCGATCGCCCGGTACACCTTGTTGCGCCGCCGTAGCACCACGGTGGCCAGCAGCGCCGAGATCAACGAGCCGGCCAGCACCGCCGCCTTGACGTTGTCGCCCTCGGTGCCGTCGGAGCCGAAGGCCAGCTCGCCGATGAGCAGCGACACGGTGAAGCCGATACCGGCCAGGAACGATACGCCGAGCAGGTCCGACCAGCTGATGTCCTCGTCCAGGCTGGCCCGGGTGAATCGGGCCAGCAGGAAGGTGGAGCCGAGGATGCCGACGCACTTGCCGACGACGAGGCCGAGCACGATGCCGAGGACGATCGGGTCGGTGATCACCGCGCCGAGGTCCGCGCCACGCAGCGAGACCCCGGCGGCGAAGAACGCGAAGACCGGTACCGCGAAGCCGGCCGAGATCGGCCGCCACACGTGTTCCAGATGCTCGGCGAGGCCGGGCATCGGGCGACCACCGGTGCCGCCCTTTCCGGCGAGCACCGGCACGGTGAAGCCCAGCAGCACGCCCGCCACCGTGGCGTGCACTCCGGAGGAGTGCACCAGGGTCCAGGCGACCACGGCGAGCGGGATGAGCGCCCACCACCAGGTGCGGCGGCGCTGCACCAGCAGGCCGAACAGGGCGATCGGTACCAGGGCGCCGAGCAGCGGGAGGACGCTGAAGTCGTCGGTGTAGAAGATCGCGATGATGGTGATGGCCAGCAGGTCGTCGACCACAGCCAGGGTGAGCAGGAAGGCGCGCAGCCCCTGCGGGAGGTAGGCCCCGATCACGGCCAGCACCGCCAGCGCGAACGCGATGTCGGTGGCGGTCGGGATCGCCCAGCCGCGCAGTCCGTCGCCACCACCGACGACGTTGGCGCCCACGAAGAGCAGCGCCGGTACGACCATTCCGCCGACCGCCGCCACCACCGGCAGCGCCGCCCGCCGCGGATCGCGCAGTTCGCCGGCGACGAACTCGCGTTTCAACTCCAGCCCGACCACGAAGAAGAAGATGGCCAGCAGGCCGTCGGCGGCCCAGGTGGCGAGGTCGAGGTCGAGATGCAACGCCTTGCCGCCCGACCAGGGCACCCACCGCCCCAGCTCCGCGTAGGCATCACCCCACGGGGAGTTCGCCCAGACGAGCGCGATCACGGCACCGAGGAGCAGCAGGGCGCCGCCGACGGTCTCCGTGCGCAGCACGTCGGCCACGAAACGCGCCTCCGGCCAGGAGGTGCGGGCGAAGAGGCGGCGCACGCCGCGGCGCTCGGGGCGCGGGGTCTGGTTGGTCATACGTGAGGTCCACCTCGTCGGTCGGAGGGCAGCACGGCACCATCGCCGACCAGGCTTCCCGGCACACCCGTGCAAGACCCTATCCAGTGCCGACGGCCGTCGCGAGCGGGGTGAACGCGACTCTTCCCACAGGAGGGCGACGAGTCACCCAAAGCGCTCGGCGACGACATCGCATTTTTTCCGAGTCTGAGCGATTCCGACAGACCACTGGTCCGGTTGGTCACTGCGGGCACGATCCGCCATTGAGAAAATACCTAACTCCGGACATAAGCCGCATGAGCCGCTTTAATGGTTTCACGAGATTGAGTCGACCTTGGGGGTTTTCGTGAAGTTCTTTGGCGTTACCGGCCCGGTACGGAGGCCCGCCTGATGGACCTGTACCGCCAACTACGCCTGGTGCGCCGGCACTGGTGGATCGTCCTGGTCACCCTCATGGTGGCCCTGGGCGTGACCGCGCTGGTCACCGTGCGGGCCCAGCCTCGTTACGTCGCTTCGGTCACCTTCTTCGTCACCACGCCGAGCCAGGGCGTCACCGATGCCTACCAGGGCGGGCTCTTCCTCCAGCAGCGGGTGAAGTCCTACGCGGAGCTGCTGACAAGTGACCGGCTGGCGCAGGCCGCGGTGGCCGACAACCAGCTCGGGCTGACCGCCGAGGAGATCCAGCGTCGGGTCAGCACCTCCACCGAGAACGGCACCGTGCTGCTGCGGGCGTCGGTGACGGACACCGACCAGACCCGAGCGTTGCGGGTGACCGAGGCGCTCTCGGCGAAGTTCGTCGAGCTCGTGCAGAAGGTCGAGGCGCGGCCGGACGGCAGCCCAGGGCCGATCAAGATCGAGGTGGTAAGTGGGCCACGGGTGACCCCGACGCCGGTGTCACCGCAGCCGGTACGCAACACCGCGATCGGGGCCCTGCTCGGCCTGCTGGCCGGCGTCGGGCTGGCGATACTGCGCGGCATGGCCGACGTCCGGCTGCGCGACGCGGCCGGGCTGCAGCGGGTGACCGGCAGCCCGCTGCTAGGTGAGATCCCGATCGACACCAGCGCGCGGTCGGCCCCACTGATCGTCGGCGACGCCGCCACCTCGGCGCGGGCCGAGGCCGTCCGCAAGCTGAGGACCAACCTGCGCTTCGTCGACGTGCACGAGCCGGCCCGGGTCATCGCGGTCACCAGCGCCCTACAGGGGGAAGGCAAGACCACCCTGTCGTGCAACCTGGCGATCGCCCTGGCCGAGGCGGGCTGGCGGGTCCTGCTCGTCGACGCCGACCTGCGTCGACCGAAGGTCGGCGACTACCTGGGCGTCGACCCGGGAGTGGGGCTGACCGACGTGCTCGTCGGTGACGTGCAGGTGGGCGACGTGGTTCAGCGCTGGGGAGACAAGTCACTGCTCGTGCTGCCCAGCGGCTCGGCGCCGCCCAACCCGAGCGAGCTGCTCGGTTCCAAGGCCATGTCGGATCTGCTGCTCGCCCTCCGTGAGTCCGCCGACATCGTCATCATCGACACCGCGCCGCTGCTCGCGGTGACCGATGGTGTGGTGGTGGCCGTGCAGGCCGACGGCGCGCTGCTGGTCACCCAGCAGGGACGTACCTCGCGGGCGCAGGTGGCCGCGGCCGCCCGGGCCCTGCACTCGGTCTCGGTGCGGCTGCTCGGCTGCGTGCTGAACATGGCCCGGGTGCCCAAGGCCGAGGCGTACCAGTACGAGGCCTACCGGGTGGTCGCCGCCGCGACGGGTGGCCAGTCGGTGCCGACGGACCGGAGCCGGGGCGGTCGGCATGCCGAGCGGGCCCACACCGGCGAGGTGAGCGACCACACGCAGGAACTCACCCGGCTGTCCCGATGAGCGTGGCCAGGGGGCGCAACGCCCGGTCGATCTCCTCCGCGCAGCGTCGGAAGTCCTCCGGGGTGCCCCCCACAGGGTCACGCAGGTCGTCGGCGTCCCCGGGGGCGGGCTGCAACCGCCCCCGGGCCAGGGCGGCGGCGGCCACCGCGGCCCGTACCGGATCGTCCTGCTCGTCCGGCGGCGGCTCGGCTGCGGCGGCGAGCCGGCCGAACTGGCGCAGCGTGAACGTCCGGTGCAGCGCGGCCGGCGCCAGCGTGGTGCAGATGGAGCGCTGGCGCCGGGTGGCGGTCAGCACCAGCACCGCACCGGTGAGGTGTTCCGGCAGTAGCCGCCGGCTGCGGAACGAGGCCGGGTCGTCACCGGTCTCGGCGGCGATCGCCGCCGCGTACGGATGCATGGCCAGGCCCTCGACGGCGTCGGTGCCGGCGCTGGCCACCGACACCGGCCGCCCGGTGAGCAGGCGACGGGCGGCGTACTCGGCCATCGGTGACCGGCACAGGTTGGCGTGGCAGACGAACAGCACCCCGCTGAGCATGTGGAACCCCCTGGACGACGCGGTCGCGGGCGGTGGCACCGCGACGATGGGCGGTCGCCGGCGGCGTCCGCCCGGTGAGGGGATGTCGAGATCGTACGCAGTCGTCGTGCTCCCGGTCCCGGGCGGCACGCCGAACCGGTACGCGGGGACGGGGGTGTACCGGTGCGAATCGGGATGGTGACGTACCACTTTCCACCGGAGCCGGCGTTCATCCCCGGCAGCCTCGCCGAGGAGTTGGCCGCACGGGGCCACGAGGTGCGGGTCCTCACCGGCTTCCCCGACTATCCGGGCGGGCACGTGTACCCGGGCTGGCGGCAGCGCTGGCACCACGAGACCCGCAGCCGGGGGCTGACCGTGCGTCGGGTGCCCCGGTACAGCACCGGCGACGCCACCGTACGCGGCCGGATGGCCTCCTGGCTCTCCTTCGCCGGCAGCGCGGCGCTTGTGGGTCGCCGCTTCCTGGCCGGTGTGGACGTGCTGTACGTGCATCAGCCGCCGGCCGCCGCGTTCGCCTCGGCGGCCCTGCTACGCCTGGTCGGCCCGGTGCCGCTGGTGCTGCACGTGCCGGACGTCTGGACCGAACAGCTCCCCGAAGCCGTCGACGACGGCCGGTGGGCGGCGCGGGTGCGGGCGGCCACGCTCCGGACCTACCGGGCCGCCAGCCGGGTCGCGGTCACCACGCCCTCGCTGCGGGACGCGGTGGTGGCGGACGGGATCGACCAGGCGCGGGTCCGGGTGGTGCTCAACTGGACCGACGAGCGGATCTTCCGTCCGGTGCCGGCCGGTCCGGCCGCCCGGCGGCTGGTCCGTCGGGACGAGCGGTGCGTCGTGATGCACGCCGGCACCATCGGCGCACGGCAGGGACTGGACACGGCGGTACGCGCGGCGGCGGCCCTGGGCGACACCGTTGACCTGGTCCTGGTCGGCTCGGGCTCCGACGAGCGGCGGGTGCGGGGCCTCGCCGCCGACCTGCGGGCCGACAACGTCCGGTTCGTGGACCGGCGCTCCCCGTTGGACATGCCTGAGCTGTACGCCGCCGCCGACTACCAGCTGGTGATGGTGCGCGACCTGCCGGAGTTGCGCAGCAGCGTGCCGGACAAGCTCCAGGCGGCCCTGTCCTGCGGCGCACCGGTGGTCGCCTCGGCCGGCGGCGACACTGCGACCCTTGTCGAACGGGCCCGGGCGGGGCTGTCCTGCCCGCCGGAGGACTGGGCCAGCCTGGCGGACCGGCTCTGGCTGGCGGCGCAGATCCCGCCGCCGGCGCGGGCCGAGATGGGCCGGCGCGGTCGGGACGTGTACCTCCGGGAGATGTCGCTGCCGTCGGGCGTCGACCGGATCGAGGAGCTGCTGCGCGAGGCGGCGGACGTCGGAACCAGGCGTGATGCGGAAAACCGAGCGAACCTCTCGTAACTCCTGATCCCGTCATTAATGCACTCAATTAGCCGTTAGGTGTTAAGAACAATGTGGTCTTCTGTCCGTTTTTGGAAAGAGGTGTGATGTGACGGAGAGCGAGAGCCCTCGACGGCGGCGTAGCCGGTCCCGCCGCCGTCGGCGCGCCCGACTGCGTCGCATCCTGCTGACCACGTTGGTGGTCGGTTCGTTGGTGCTGGGTCTCAGTGGGTGGGTTGGTCTCCGCGGCTGGCAGGCGCGCGCCCACCTGGTCAACGCTGCCGGCCTGGCCGGTGAACTGAGCGCCCATCTGGTCGGTGGCGACACCGCACGCGCCCAGCGGACCCTGGCCGCGTTGCAGGAGCAGTCGGGAGCGGCGCGGCGGGCCACCGGAGACCCCGGATGGTGGCTCGGCCGACAGGCCCCGGTCGCCGGGGCGAACCTCACCGCGGTCCGGCAGATCGCCGTCGCCATCGACGACCTGGCCCGCCAGGCGTTCCCGGCGTTACTCCGCGTCGATCTCGGCGGACTGATCCCCCAGGAGGGTCGGCTGGACCTCAACGGCCTGCGTACCGTCACCGACGATCTGGTCGCGGTGCACGCCACGGTGCAGCGGACCAGCACGGAGTTGGCCGAGGTCTCCGGTGGCCGGCTGGTCGGGCAGGTCCGACGCGCCCTGACGGAGCTGCGTGGCGAGATCGACCGGTTGGCCGCGATGACCTCGGCGGCGGACCGGGCCAGCCGCCTGCTGCCGCCGCTGCTCGGCGTGGACGGACCGCGGAAGTACCTCCTGGTGTCCCAGAACCCCGCGGAGCTTCGTGCGACCGGCGGCATGTTCGGCGCGTATGCGGTGATCGAGGCGAACAAGGGCCGGGTCAAGATGGGCGCCCAGGGCAGCGGTTCAAGCATCGGTCGGTTCGAGCAGCCCGTGAAGATCCCCGCCGAGGTGCGTGCGCTGTGGGGGGAGCTGCCCGGCATCTATCCGGCGGACGTCAACCTCAGCCCGCACTTCCCGACCGCGGCGGCGCTGTACCGGGAGATGTACCGGCGGCACAGCGGGGTGCAGGTGGACGGCGTCCTGGCCGTCGACCCGGTGGTGCTGTCGTACCTGTTGAAGGTCACCGGGCCGGTTCGGGTGCCGGGCGGGGTGGCGTTGAGCGCCGAGAACGCGGTCCGGACGCTGCTCAGCGACACCTACCAGCGGATGGGTCCGCGGGAACAGGACAGCTTTTTCGCGGGCGCGGCGGCCACCGTCTTCGACACGCTTTTCGCCCGGAACGTACACCCGAATGGGTTGTTGTCCGCATTTGACCGCTCTATACAGGAACGTCGGATACTGTTCTGGAGTGCCCGACCGGAGGAACAGCGGACATTCGGCGACAGCCGGATGGCCGGGTCGCTTCCGGAACAGGACACCGTGCCGACGGTCGGCGTGTTTCTCAACGACGGCAGCGGCGCGAAGCTCGGCTACTACCTCCGGCAGACCGCCGACCTGACGGTCGGCGACTGCCACGCCGACGGCCGCCGCGAGCTGAACCTCCGGGTGACGCTCCGGTCCACCGCACCGGCCTCGGGGCTCAACGAGTCGGTTCTCGGCCTCGGCCTGGCCGGCGACCCGTACACCGTCCGGACGCTCGTGTCGGTGTACGGCCCGGCCGGCGGGGCGGTGCTCGACACCCGGATCGACGGTGCCGAGACCTCGGTGGGCAACGGCACCGAGCGGCGGCGGCAGGTCGCCACCGTGAACGTCGATATCGGACCGGGCGGGACCCGCACGTTGGAGGTCGCGCTGCTGACCGGCAAGACGGAGAGCGGTGCGGCCGAGCTGTGGCTGACCCCGACCGCCACCCCATGGACCACCCATGTTGTTACCGCACCAAGCTGTTCTCAGTAGGAGGGAACGAACCATGCGGCTATCCCGCATCATCATGGCGCTCACGGTCGGTCTGGCCGTGGTGGCCGTGCCGGCTGCGGCGGGGGCGGCGCAACCGCAGCCGCAGCCGTCGCCAACAGTCGTCGATCCGCCCCAGCCACCGCCGTATCCGCCGGTGCTGGCGTCGCTGACGGTGAACCGACCCACCATCTTCCTCGGTGAGACGGTCATCCTGACCGGTCGCAACTACGGGCCGAACGAGACGGTGGACATCGTCGTCTCGGTGACGCCGCTGGCCGCGCCGGCCGCCGGTACGGCACGGCGCAGCGACGGCAGCACCGTCGCCATGGCGCCGGTGGCCTTCCAGGCCAGCGCGCCGTTGAGCTTCACCGCCCGGACCAACTCCGAAGGGGTCTTCACCCGGCGGTACACGCCGTCGGTGACCGGCCTGCTCACCTTCACCGGCACCGGCCGGGAGTCCGGGCGTACCGCCTCGACCCAGCTGCGGGTGCTGCACAAGAAGAAGAAGCCGCACCTGCCGGTAACCGGCAGCAGCCTGGACACGCCGATGAAGGTCGGCGGCGGGCTCGTGGCCGCCGGTGCCGTCCTGCTGCTCGGCACGCTGGCCTGGCGGCGGCGCAACCGCTTCGGTGCGGGTGGCGCGAACTGATCCACGATTCCGGGCAGGGCCCGGAGAACGAAGGTACCGGTGCCCGCCGCTCCCTCCGACGGGCACCGGTACCTGTCTGCCCCGCCCTAGACCACGCCGTGCGCCAGCATCGCCTCGGCGACCCGGCGGAACCCGTTGATGTTCGCCCCGGCCACGTAGTCGCCCGGCAGGCCGTACTCCTCCGCCGTCGCCCAGCAGCGGGCGTGGATGTCCCGGATGGTCTCCCGTAACCGCTGCTCCGACTCCGCGAAGGTCCACGACTCCCGGCTGGCGTTCTGCTGCATCTCCAGGGCGCTGACCGCCACGCCACCGGCGTTGGCCGCCTTGCCGGGCGCGAACCGCACGCCGGCCCGACCGAGGATGCGCACCGCCTCGGGTGTGGTCGGCATGTTCGCCCCCTCCACCACCACGGCGCAGCCGCCGGCGACCAGTTGGGCGGCCTCCGCGCCGCCGATCTCGTTCTGGGTCGCGCAGGGCAGGGCCAGGTCGCACGGCACCTCCCAGGGGGTACGGTCGGCGACGCTCACCGCGTGCGGCACGTCCAGCACGTAGTCCGCCAGCCGGCCGCGCCGCCGCTCCTTCAGCTCCCGCAACACGTCGAGGTCGACGCCCTTCTCGTCGAGCAGGTAGCCGGTGGAGTCGGAGCAGGCGACCACCGTCCCGCCGAGCTGGTGGACCTTCTCGATGGCGTGGATGGCCACGTTGCCGGAGCCGGAGACCACCACCCGTTTGCCGTCCAGGCCGTCCCCGGTCTGCCGCAGCATCTCCTCGGCGAAGAACACCGCGCCGTACCCGGTGGCCTCGGTACGCGCCTGCGCGCCGCCGTATGACAGACCCTTGCCGGTCAGCACACCCGACTCGTACCGGTTGGTGATTCGCTTGTACTGGCCGAACAGGTAACCGATCTCCCGGCCGCCCACCCCTATGTCACCGGCCGGCACGTCCGTCTGCGCCCCGATGTGCCGGTGCAGTTCGGTCATGAAGCTCTGGCAGAAGCGCATCACCTCGCGGTCCGAGCACCCCTTGGGATCGAAGTCCGCGCCGCCCTTGCCGGCGCCGATCGGCAGCCCGGTCAGCGCGTTCTTGAAGATCTGCTCGAAGCCGAGGAACTTGACGATGCCCAGGTACACCGACGGATGGAAGCGCAGCCCACCCTTGAACGGGCCGAGGGCGCTGTTGAACTCGACCCGGAAGCCCCGGTTCACCCGGATCCGACCCCGGTCGTCCTCCCAGGGCACCCGGAAGATGATCTGCCGTTCCGGCTCGCAGATCCGCTCGATGATCCGGGCCTGCGCGTACTCCGGGTGTCGGGCCAGGGCCGGCCCGATGCTCTCCAACACTTCCCGTACGGCCTGGTGGAACTCGGGCTCACCCGGGTTGCGGGCGACCACACTGGAGAACACCGACTCGACCGTCTCCGGCATCACCGACACGTCCCTTCCGGTTCAGGCCCGGCGCCGTTGCCGGACCTCGGCGGCGTCGCGCCGACCGTCCTCGGATACGGTTCGTCACCGCCGTCCGGTTCATCGACGGTCGGGGACCAGCTCAGGCACGGGTTCGACGCCCGGTCGACTGATCCGTCCCGCCTTCTGGCGCGTACCCCTCGGTAGGGGACCGTGGAAGGGGAGACCGATGGCCGGATCGGTGCAGGACGGACAGGATCGAACACGACCCGGGTCAGCCCCGGTGCCGCTGATCGAGGTCGAGGTGTCACCGGCGACGCCCAGCGGCACCGGGGAACCAGTACCGGACCGACCGATCTGGTCCCCGGCTGCCCGGCTGCTGGTCGCCGCCGCGGTGCTGGTGCTGGGCCTCGGGGCGGTCGCCGTCGTGGTGATCCTCTCCGACCCGCACCGGCTCGGCCGGGTCTTCTCCGGCGGAACGGACTCGGTGGCCAGCGCGACCGCCGCGCCGGACGACGCCAGCGGACTTGGCGGTGCCGCCCGGGCCGCGAAGGAGAGCTCCGAGGAGGTACGGACCGCGCCGTTGAACGACCGACGGCGGGCCAGCTTCGAGCTGGTCGACGGAGTGGACCGCGTCGATGTTCGGGTCACGGAGCTGGGGGAGGAGCTGTACCGCGTGGTCAGCCCTGCCGCGTCCGGCTCGCGGGCACGTCCTGAGCTGGTTGGCGACCGGGTGTCGCTGCGGATCGAGCGGACCGGCGAGCAGCCGGGCACGGTCGAGGTGCTGCTGAACGCCCGGGTGTCCTGGGATCTGCGACTCACCGGTGGGGCTGCCGAGCGACGGATGGACCTGGGCGCCGCCCGGCTGTCCGGACTGGAGCTGGTGGGTGGCGCGACCCGGACCGACCTCCGGTTGCCCCGCGTCGACGGGCTGCTCGTGGTGCGGGTGACCGGTGGGGTCAACCAGTTCGACGTCACCGTCACCGACGACGTGCCGGTGCGCGTCCGGGCGGGCTCCGGTGCCGGTGCCGTCGAGGTGTACGGCGAGCGCCGCGACGGCCTCGCACCGGGCACGGTGCTCGGCTCGCCGGGCTGGGACCGGGCCGCCAATCGGATCTTCCTGGACCTGGTGGCCGGTGCCAACGTGGTGACCGTACGCGGCGGCTGAACCCTCTCGCGGGAGCACCCGCTCGCTGACGAGCGGGCGGGCGACCGAGGCGGGCGTAGAGTCGAACCGTGGAGCGTGCCGAGGCGATGCCAGCCGAGACCCGTCCGCCCGGTGTGGCGACGGTCGATCCGGGCAGCGTGCTGCTGCCCGGCCACGATGTGCCGCTGGGCCGCTACACCACGGTGCGCCGGCTGCTGCCGCAGCGCACCCGCCGGTTGGTCGGGGCGTGGTGCTTCGTCGACCATTTCGGCCCCGACGATGTGGCCCGACGGCCCGGCATGGAGGTGCCGCCGCACCCGCACACCGGCCTGCAGACCGTGTCCTGGCTGCTCGATGGCGAGATCTTGCACCGGGACAGCCTCGGTAACCAGCAGCCGATCCGCCCCGGCCAACTCAACGTGATGACCTCGGGCCACGGCATCGCCCACTCCGAACGCTCACCGGCGCAGCATCCGCCCCTGATGCACGGGGTGCAGCTGTGGGTGGCGTTGCCGGACGAGGCGCGAGCCGGCGCGGCCGACTTCGCCCACCACGCCGAGCTGCCCCGGTGGCAGGACGGGGACCTCGACGTCACCCTGCTGGTCGGGGAACTCGCCGGGGAACGCTCGCCGGCCCGGGTGCACACCCCGCTGCTCGGCGCGCAACTGGAACTGGCCGGACCGACGCCGGCCGAGCTGCCGCTGCGGCGTGACTTCGAGTACGCGCTGCTGGTCCTCGACGGTGCCGGCGAGGTCGACGGCCAGCCGCTGGCGCCCGGGGCGCTGCTCTGGCTCGGCGCCGGGCGGGACGTGCTGCGCCTGCATGGTGAGCCGGGTAGCCGGTTGATGCTGCTCGGTGGCACACCGTTCGAGGAGCCGTTGGTGATGTGGTGGAACTTCGTCGGTCGGGACCACGACGAGATCGTCGCCGCCCGGGAGGACTGGATGGCCGGGCGGCGGTTCGGGGTCGTCGCCGACGACCCGGATCCGCCGCTGCCCGCACCGGCCCTGCCCACCGTCCGGCTCAAGGCCCGCGACCGTTCCGGCGGCTTTCACAAGTGAATTGCTGGCAGGTCAGGCGGGATGATCCAGGTCGCGCACCAAGGGGTCGAGCAGCCCTCCGGCGATCAGCACCTTTACGACGCCTCCAGCTGACGTCCCGCGCCCACGCCGATGTCGGCAAGCATTGCGTCCAGGGTGTCGATGACAGCGGTCAGCCGCCAGGAGGAGACGAGGTCGAACGCGTGCTGGCCGCCGGGCAGTTCGACGTGGACCACCGGTTGCGACGACTCGGCCCGCAGCTTGTCCGCCAGTGCGCGCGCCGTGGCGGGGGAGGTGTAGTTGTCGAGGCTTCCGTGCGCGATCAGGAAGGCCGGTGCGTCGGCTGCCGGCAGTGCGAACGGGGTCGACGCGACAGTCTCCTGGGCGCTGCGGCCGTAGTAGTGGCCGTAGTAGCCGTAGAGGCAGACCGCCGCGGCAGGGCGCTCGGCCGGGGCCGCGCGTAGCGCGTACAGGGAGGTCAGGTGGGCGCCTGCGGAGCTACCTGCCATCACCACCGTCGTCGCGTCCGCGCCGTACTCTTCTGCGTGCTCGCGCGCCCAGGCCATCGCGGTGTCCGCGTCGGCCAGGTGCTCCTCGAAGCCGGCCCCGGGGCGGAGCCGGTACGTCGCGCTCACGCACACCCATCCGCGCGCGGCGAGGTGGTGCAGCAGGCCGCGCCCCTCCCAGTTCTTGCTGCCCGAGAAGTAGCCGCCGCCGTGGAAGTAGACCAGCAGCGGGCCACCCGTGGGTCGGTCCCGGCGCCGCAGCACGTCGAGGCGCTGGCGCCGATGGTCGCCGTAGCGCAGGTTGCGTAGTCGCTGCACGGAACGCGGTCGGATCGGAAGCGGGGTGAGGGCGGTACGCCACCGGCTCTGTCGCGGCGGTGCGCGGTCTATGCCGGCCGCTCGCAGCGCGGCATCAGCGACGGATCCCGAACGGATGGCTCGGCGGGTCAACGCGACAAGCATCACCGCGGTAGCGGCCGCGCCGGCCAGCAGGACGCCCGACAACACGTCGCGGCGCAGGTCCCCGCTCCAGATCGCCGCGGCGGTCGAGACCGCGAGCAGCGTCAGCACCAGGTGGGGCACCTCGTTCACGACCATCCCGGCCAGGAAGGCGGCCCGCGCCAGTGGCCGTGGTCGCGTGGGTGGGTTGAACGCTGCCGTGGCGGCCAGGCCGAGTACGAGGACGTGCACCACGTAGTCGTTCGGCATGGACTCCTCCTCTACAGGTGTCGAGAAATGCTACTCTGCACCTGTAGAGCAGGGAGGGGAGCCCCATGGCGACCGAACGTCGGACGGTGATCGCGGACGCGGCGATCACCACGCTGGCCAGGGCCGGCGGACGTGGACTCACCCACCGGGCCGTCGACAAGGAGGCGGGGCTTCCGATCGGCTCGACCTCCTACTACTTCCGCACCCGGGCGGACCTGCTCCGGGCGGCCGTCGACCGGCTGGCCGAGCTGGACGAGGCGGCGCTCGCACCCGCAGCCGCCGGGACGCTCGCGGCAGACCTCGCGCGCGTGGCCGACCAGTTGCTCGCCACCGACCGGGACCGGCTCATCGCCCGATACGAGCTCGTACTCGAATCCGTACGCCGTCCCGAACTGCGCGCGTTCCTGGCGGCCGGCACCCACCGGGTGCGTGGTGCCATCGAGCAGCGACTGACCGAGCAGGGCGTCGCGGGAGCACGCGATGTGGCCACGGCCGCGCTCGCGCTCGTCGACGGCCTGCTCTTCGCCGAACTCACCGCGACCGAGGGACAGCAACGCAGTCGCGCCGAGCTGGAAGCTACCCTGGCGAAACTCGTGGGCGCCGAGTGGCCCCAGGCCCGGCCGGAACCCCCCGACGACCACCGGTCCGACAGTTGAGCATCCCGTGATGGAGGGCCCCGTGCGCCGACTCACCTACTACGTGGCGACCACCCTCGACGGCTTCATCGCCGGCCCGGACGGCGGTGACCCGAGCGGCCAGAGCTACTTCCCGGTTCCAGCCGACCTGATCGACTACATGGTGAGCAACTTCCCGGAGACTCTGCCCGCGCCCGCCCGTGCCGCGCTGGGCGTCGAGGGGCCGGCAAAGGTCTTCGACACCGTGCTTGAGGGCCGGGCGTCCTATCAGGTCGGCCTCGACGCCGGGCTGGACGACGCCTACCCACATCTGCGTCACCTGGTGTTCTCGACCACCCTGCGGGAGACTCCGGGCAACACTGTCGAGCTGGTCCGCACCGACGCCCTCGACCGAGTTCGCAGCCTCAAGCAGGACGGCAGCGAGCTGGACATCTGGCTGGTGGGCGGCGGCAGGTTGGCGCACAGCCTGCTGCCCGAGATCGACCGGCTCATCATCAAGCAGCACCCGTCCGTGATCGGTACCGGCATCCCGATGTTCGCCGGTCCCTTCCAGCCCACCTTGTTCACCCACGTGGACGCCGCCGTTCTGGACTCAGGGGTACGCGTACTGACGTTGGACCGCAACTGAGGTCTGTGCCCAGGCAGCCGGGAAACCCGGCCTACTCACCCTGGGCGCGGGTAACAGCCGCTCATGCCCACCACGGTTTCCACCATCGAGGACAAAAAGCGGTTGGCGCGCCGGCTCGCCGGCAGTGGCCGGGGTTTCGCCGAGCAGTACGGCTTCCGGGTCACCAACAACCCGTCCAGCCTGTTCCAGGTGCTCTGCCTGGCGGTGCTGCTCGCCCGTCGGGGAGATTTCCGGCGCGCCCTCGACGGCGCGCACGCGCTGCCCGACGCGGGCTGGGACAGCGCTGCCAGGCTGTCCGGTTCGTCACACTCCGACCGGGTCAGGGCGCTGCGCGACAGCGGCCAGCGCGGTGACGTCGACACGTTGGCCGACCTGCTGGGCGAGCTGGCCCGCACGGTCGTCGAACGGTACCGGGGTGACCTGCGGCGGCTGCGCTCGGCGGCGCGCCGCGACCCGACCCGTGAGCGGGCACTGCTCACCGCCCTTCCGGGGGTGGACGACCAGGTCGCGGACCTGTTCCTGCGCGAGGTGCAGGCGCTGTGGGGCGAGGTTGCGCCGGTGGCCGACCGGCGGGCGCTGACGGCGGCGCGGCGACTCGGGTTGGGCCGCTCCGCCGAGGATCTCGCCGGGTTGGCCGGTGGCCGCGAGTCGGAGCAGCTCGCCTGGCTGGTCGGTGCGCTCGCCCGGGTCGACCTGGAGGGGCGATACGCCGAGCTGACGGGATGAGGCCCTTTGTCGGCACCCACTGTCCGTTCGGCTGATGGCGTGCGGTAAGCTGATCGCAGTAACACGCAGCCACCCGGTTCGGGTGGCTGTCGGCCGCCTGGTGGCCGCGACCCGGTTCGGGCGCACCGTCGCCAGGGCAGGCGGTTACGCAGGGGCGCCCCCGGCAGCGGTTCGCGGCTGGGGCGCCCCCCTGTCTGCGGGCGGGTAGCCAGCCGGCCCGGTTGCCGGCGGGCCAGCCGGGTGCTCTAGATGCTGCGCAGGTGCTGTGACACCCGTTGGTGCCGTTTGTCACGTCCCTGCGCGCCGCGCTGCGCGTCGGTGATCTCGGGAGCCGCGTCGATGCCGGCCGACCGCGCCACCTGGTTGCCGTTGGCGTAATCCACCGGAGGCAGGGCGCGCAGGGCCTGCAGCACGTCCGGCGGCGCGCCTTCCCGCTCGGCCTCGCTTACCACCTCGTCCTTCCCGGCGGGGTAATCCAGGCTGGACAGGTACTGCAGGACGTCGGTGTAACTCGCCATGGTGTCGGCTCCTCCCGGGCTTCGATCCGGCCACGACCGGGCGCGGATACCCGAGCCGGGGCCGCTCACGCGCCGAGTCCGACGAAAAGCGGTCGCCGTTTCCGCGCCGGGCGGATGGGTAAGCGCCGGCCGGAGGGGGTACGCGATGAACTACGACACGTTCGTCGACCAGGTCGCCCAGCGCACCGCTACCTCGTCGTCACGGGCGGCGGAACTGATCCGAGCGACGCTGGAGACGCTGGCCGAACGGCTGACCGGTGGCGAGGTGCTGGACCTGGCCGTGCAGCTGCCCGCCCCGCTGCGGCTGCCGATGCGCCCAACACCGGACATCGAGGCGGCGGAGCGGTTCGGCGCCGCCGAGTTCGTCGCCCGGGTCGCCGTCCGCGCCGGGGTGGCGGAGCCGGCCGCCCGGGACGCGGCCCGCGCGGTCTTCACCACGCTCCGGGAGGCGGTTACCGGCGGTGAGTTCGACGAACTGGTGGTCCAACTGCCCCGCGACTACCGCGACATGGTCGAGCCCGCCCTGGCGCCCGGCGCGACGCTGCGGCGCCACTGAGCGGGCCGCCGCATTCCGGCCCAGCGGCGGCCGCACCTGGGTCGTGGGCGCCGGCCACGTGCACAGTCCGAACTCAGCCGATCGTTCCGTCGGCGCGCAGCCGGCTGATCCGGTCCCGGTCGAAGCCGGCCTCGCCGAGAATCTCGTCGGTGTGCTCGCCCGGCCAGGGCGGCGGCCGGCGGATCGCGGCCGGGGTGGCGGAGAACCGGGGTGCCGGAGCCGGCTGGACGACCCCGTCGCGAAGCAGGAACGTCTCCCGGGCCGCCAGGTGCGGGTGCTCCGGTGCCTCCCGCCAGTCCAGTACCGGCGCGGCGCAGGCATCGGAGGCGGTGAGCAACGTCGCCCACTCGTCGCGGGTACGGGTGCGGAACAGGCGCGCCCAGGCGGCCCGCAACGCCGGCCAGTTCGCCGGGTCGGTCCGGTCGATCGGCTCGTCCGGCGGGAGCGGGAAGCCGGTGAGCCGGACCAGTTCGTCGTAGAAGCGTGGCTCCAGTGCGCCGACGGCGAGGTATCGACCGTCGGCGCACTCGTAGGTGTCGTAGAAGGGGGCACCGCCGTCGAGCAGGTTGACCCCGCGCGGGTTGCGCCACATGCCGAGCTGGTGCAGAGCGTGGATCTGGGTGCTGAGCACGGCGACGCCGTCCACGATGGCCGCGTCGACCACCTGACCGGTGGCACCCCCGCGCACCGCGTACAGCGCGGAGACGACACCCAGGGCGAGCATCATGCCGCCGCCGCCGAAGTCGCCGAGCAGGTTCATCGGTGGTACCGGAGGCTCTCCGGCCCGTCCGATGCCGTGTAACGCACCGGTCAGCGCGAGGTAGTCGATGTCGTGCCCGGCGTACGGGGCGTTCGGGCCGTCCTGGCCCCACCCGGTCATCCGGCCGTAGACCAGGGCCGGGTTGACCGCGTGGCAGTCGGCCGGGCCGACACCGAGCCGCTCGGTGACGCCGGGCCGGAACCCCTCGATGAGGGCGTTCGCGTGGCGGACCAGTGCCAGCACCACCTCGCGTCCGTCGGCGGACTTCAGGTCGACCGCGACCGAGCGGCGTCCCCGGTTGAGCAGATCGGGGTGCGCGGTGCCGAAGGCCGTGGTGTCCACCTCGGTGACCCGGTCGACCCGGATCACGTCGGCGCCGAGGTCGGCCAGCATCATGGCGGCGAACGGGCCGGGGCCGATCCCGGCCAGTTCCACCACTCGTACGCCGGCCAGCGGGCCGGTCGCCAGGTCTGCGGTCACCGGGTCACGATAGGCGCTCACCTCGGGATCGGCCGGGTCGCCGGCCGTGAGCGAAGCCACCGGGTCCGACAACGCCCCGCGTGGCGGGCGGAATTCGGCTGTCCTAACCTTGTCAGCACGAGGGGAGTACTTCCCACGAACCATGCCGGTCAGTACGGCGCGCCCGGAGCGCGCCTCGGGTGGTTGCCCACGAAACGTGGGTGAAGGAGACCTCGAACATGACACGGTGTTCGAGGAGGCCCCATGTCCGAATTGTCTGTCGCGGCGGACCTGCAGACCATCGGTACGCCCTCGCTGTGGGCGATCACCATACTTGGCGTGCTCGCCCTGCTGGTGCTGGACTTCGTGGTGACGCGTCGCCCGCACGAGGTGTCACTCAAGGAAGCGCTGGGCTGGTCTGCCTTCTACATAGCCCTGCCACTGGCCTTCGGCGCCTGGGTCTGGTCCCAGTACGGACGGCAGGAGGGCATCGACTATCTCGCCGGCTACCTCGTCGAGAAGTCGTTGTCGGTGGACAACCTCTTCGTGTTCATGCTGCTGCTGGCGGCCTTCGCGGTGCCGACCGTGCTTGCCCAGCGGGTGCTGCTGTTCGGCATCACCGGCGCATTGGTGCTGCGCGGCATCTTCATCGCCCTCGGCGCCGCCGCCCTGCAGACCCTGGACTTCGCTTTCCTGATCTTCGCGCTGATCCTGTTGTTCACCGCGGCGAAGCTGCTCCGCGACGCGTTCACCGGGCACGAGCAGTCGGTGGACATCGGCACCATGCGTTCGGTGCGTCTGCTCCGCCGCTTCATGCCGGTGGTCCACGAGTACCACGGCACCAAGATGACGGTGCGGGTCGACGGGCGCCGGGCGCTCACCCCGCTCGCACTGGTGGTGGTGGCGGTGCTCGCCACCGACGTGGTCTTCGCCGTCGACTCGGTGCCGGCCGTGTACGGCATCACCGAGGACCCGTACCTGGTCTTCGCCACCAACGCCTTCGCCCTGCTCGGCCTGCGGGCGCTCTACTTCGTGCTGCACGCGGCGCTGAGCCGCCTGGTCCACCTCACCTACGGCCTGGCGATCATCCTGGCCTTCATCGGGGTCAAGCTCGGCCTGCACTGGGCGCACGGCATCTGGGAGGGCGTGCCGGTGATTCCCACCGAGATCTCCCTCGGCGTCATTGTCGTGGTGCTGGCCGTGGTCACCTTCACCAGCCTGCGGGCGACTCGTAACGTGGTGCCGGGCTCCAAGGAAGTCGTCACCGAGCGGAAGTGACCGGCGTCGGTCCGGGCGACTACCAACCCTGGCCGGGCGAACGCGTCCGTCGTGGCGCGGGGCGTGGTAGGACTGAGCGGTGGGCATCGTCACACCGGGCTTCCAGGGCCGACCCCGCGCCGAGGCGCCGGATCTGCCTCCCGGCCAGTACCTGACGCCGGACTTTCCCGTGCTCTCCGCCGGCCCGACCCCGCGGGTGCCGCGGGACCAGTGGGAGTTCGTGATCAGCACCGAGGCCGGTACGGAGTACCGGTGGAGCTGGGACGAGATGATGGCGCTGCCGCAGGAGACGCCGACCGTCGACATCCACTGCGTCACCAGGTGGTCCAAGCTCGGCACCAGCTGGCGCGGCGTCTCGCTGGACACCCTGCTCGACGGCGTGGACACCGCCGCCGACTACGCCCTGGCCCACTCCTACGGTGGCTACACCACGAACCTCCCGCTGGAGGACCTGCGCGACGGGCAGGCCTGGCTGGTGCACACCTACGACGGCGACGACCTGCCGGCCGAGCACGGCGGGCCGGCGCGGCTGCTCGTTCCCCATCTCTACTTCTGGAAGTCCGCCAAGTGGGTGCGGGGCATCCACCTCACCGTCGAGGACACCCCGGGTTTCTGGGAGACCGCCGGCTACCACGACTACGGCGACCCGTGGCGTGAGCAGCGGTACCAGGGCGATTGAGCGGCCGGATGAGCTGGCGGGCGGCCCGGTTGGTGGAGCACCGGGTCGAGACGCCCTCCGCGCGGACCCTGGTGCTGGAGGTGCCGGGCTGGCCGGCCCACCTGCCCGGCCAGCATGTCGACATCCGGCTGACCGCGCCGGACGGGTACCAGGCCGCCCGGTCGTACTCGCTGGCGGCCCCCGCCGACGGTGACCGGATCGAGGTGTCCGTCCAGCGTGTGTCCGACGGCGAGGTGTCGCCGTTCCTGGTTGACGCCTACCGCGAGGGTGACCCGGTCGAGGTGCGCGGCCCGATCGGCGGCTGGTTCGTCTGGCGGCCACAGCAGACCGAACCGGTGCTCCTCGTCGCCGGGGGATCGGGGGTGGTGCCGTTGATGGCCATGATCAGAGCCCGGCGGGCGGCCGGAAGCCGGGCCCCGTTCCGGCTGATCTACTCCGTCCGCACCCCCGACGACGGCTTCTACGCCGACGAGCTACGGCGCCGGGTACGCGACGACGCCGGCCTCGACGTGGCCTACGTGTACACCCGGCAGGCGCCCGACGGCTGGCGCGGCGAACCGCACCGGCTCGGCCTCGCCGACGTCAACACCCACGGCTGGCCACCGGAGCTGGAGCCGCTGGTGTACGTCTGCGGGCCCACAGGTTTCGTGGAGGCCGTCTCCGATCTGCTCGTCGGGCTGGGCCACCCGGCGCGGCGGGTACGCACCGAACGTTTCGGCCCGACCGGTTGAGAGGAGATCGCGGATGACCGCGCTGCCCTACGTGGACGGCAACATGCTCGACGGTCCGATGGGGGAGGTGTTCGCGGTCGACCTCAGCAGCGCCACCGTCCGGTGCGCCCACTGCGGCACCACCGGTCCGATGGCCGGGCTGCGGGTCTACTCGCACGCTCCCGGCCTGGTGGGCCGCTGCCCCACCTGCGTCGAGGTGATGGTGCGGCTGGTCCGCGCCCCCGACCGCGCCTGGCTCGACCTGCGCGGCACCACCTTCCTCCAGTTCCCGATGCCACCCGACCAACCACGCTAGAACCCCCCGCGATCTTGCACTTTCGGTCGCCAAGATCTCCCCTTGGTGCCGGTCTGTCCCGACGAGAAGTGCTCGATCGGCGGGGTGGGTGAAGTTTGCCGGCGCTCATGACGGGAACCGGGCCGAAATGACGAAGCCTCGTGTGGTGATCGTGGGGGCCGGGTTCGCCGGGTACCACGCGGCGAAGACGTTGAGCCGGTTGGCCCGCGGCCGAGCCGAGATCGTCGTGCTGAACTCGACGGATTACTTCCTGTATCTCCCGCTGCTGCCGGAGGTGGCGGCGGGGGTGGTGGAGCCGGGCCGCATCGCGGTGCCGCTGTCCGGCACCCTGGACGGCGTACGGGTGGTGATCGGCGAGGCCGACAGCGTCGACCTGCAGAACCGGTGGGTCGGCTTCACCCAGCCGGAGGGCGACCGCAACCGGCTGGCGTACGACCGGTTGGTCCTGGCCGTCGGCAGCGTGAACAAGCTGCTGCCCATTCCCGGCGTGACCGAGTACGCCCACGGCTTCCGCGGCCTGCCCGAGGCGCTCTACCTGCACGATCACGTGGTCCGGCAGATCGAACTGGCCGAGCAGGCAGAGGACCCGGCGGAGCAGCAGGCACGCGCCACGTTCGTGGTGGTGGGTGCCGGATACACCGGTACCGAGGTGGCCGCGCACGGCATCCTGTTCACCGACGAACTGGCCGCCCAGCACCCCCGGCTCAAGATCCGACCGCGGTGGATGCTGCTGGACGTCGCCCCACGCGTGCTGCCGGAGCTGGACCGACGGATGTCGGTCACCGCCGACAAGGTCCTGCGACGACGCGGGGTCGACGTTCGGATGGGTACCTCGGTGGCGGTCGCCACCTCCGACGGGGTCAAGCTGACCGACGGCGATTACGTGCCCACCTGTTCGCTGGTCTGGTGCGTCGGCGTACGCCCCGACCCGTTCGTGGCGGAACTGGGCCTGCGGACCGAGAAGGGGCGGTTGGTCGTCGACGAGTACCTCAACGTCCCCGGGTTCCCCGAGGTCTACGCCTGCGGCGACGCCGCCGCGGTGCCCGATCTGACTCGGCCCGGTGAGATCTGCACGATGACCGCCCAGCACGCGCAGCGGCAGGGCAAACTGGCCGCGCACAACATCGCCGCCTCGTACGGACAGGGACGCCGTCGGCCGTACAAGCACCACGATCTCGGTTGGGTGGTCGACCTGGGCGGCAAGCAGGCCGCGGCGAATCCGTTGAAGGTGCCACTGTCGGGCCTGCCCGCCAAGGCGGTCACCCGTGGCTACCACCTGCTCGCGATGCCCGGCAACCGGGCCAGGGTGAGCGCGGACTGGTTCCTCGACGCCGCGCTGCCCCGGTCGGCGGCACAGCTCGGACTGATCTCCGCCACCGCCGTACCGCTGGAGAGTTCGTCGCCCGAGATGCCGGTGCGGGTCCGCTGACCTCAGACCCACCGGCTGGTACGGCCGTGCGGTCGTGGGTGCACCCACGACCGCACAGCTGATCTCCGACGGCTCAGCCGGCGGCCATTCCGGCCCCCGCCTCGTCGATGGCGTCATCGACCGTGTGTGCCAGGTCGATGTCCATCGCGGTCACCGCCCCGGCGTTGCCGGAGGTCACGGTCAGCACGGCGGTCGCCGGGTCGGCGCGGCCGATCCGTGGTCCGCGGCCGGTCTGCTGGCGAAGGAGATCGAGCCGGTCCAACACCCGGTCCAGGTTGCCCGGCGGCAACTCCAGGGTCCGGGACAGCGCGGTGCGGTCACCGGACCAGTAGGGCAGGTCGGCCAGGGCCGTACGTAGCTCGGCCGCCGACAACGGCGGCAGCGCGCTGACCGGGCCGACCACGCCGCCGCCGGCCGGCGGCTGGTCGAGCAGCTGTCGCAGCTCATCCGGTACGTGCAGCGACTCGATCAGGTCACCGTCGTGCTCGGCGAGCGCGGCGAGGGTCGCCTCGGCCTGATAGCGCGCCTGCTCCGGGCTTCGACCGCTGATCCGACCCACCTCGGACAGGAAGCCGCTCAGGTCCTGGTGCCGCTCGATGCCGTCCACCGGGACCACATCGTGCAGGGAGGCGGGCACTGCCTCCAGCAGACGGCGGCGTTCGCCGGCCTCCAGGGCCCAGGCCAGCACGAGCACCGTCGACTCGACCCCGACCTTGGCGGTGCGAAAATCGACCCCGGCGCGGCGAACGACGTCCTCGACCAGGTCGCGGTAGCCCATCGTGATGACCCCCGGTGCCTGCGCACCCGGCTCCGGCCGGGGCCGGGGGGCCTGCGGGGAACCGGCCGCCGGGGGAGCGGGACCGCCGCGCGTGGTGTCCGGTTTGTGGCGGCCACCGGCCGGCGCGGGGCCGGCCCGCTTGTTCTGGTCGAGGTGGGTGAGTTGCTTGGACGCGCTCAGGCTGGCGCCGGTGTCGGCGGCCCGCATACCGCGTTCCCGGGCCTGGCGGGCCAGTGCCCGACGGCGCTGGTTGTCGCCCTCCATCTGCTTACGCATGGTGCACACCTCGCTTCCGCTGGTGTTCCTGGCTTCGTCGATGGCCTTCCCGGCCGCCGCCGGTGCGAAACGATCGAGCCGGCGTGGGCCGGGTGCGGGTCGCCGACATTGGTGAGGCTTCATCCGGCCGGGGTGAGGGCCGGTCACCCGGGCGGGGCTGACGATCGCGGTGGACCGGAGATCTTCCGAGGCACGGCGGAAGGGAAGGTCGTGATGAAGCGGATAGTCGAGATCGTCCCCGCCCGACCCGGTTGGTACGCCCGGTGGCGGCTGGAGCCTGAACAGACCCGCTGTTACCCGGTGAGCCTGTGGGCGTTGTTGGAGGAGGCCGACGGCGGCGGTCGCGAGGTGATCGGCGTCGACTGCGCCGGCCAGTGGCCCGGAGAGCAGGACGACGGGACAGGTGCGGAGTTCGTCCGCTATCTGTTCAAGACTCCGGATTCGGGGCCGCCCGAGGACGCGGAGCCGACCACGCAGTCCCAGCGCACGGGCCGGTATCCGGTTCCGGCCCCCTGAGCCATCCTCCGGCCCCCGACCCCTGGTCCCAGGGTCGGGGGCCACCCCTTCGGGTGGCCCGGGCGGGTCAGCCGGCGGCCTGCACGTCATCGCTCCCGGCGGCCAGGGACAGCTCCAGCAACTCGGCGAGGCCCGTGCGGTCCAACAGTTGGCGCAGCGTGGGGTTGACACCGGTCAGCCGCAGGGGCACGGAACCACCCCGGTAGGCCACCACGAACGCGCTCAACCCGGAGGAGTCGCACATCCCCACACCGCTGAGGTCGATGACGAACTGCTGGTAGCCGTCGCGCCGCAGGGTGGCCACGACGTCGATGAGTTCCGGCGCACTGTCGAAGTCGAGGTCGCCGGTCAGCCGCAACTCGGCCTTTCCCGCGTCGTGCCGGTCGACCTCGATGACCAACAGCTGTGCCGACATGGGTACATGCTCCCAGTACGTCGGCCAGGCGCAAGTCGCGGGGTGGAAAGTTTCCGGACAGCCGCTACGCGGTGACCGGAGCCGGATCGTCCGGCTCGCGGGCCAGCAGGCCGGTAACCCCCGTCATGTCGAGGATGGTCTCGAGGAACCGGGGGACCGTCCGCAACCGCAGTCGGATGCCCCGCTGCTGCCCCTCGCGCCAGGAGTGCACGATGACGCTGAGCCCGGTGCTGTCGATGAACTGCAGGCCACCGAAGTCGAGCACCAGAGTGGTGGGGTCGGTGCTCATCAACCGGTCGATCTCGGCTCGTAGCGGCGCGGCGGTGGTGTAGGCGAGATCACCGACGACCTTGATCACGGGTGCGTCAGGATCGGACCGGTCGACGGACATGCTCAGCGGCGGCGTCTCGGGTCTGCGACCGTGGGACAGCAACGATCACGCCTTCCGCGGGTGGCGGGCGGGTAGGGGCGCTCGGATCGTAACAACCACTGAGCTGGCCCGCCTGTCGGGCGGCCGTGGGTGTCCGGCGGACCGTCGCTCGGGTGGCGGCACCGGCAGACCCGCGTAGGCTGGGTGTCAGGACGTGACCATGCATGCCGCTCGAAGTGGCTGCGGACCCGACAAGGAGCGAGGCTCAAGCTGGTGACAGGTGCCGACGTCAGGGACCTCGACCCCGGCGACGGACGGTCTTCCACGCCGAGTGTCGCCCGGGTCCCCGCCTGGCGTCCGACCAACTCCCGGCCGGTCGCCGGGCTACCCGCCCTGGAGCCGCCGCAGAACCAGCTCGCCCTCGACTGGCCCGAGGTCGCCGAACATCTCCGCGAAGGCGTGGTGGTGTGCGGCCCGGACGGGACCGTACGGCACGTCAGCCCGATCGCGCAGCGCCTGCTGCCCGAGGTGGTCGTCGGCGGGACGCTCGCGGCGGTCGAGCCGTTGGCCTCGCTCGATCCATACCTGCGTCATCACGGCCGACGGCTGCGGGTGCGTCGAGTCCCCCTGTCCGGCGGGCGTAGCTCCTGGTACGTCGAGGATGTCAGCGACAGCGACAAGCGGTCCGAGGAACTGGCCGCGGAGCGGTCCAGATCGGCCTTCCTCACCATGGTCGGCGACAAGCTGGGAAACCCGCTGCACCCGGATCGGGCCGCCGCGGCAGTGGTCCGCCTCGCCGTGCCCACTCTCGCCGAGGCGGCGGTGCTGGTGCTGGCGCCCCGCTCCGGACGCGCCCGCTGGTGGCGGGCTCGCCAGGCCGGAGACGACACGCCCACCGTCGACCGCGGCGTCATCGGCGCGACGGAGCTGCCCCCGGCGATCATCGAGAGCCTGCGCGGCAACCAGCCGCATTCCGTCGACTGGCTGGTCGAGCAGGTCGTCGACGCCGGCTGGCTGCCCGGTGTCTCCGCCGCCGAGGTGGCTGCCCGTCTGGTGTCGTTGCCGGGCCGGGACACGCCCGCGGGGGTGCTGCTCGTTGCGCGGGGGAGCGGCGGCTGGTATGGGGAGGACGACCTCGACCTGGTTTGGGCCTTCGCCGCCCGGGCCGGTGCGGCGTTGACCACCGCGCTGCTCTATCGCGAACAGGCGGAGGTGGCCGACATGTTGCAGGCCAGCCTGCTGCCTGTCGAGCCGACGCCGGCACCGGGTGTGCAGTGGGGGACGGCGTACCGTCCAGCCCAGGCCGGCCTGCGCATCGGCGGCGATTTCTACGGTTCGCATCGGCTGCCCGACGGTGGCTCGGTGTTCTTCCTCGGCGACGTCTCCGGTAAGGGGGTCGAGGCGGCGGTCTTCACCGGGCAGCTGCGTCAGTGTCTGCACGCGCTGCACCGGGTCGAGCAGCAACCGGCCAGGCTGCTGCGGCTGCTCAACGACGCGCTGCTGGAGACGACCCTGGCGCACGGCCAGGGCCGGTTCGCCACCATGGTGCTGGGCGTGGTCCGTCCGCACCGCGACGGTGGCCTGCATCTGACGCTGGCCGGCGGCGGGCACCTGCCGCCGTTGGTGCTGCGTTCCTCCGGCGAGGTGGAGCAGTTGCCGCTGAACGGCATGCTCATCGGCGTGGTGCCGGATCCGCGGATCGGTCAGGTCTCCACGCGGCTTGCCCCCGGTGAAACCTGCCTGCTCTACAGCGACGGTGTCACTGAGGCGCGGGGCGGTAGGCGGGGCGAGGAACTGCTCGGCACCGATCGTCTGGTGCAGGCGCTCAGCGGGTGCCACCGAATGCCGGCACCCGCGCTGGCCGAGCGGATCGAGCAGGTGACCTGCGACTGGTTGGCTCAGCGCGACCACGACGACATCGCGGTGCTCGCGCTGCGTGCCGCCGGTGTCGGCGGCCGGCCGCAACGGCATCTGCACGCGGTGCCGACCGTGGCCGGGCCGGACCCGGAGGGGGCCACCGTCCGGTGACCGCCGCGACCCGGGACACCTCGCTCGAGGCCGTCTACCCGGACTATCTGCACTGTCTCGCCGAGGCCGACGAGCACGCCGCCGTCGAGGTGGCGCGCGAACTGCTCGACGCCGGCGTGGCGGCGGATCGCGTTCTCCTCGACCTGGTCGCTCCGGCGCAGGCCGAGGTGGGGGAGCGGTGGGCGCGCAACGAGTGGAGCGTGGCCCAGGAGCACGCGGCGACCCACATCAGCGAGCGCGTGGTGGCGGCGGTCGCCGCGTACGCCGACGTGCGCCCGACCCGCGCCCGGATCGTGGTGGCCTGCATGGACGGTGAGTGGCACGCGCTGCCGGCGCGACTGGTCGCCGAGGTGCTGCGGCTGCGCGGCTGGCAGGTCACCTTCCTGGGGGCCAGCGTCCCGGCCGCACACCTGGTGTCGTACCTGCACCGGTACGACGCGTACGCGGTGGCGCTGGCCTCCGCGTTGCCGATGCGGCTACCGCACGCGCACCGGATGATCGAGGCGTGCCGGCGCGCGGACGTGCCGGTGCTGGTCGGCGGTCGCGGCTTCGGCATGGACGGTCGGTGGGCGCGGCGGCTCGGCGTGCCCTGGGCAGCCAACGCGCCCGCCGCCGCCGACCTGCTCGGCGACGAACGGGCCCTGCGCGCGGCGGTGCCGGTCGACCTGGCACACCTGGCCGACGACGAGTACGCCAGCCTGGTCAACCGACGCGGCGAGCTGGTGGACAGCGCCCTGGCCGAGCTGGCGCAGCGGTTCCCGGCCACCCGCGACCACACTCCGGCCCAGCTGGATTCGACGGTCAGCGACCTCGGATACATCCTGGATTTCCTGGCCGCCGCCCTCTACGTCGACGACGCCTCGCTGTTCACCGAGTTCATCGAGTGGCTGGTGACTATCCTGGACAGTCGTGGGGTGCCGGCCGCGACGGTGGACGCGTCGCTTGCCCACTACGGTCGGTTGCTGCACGACTTTCCCCGGGCGGCGGACCATCTCCAGCGGGGACGCGCGGTACTGCCGACTGCTGACCGGCGAGCCGCCTGACCGCGGCGTGACACGCCGCCCGCCAGGCACCCCTATACTTGCCGCGCAGCAAACGTCTGTCCCGGAACCGGTGCTGATCGTGACCGGCCAGGCCGCAGGGTGTTGGAGGCACGGCCGCGACTTCGCGGACCCGGCGGTCGTCGACCGTCCGGCGATGGGCTAGATTTCCGCCAGCGCGGGGCCGGCAGGTCCCGTCCTGGCCGACCTGAGGCAGGTAGAGATGGGCGCACACACCCTCGCTCCGGTTCGCATCCTCGTGGTGGACGACGACCCGGGCGACGTGCTCATGATCGAGGAGGCCCTGGCCACCTCGGACGTCGAGAAGGTGATCGACGTGGTCGGTGACGGTCAGGAAGCGATGGAGTTTCTCCGCCGCGAGGGCCGGCACGGCGACGCCCAACGTCCGGACGTGATCCTGCTCGACCTCAACATGCCCCGGATGGACGGGCGTCAGGTGCTGGGCGAGGTGAAGGGCGACGAGGACCTGCGGACGATCCCGATCGTCGTGCTGACCACCTCGAACGCGGACACCGACATCATCAGCAGCTACACGCTTCAAGCCAACGCCTACGTCACCAAGCCGATCGACCTGGACGACTTCAACGACGTGGTGCACCGGATCGACGAGTTCTTCGGTCGAGTGGTCGTGCTGCCCAAGCGGGCCTGACCCGCCGTTTCCGGCGGGCCCGACCCGACCACCCGCGTCCGGCTCAGGTCAGGGCCGCCACCACGGTGCCGGCCCGGTCCTCGTGCTGGGCGTAGGCGTAGGGGAAGGCGGAGATCTGCACGGCCTGGGCGGCCAGGGTCAGGCTCATCTGCTGCCATCCGGGTACCTCAAGCAGCGCCTCGTAGAACGCACGGGCCGCGTACGCCGGCCGCATCAGGTCCCGGACGCTGCCCCAACCGCTGCTGGGGCGTTGCTGGAACAGCCCGACGGAGTCGTGGTCCCAGCCGATGGCCTGGTGCGGGTAGTTCTGCGACTCGGGCAGCACGCCGCTGGCGTAGTTGAGCAGGGTGCTCTCCTGCATCGCGGTGGCAACCGCGATCACCAGCCCCTGGCGGGGGATCTTCATATCGACGCCGACGTCCACGATCGCCTTGGCGTTGTCCATCTGTGCCTGGGTGAGCCCGGCGACGGGCCGGGGGCGTGGTGGCTTGGTGGGGGCCTTCTTCTTCGGCTTCGGCTTGGGGGTGGGCGACGGCTTGGCGCTGGGCGAGGCGGTGGGGCTGGCCGGGGTGGGCGTGGGGCTGCGGTCGAGGGATCGGGAGGCCGCCTTCTCCTGGGCGGCGAGCGCGCGGTCGGTGAGTGCCTCGGTCACCGGGGGTGGGGGTACCTCGTCGTCGTGCCTGGCGGCCACGACGGCGGTGGCGCCGAGGCAGCAGGTCACGCCGGTGGCCAGGGCCACCCGGACCGGGGTGGAGGCGAGCACGGCGCGAATGCCGCGGCGCGGTGTCGGCACGGCGCGATGTCGCCCCATCACCCCTTCGGATGATGTGTCGTCGGCCGAAAGGCTCGCCGGTTGCCCGGGGGTCAGCTTCTGGTCGATGTCGTCGTCGGGATGCACCCGCCGAGGCTAGAAAGCCAATCGCCGCCTGCCATCGGCCCGGTTGGTGGCATGCGTCACAATTCGCGGCTATCCGCCAGGTCATTCTCCGCTTACGCCTACATAGCGGTCGAGCAGGGCCTATCCGTCGTGGAGTAAATGTCAGAAATGAGCATATAAAACAGGGCGGAAACGGGATCTTATAGACGTCTATCGGCCCTGTTGGCTGCCTCCCCCGAATGGGCGAGGTTGGGCTCGACCCAATCGAGCCGTCGCGTGGGGCGGTCGGACCATGCGGTGCCCTCCGGCGTCGGTACGCGCAGGCAGGAACCCGGCCGGCTCATCTCACCAGCGGGTCAGTGTCGGCCGTTCTCCGCCGGACTGACCGTGAGCCGGTGCCGGCCGCCGTCCTCGCTGGAGAACGGCCACAGTCGGTCGGCGTGCTCGACCAGTTCGGCGAGCTGCTGGCGACTGAGCCCGACCGACGAGATGGACGCGTGCACGTCGGCCCGGTAACGGCCGTCGTCGTCCCGCCCCAGCTTCGCCTCCGCGCGTACCTGCACGGTGTGCGCCTCGTCGGTGATACCGCCGGCCGCCTCCACCGCCGCATGGTGCAGGCAGGACGCGAACGCGGCGGCCAGCAGCTGCGACGGGGTCAGCCCGGTGCAGTGCGGCGCCAGCGGCGAGGCGAGGGCGGTCGACAGCGCCTCGTCGTCGGTGTGGATGTGACCGCCCTCGGCGGTCGCGGCGGCAACCTCGTTCAGCCAGGAACTCGGCATCGCGTTCCTCCCGTCACTCCTCGCCCGGCTACCCGGGGCCGGACGCGTGAAACCGGAGAATCAACTGCCGTGCCGACTCGACTGGGCGACGGCGACGGCCTCGGTGGCCTCAGCCGCCGCCCGTTCCGTCCACGGGCTCACCTTCGGCGGCCGCTGCCGTGGCATCAGCGGCTCGTGCATCGGCACGTACACCCGGGCGTCGACCGCCTCGGCCAGCAGCAGTGCGGCCACCAGGCTGCTCGGCCGCCGGGTCGGATCGTCGGCGAGGCAGCGCCGGCCCAGGTCGGCCACCTCGGTGGGCAGTCCGGGCAGCTCGGGCAGCGGTCGAGGTGCTCGGCGTGGCTCCCGCCCGAGCAACTGGCTCACGCTGTCCGCCGGGTACGGCAGGCGCCCCGCGAGGCAGTAGTGGAGAAGGACCCCGAGGGCGTAGATGTCGGCCGCCGGGGTCGCCGGGGCCCGGTGCAGCTGCTCCGGCGCCAGGTACGCGGGCGTACCGACCACGACGCCGTCGGGCGCGGTGTCGGCTGCGCCGGCCGGAGTGGCGATGCCGAAGTCCAGCACCTTCACCCCGGACGGGGTGAGCATCACGTTGGCCGGCTTGATGTCGCGGTGCACGATGCCGTGGGCGTGTGCGGCGGCCAGCGCGGCGCTGACCTCCGCGCAGACCCGCACCGCGATCCGCCAGTCCAGCGGGCCGGTGCGCAGGTGCGCAGCCAGGGTCTGCCCCTCGGCCAGCTCCATCACGATGTACGGCAGCTCGTGCCCCACCCCGGTGTCGCAGGTGCCGAAGTCGTGCACGCTTGCCACGTTGGGGTGGACCAGGCGGGCCGCGGAGCGGGCCTCGGCGCGGATCCGCTCCACCGACGCCGTCCCGTCCGGCTGACCGGGCGAGACCAGTTTCACCGCGACCGACCGGTCCAGCACGGTGTCGTACGCCCGCCACACCTCCGACATCCCGCCGATGCCGATGCGCTGTTCGAGCCGGTAGCGCCCGTCCAGCGTACGCATCGACCGCCTCCTGCCCTCATGCTGCTCCGCCGCGGCGCGTGCGGCCGTGGCCTCGGCACGGTACCCCGGCTCCGATCAGGGCAAACCCGCCTCAGACGGCGGCTGGTGCGTTAGCGTGCGAGCCGGGACGCCCGACGCGCCGGGCGGGCTGGAGGCGGAACGTGATGAGTGAGGTGACCGTACGTTTCGTCGGCGGTCCGGCCCACGACCTGGTCCGGTCGTTGCCGGCCGGCCCGGACGGCACCCCGCCGCGGCTGTGGGTACTGCGCCGGCCACAGGAGGCGCCCACGCCGGCAGCGGACCATCTCTACGTGCGGCAGCGACCCGACGGGTCGGGAACCTGGTCCATGCGCTTCGTCCGGACCGACCCGGTCGGTGTGACCGAGTGACACCAGGCCGACCCCGCCCGATGGTGACCGCACAGCTGGCACACAGCAGCCGCACAAGCGGACCCAAGTGCGCGGCACCACCATGGCAACCATGAGGATCGAGGGCGAGGCCGCGCCGGGCCGGGTGGAACTGCGTCGACCGGACGGTGAGCCGGTCCGGGTGCTGGTCGTCGACGACGAGCCGACCCTGACCGACCTGCTGTCGATGGCGCTGCGCTACGAGGGCTGGCAGGTGCGCACGGCAGCCGACGGCATGGCGGCGGTACGGGCCGCCCGGCAGTTCCAACCCGACGCGGTGGTGCTCGACGTGATGCTGCCCGACCTGGACGGGTTCCAGGTGCTGCGCAAGTTGCGGGCGGACAACGACAACGTGCCGGTGCTGTTCCTGACCGCCCGGGACGCGGTCGAGGAGCGCGTCGCCGGGCTGACCGTCGGCGGCGACGACTACGTGACCAAGCCGTTCAGCCTGGAGGAGGTCATCGCCCGGCTGCGCGCGCTGCTGCGCCGCTCCGGCTTCGCGGTGGCCACCCGCCCCGACGCGGTGCTCACCGTGGGTGACCTCACCCTCGACGAGGACAGCCACGAGGTACGCCGGGACGGCCGGCTGATCACCCTCACCGCCACCGAGTTCGAGCTGCTGCGATACCTGATGCGCAACCCCCGCCGGGTGCTGAGCAAGGCGCAGATCCTCGACCGGGTGTGGAACTACGACTTCGGCGGCCAGGCCAACGTCGTCGAGCTGTACATCTCGTACCTGCGGAAGAAGATCGACGCCGGCCGCCAGCCGATGATCCATACGCTGCGCGGGGCCGGGTACCTGCTCAAGCCGGCGGAGTGAGCGGGGTGCGCCGGTGGCTGGCGGGCTGGTCGCTGCGGACCCGACTGGTGATCACCCTGGTGGCACTGCTCGCCGTGGTCAGCCTGGCCATCGGCGGCCTCACCACCCTGGCGCTACGACAGTTCCTGATCTCCCGGGTGGACGAGCAGTTGCGCTTCGTGCCCGGAGGGCGACCCAGCGCCCCATGGGAACCCGGCCCGGGCACGGGCCCGTGGGGCGACGTGCGGGTGCCACGCGGCTTTCCGCCCGGCACCATCAGCGCGCAGGTGGTCGACGGCCGGGTCACCGAGGCGTGGACGCTTGTCGGCCGGCAGGAACAGTCGGTACCGGTCGACGAGGTGGGCGAGCTGGCCGACGTGCCCACCGACGGTCGGGCGCACAGCCTGAGCCTGGGGGAGCGGGGCGGCTACCGGGTGGTGGCCCGGCAGTCGGCCACCGGGACCGTGCGGGTGCTGGGCGTGCCGCTGGCCGGCGTGCAGGAGACCGTGTGGGCGATGGTGGCCGCGCAGGCCGGGGTCACCGTCGTCGGCCTGCTCGTCGCCGGCACCGCCGGGGCGCTGATCGTACGGGTCACGCTGCGTCCGCTGCGCCGGGTCGCCGCCACCGCCGCCCGGGTCAGCGAACTACCGCTCGACCGGGGCGAGGTGGCGCTCTCCGAACGGGTCCCGGCCGCCGACACCGACCCGCGTACCGAGGTCGGGCAGGTCGGCTCCGCGCTCAACCGGATGCTCGGCCACGTCGCCGCCGCACTCGCCGCCCGGCAGGCCAGCGAGACCCGGGTACGCCAGTTCGTCGCCGACGCCAGTCACGAACTGCGTACGCCCCTCGCGGCGATCCGGGGCTACGCCGAGGTGGCCCGCCGGGGTCGCGACGAGGTGCCGCCCGACGCGGCCCACGCGCTGCGCCGGGTCGAATCGGTGAGCACCCGGATGACCAGCCTCGTCGACGACCTGCTGCTGCTGGCCCGGCTGGACTCCGGTCGACCCCTGGCGGTCGAGCCGGTCGACCTCACCGCACTTGTGGTGGACGCGGTCAGCGACGCGCACGTGGCCGGCCCCGAGCACCGCTGGCAGCTCGACCTGCCCGAGACGGTCATCCGGGTGCCCGGCGACCCCGCGCGGCTGCACCAGGTGCTGGCGAACCTGCTGGCCAACGCCGGGGTGCACACCCCACCCGGCAGCACCGTCACCACCAGCCTGCGCCGGGCCGGCGACGCCGCCGAACTCAGCGTCACCGACGACGGTCCCGGTGTACCCCCCGAGCTGCGGCCCGAGGTGTTCGAACGCTTCGCCCGCGGCGACAGCTCCCGGTCCCGTGCCCACGGCAGCACGGGCCTCGGCCTGGCCATCGTCGCCGCCGTGGTGGAGGCCCACCACGGCACCGTCGCCCTGGACTCCCGGCCGGGCCGCACCGTGTTCACCGTCCGGCTGCCGAACTCGGAAACTTCTTGATCAACCGGAGCGTCGGGGTGGAGTGGGGGTGCGGAGGGCATGGGGGGTTTGGGGAAATGGGGGTGTGAAGTGTGTTGTTGTGCCCGACAGGTGGCAATTGGCAGCGTACGGTGGCATGGTCCGGCCAGGCCGTCTGAATCCGTAATGTGAGCTTATGGCGGTTGGTGTCGGTGTCGTGACGGCAGAGGGAAGGAGCGGTCGGTGAACCACCTGGCCTACCTGGACGCGGGATCCGGCAGCCTGATCGTGCAGGCGGTGGTCGGCGGGATCGCCGGGGTCGCGGTGGCAGCCAAGCTCTACTGGCGCAGGCTCGTCAACCGGTTCCGCCGTCAGCCCACCGACCAGAGCTGACCCGAGCCGATGGTGATCCCAGACCTGGGCCGGTCGCCGCGACCGGCCCCCCTCGACGTCGACCCTCGACCAGAGCCCGGTTCCTTCCGCGACCCGGCCAACCGGGTGTTCCACGCCGGCGACGACGTGCTGCGCGCGCTCGACCGGACCGCCGCCGCCGACTGGCGCGCCCTCGTCGCCAGCAGTTTCTTCCCACCACTGCTCGCCGCCGGCAAGGTCTGCGGCACCGAGGAACTGCCGGCGGAGTCGCCGTTGCGGAAACTGCCGAAAGGTTCGGCGTCGTCGGGCTGGGCGACGGTGCTGCGGCACGAGCGCGTCCCGTTCGTCTCACACCCGTACGAATGGTCCTTCGCCATGCTGCGCGACGCCGCGCTGCTGCACCTGGAGATCCTCCGAGCCGCCCTGCCGGCGGGCTTCACCACGAAGGACGGCTCGGCGTACAACCTTCAGTGGCGCGGCACCGAGCCGGTCTTCATCGACGTCGGTTCCTTCACACCGCTGCGCGACGGCGAACCCTGGGCCGGCTACCGGCAGTTCTGCCAGACGCTGCTCTACCCGCTGATGCTCAACGCCCACCTGGGGCTGGCCTTCCAGCCCTGGCTGCGGGCCCAGGTCGACGGCATCGAGCCGGAGCAGATGGGCCCACTGTTCCGGGGCACCCGTCGGCTGCTGCCCGGGGTGCTCACCCACGTCCACCTGCACGGCTCAGTGCAGCGTCGCAGCGCCGCCACCAGCACCGCCGACGTACGCGCCCAGTTGCGTGACGCCGGGTACACCCGTGAGCTGGCCGTGGCCACCGCGCGGGGGCTGGAGAAGCTCGTCCGCCGCCTGGACCATCAGCCGCCGGCCACCCACTGGGTCGACTACCAGCACACCTGCGGCTACTCCGGCGACGACCGGGCGGGCAAGGAGCGCTTCGTGGTCGCCGCGCTGAGCGCCACCGGTCGGCGCCGGCTCGTGCTCGACCTGGGCGCCAACGACGGACGGTATGCCCGTCTCGCCGCCCGGCACGCCGACTACGTGGTCGCCGTCGAGCAGGACCCGGCGGTGGTCGACCGGCTGTACCGCACCCTGCGGGGCGAAGGTGAACGGCACGTGCTGCCGCTGGTGATGGATCTGGCCGACCCGTCCCCCGGCGGTGGCTGGCGCGGCATCGAGCGGGCCTCGTTCGCCGCCCGGGCCAACGCGGACACCGTGCTCGCGCTGGCCCTGGTGCACCATCTGGCGATCGGACGCAACGTGCCGCTGCCGGAGGTGGTGGCCTGCCTCGCCGGGCTCGTCGCACCCGGCGGCCGGCTCGTGGTCGAGTTCGTCCACCCGGACGACCCGATGGCCGCCCGGCTGCTGGCCAACAAGCCCGACGGCATCTTCCCCGACTACCGGCGGGACGCCTTCGAGGCCCTGCTCGCCGGCCACGGCACCGTCGAGGACCGGCTGGAGCTGCCCTCGGGTACCCGAACCCTGTACCGACTGGCGCTTCCGTGACCGACCGCTCCACCACCGAGGCCGGCGCGCGCGGACCCGGTGCCGCACGCTCGGGTGCCGCGACCGGCGACGATCCGGTGCCGGAGGGATCCACCACCACCGGTACGACCGGGGAGACGGTACGTCGCCGGTGGTGGGGTTGGGGCGGCTGGCGGGCCGAGGGCCGGCGGCTGCTGGAGGTCACCGCGCTGGTCGGGCTGGTGATCACCCAGCCGCTGCTGGACATCCTGGGCCGCAGCCCGGACTTCTTCCTGTTCCACCGGGCCGACCGGGGCGAGATCCTGCTGCTGGTGGCCCTGGTCGCGGTGCTGCCGACGGTGGCGCTCGGGCTGCTGGGCCTGCTCGCCGGCCTGGCCGGAGCCGCGGCGCGGACGGTGACCCACAGCCTGCTGCTCGGGCTGCTGGTCGCCGCACTGGCGGTGCAGGTGGGCCGGCACACCACACCGCTGCGGGGCGTACCGCTGCTACTTGTGGCTCTGGCCGTCGGTGCCGCCGCAGCCGTCGTCCACCGGCGTTGGGCGACCCTCGGCCGGGTGCTGCGCCTGGCGGCCGTCGGCCCGCTGGTCTTCGTCGCGCTGTTCGTGTTCGCCTCGCCGACCGGGCCGGTGGTGCTGCCGCTCGGCGACGGCGGCGTGGCGGGCACGGCGACCGGCAACCGGCACCCGCCGGTGGTCATGCTGATCCTCGACGAGCTTCCGCTGGTCTCCCTGCTCGACGCCGCCGGTGGCGTCGACGCGACCCGGTTCCCGCACTTCGCCGAGCTGGCCGCCGCCTCGACCTGGTACCGCAACGCGACCGGGGTCAGCGGATGGACCCCGTACGCGCTGCCGGCGATGCTTACCGGCCGCTACCCGGCGGAGCCGTTCGCCCCGCACTACTCGCACTACCCGGACAACCTCTTCACCGCCTTCGGTGGGCTGTACGACATCCGCGCCGAGGAGAGCATCACCCGGCTCTGCCCACCGAGCCGCTGCGAGCGGCCGGTCACCCCGGAACAGGGGATCGGCGTGCTGGTCCGCGAGACGGGAGAGCTGCTGCGCCAGGTGACCGCGCCGCACGACAGTCGGATCGACCCGGAGGACTCCTACCGCGAGCGCACCGCCGAGGAGGCCGGTATCGACGCCGCCGAGCCGGTGCCGACCGACCCGAAGTTCCGCTGGGACAGCCTCAACGTCAACCAGCCGGCCCGGTTCACCAGCTTCCTCAACGGCCTGACCCCGTCGGCCCGACCGACACTGCACTTCCTGCACCTGCTGATGCCGCACTCGCCGTGGGCGTTCCTGCCGTCCGGGGCACGGTACGAGGCCCCGGAGGACTTTCCCAACGAGGGTGACGGCTGGGTGGACCTGGCCCGTGCCCGGCACCTCGCCCAACTCGGCTACACCGACCGGCTGATCGGCGAAACCGTGCGTACGCTGCGCGCCGGCGGACTGTGGGACGAGGCGCTCGTGGTGGTCACCGCCGACCACGGGGTCAGTTTCACCAAGGGTGTGCAGGGACGCGGCGAGGACGCGATCCGGGCCGCCGCCGACGAGGTGGCCTGGGTGCCGCTCTTCGTCAAGACACCCGGCCAGCGCAGCGGGCGGGTCGACGACCGCAACTGGCAACACGTCGACCTGCTGCCGACGATCGCCGACGAGGCCGCCATCCGGTTGCCCTGGCGGGTCGACGGCCGTTCCGCCCGGCAGGCACCCCGCACCGACGCGGGCAAGGTCTTCTACGACCGGCCGTCCCAACCGATGCCGATCAGCGGCGGAGTGCCGGCCGCGCCGCCACCGGCAGCACCGCATCGGCTGGTCGGTACCGCCGTGGGCGCGGTACCGGCCGCCGGCAGCGCCCGGGTCGGTGGACTGGGTGCCTTCCGCGCCGTCGATCCCGACGAGGGCGTGCTGCCCGGCATGATCTGGGGCACCGTCGACGACGACGTCCCCGACGGCACCGAACTGGCGGTGGCCGTCAACGGCACCGTCGCGACGGTGGTCCCGGTGGTCGCCCCGGATCCGGGCGGCCGGCGCTTCGCGGCGTTGCTCGCCGACGATCGGCTCTTCCGGGCCGGCGCCAACCGCCTCGACCTCTACCTGGTCGGACACGACGGCCGCCTGCGTCAGCTGTCGGTCTCCTGACCGGTCGGGCCGGCCGACGGTTCAGCGGCTACCGGTCCTCGCTCGCGCTCTCACTCACGTCGCCTGGTTGCACGCTACGTATGACTTTCGTACCTGTCCGTCCCGGTCGTCGGGGTTTCCCCGCGCTTCGGTCGGGAATCGGGTGACGCATGCCTCACCGCCGAACCACGAGCGGCGGTGTTGCCGCAACCGCAATTACGGTAGAAGCGAAGGCAATTCAACGTAGATCTGCCGGCGAAGCGAGGAACCACATGACGGAAGTCAAGCTCGATCACCCCGGCGGGCAGCTGTCGATGCCGGTACATTCCGCGGTCGAGGGCCCCGCCGGGATCGGTGTGGGCAAGCTGCTGAAGGAAACCGGGCTGACGACGTACGACCCGGGGTTCGTCAACACCGCCGCCTGTTCGTCCGCGATCACCTACATCGACGGTGATGCGGGCATCCTGCGTTACCGTGGCTACCCCATTGAACAGCTGGCCGGGAAGAGCTCCTTCCTGGAGGTCTCCTACCTGCTGATCTACGGTGAGCTGCCGACCACCCAGGAGCTGACCGAGTTCACCGAGCGGATCCGCCGGCACTCGTTGCTACACGAGGAGATGCGGCGCTTCTTCGACGGCTTCCCCCGGGAGGCCCACCCGATGGCGGTGCTCTCCTCGGCCGTCAGCGCCATCTCCACCTTCTACCAGGACAGCCTCGACCCGTTCGACGCCGAGCACGTGGAGATGTCCACGGTCCGGCTGATGGCGAAGGTGCCCACCATCGCCTCGTACGCGTACAAGAAGGCGATCGGGCAGCCGCTGCTGTACCCGGAGAACTCCCTGGGTTACGTGGAGAACTTCCTGCGGATGACGTTCGGCGTGCCGGCGGAACCGTACGAGGTCGACCCGGTGATCGCCCGGGTGCTGGACATGCTCTTCGTGCTGCACGCCGACCACGAGCAGAACTGCTCCACCTCGACGGTGCGGCTGGTGGGCTCCAGCAACGCCAACCTGTTCGCCTCGGTCTCGGCCGGCGTCAACGCCCTGTTCGGCCCGCTGCACGGCGGCGCCAACCAGGCGGTGCTGGAGATGCTGGAGCGGATCCAGGCCGACGGCGGCGACGTGCAGTCGTTCGTCCGCAAGGTGAAGGACCGCCAGGACGGCGTCAAGCTGATGGGCTTCGGGCACCGGGTCTACAAGAACTACGACCCGCGGGCCGCGATCGTGAAGAAGGCGGCGCAGGACGTGCTCGGCCGGATGGCCAAGCCGGATCCGCTGCTGGACATCGCGATGCAGCTGGAGGAGATCGCCCTCGCCGACGACTTCTTCGTCTCGCGCAAGCTCTACCCGAACGTCGACTTCTACACCGGCCTGATCTACAAGGCCATGGGTTTCCCGACGAAGATGTTCACCGTGCTGTTCGCCCTGGGCCGGCTGCCGGGCTGGATCGCCCAGTGGCGCGAGATGATCAACGACCCGGAGACCAAGATCGGCCGCCCGCGGCAGGTCTACACCGGTGCCGCCGAGCGGAACTACCTCCCCGTCGAGCAGCGCTGACCGCGAGCAACCCGACGCAGCCCTCACGACGACGGCCGCCGCACCCGGATCACGGGTACGGCGGCCGTCGTCGTGCCAGGCACGGTTCTGCGGGGCAGGGTCATGTCGAGCAGCACCAGGTCGACCGGACCGCGGGCCACGCCGGTGTCCCGGGTCAGTCGACGGCGGCCTTCAGCACCCAGGACGTCACCCGGGGATGGCCGGCCAGCTCGGCCCGGCCGGTGCACCAGAGCAGCACATCGACCGGATCCCCGGCTGGGGCCTGTGGAAAGAGCCGGGCGAGCACCGCCGCGCACAGCTCCGCCGGCGGCCGCCAGTCGATGCCGAGCCCCTGGGTGATGTCCCAGGTGTGCACGAGCGTCTCGTTGACCCCGAGTGCGGCGAAGCCACCCGGGTCGGTCGCCCCCCAGTGCCAGCCACGGGTGGCCGGATCCGCAGCGCCGACCGCGTCGCTCAACAGCCGCCCGCAGGCGGTGACCACGGCGAGGACATCGCGCGGCGCGGCGTCGTCCCGGACGACCAGGTCGAACGGCAGGTACGCGTCGGTCGGGCGGGCTGCGACCTGACCCGCGTACGCCAGCAGGTCGTGGGCGACGTGGACTGCCGTCGTCCAGCAACTCCACTCCAGCGTGCCCGCCCGGTGCTCACGCCAGTCCCGCGACACGTGCGGCGTGAGCGTCCGCACCATCTCGGTCACCGCCTGGTCGACTTCGCCACCATCCATCCCCGTCATGTCCACCATGCTGCCAGTCGCCCTGCCGGCCGGCGGCCCCGTCGGGTGCGGGGCAGCCGTACCCACCGGGTGAGCGGTACGGTGCCGCCCATGAGTCAGCAGGTGCGGGTCCGACCAATCTCGCTCGGTGGGCGCGTGGTGCTGACGGCCCAACTGCTGATGCTGGCCGCCGCGCTGATCGGCAGTCTCGGTGTGCTGCTCGCGGCCGCGCTGCGCGTCGACGACCTGCCGGCGCTGCTGAGCCCGGGGGTGGAGCGGTTGGGCGATCCGAAGGACTCCCTTCCGCCGGTCGGCCCCGACTCGGCGTGGAATCCACTGCTCTGGGTCTTCGAACTCAGCCGCGTGGTGGCGATGTTCGTCCATCCGCTCGCCGCGGTGGCCGTGCTCCTCGGGCTGGTGTCCCTCGTCCGCACCTGGCGGGTCGGCGATCGGTCGACCTTCCGCTGGCTCGCGGTCAGCACGACCCTGTGGTGCGCGACAGCGGTCCTCGCGCTGACCCCGTACGGCACGCAACTGCACCACTGGCTGCTCGACTAGGGGTTTGTCGACGGCGGTCGTGAGCGAGTGCTGTCGGTCGGGATTGCTACCGTCCGGCATTCGCTGGAGTCGATCTGGGCGACACGTCCCGCAGGGGCCACCGGCTGGCAAGAGAGGGGAGGCACGGCATGGTTGACGAGGAGAAGAGCGCACTGTCGATGTTCCTGAAGGCGCAGCGGGCAAGCGTCCTCGCGATCATTGACGGGCTCGACGTGACGGCCCTGACCACCGCCGTGCTGCCCTCCGGGTGGACGCCGCTGGGCCTGGTGGAGCACCTCGGCTACGCCGAGCGGCACTGGTTCCAGGAGATCATGTTCGGCTCGGCCGTCCCGCTGGTCTGGCCCGACGACGACCACGCGCCGCTGACCACGCCCCGACCGCCGTCGGTGGTGCGGGAGTTCTACCGCGCCCAGTGCGAGCGGTCCGACGCCGTCCTCGCCGCCACGCCGCTGTCCGCCCCGGTACGCGAGCGGCACCCCGGTCCGCTCGCAGACGAGGTCACCGACCTGCGGCGCGTCGTCCTGCACATGATCGAGGAGACCGCACGACACGCGGGTCATCTCGACGCGGCGCGTGAGCTGCTCGACGGCAGGACCGGTCTCGGGCCCCGATAGCCGCCACCCCGGTCAGGCGCCGCTCGACCCCCGGTCGGGTCGGCGGCCCGACCCGGCCGAGGACCAGGTCGGGCCGACTGCGAGCGCGATGCAAGCGCGTCGACGGACGCAGCGGTCAGCGCAGGCCGGCGGCGGCGAGCAGGTTGCCCGCGGGGATCGCCGGGAGCGCCCGCCCGTACGCCATCTGCCGGGCCGCGCGTTCGGCGGTGAACGCCGGTGCCTGGGCGATCGCCGAGGCGTACGTGGAGGCGGTGCGGCTGGCGATGGCCGCCCAGCCGTACTGCTCGTGCACCATGACGCGGGCCCGGCGGGCCAGCGTCCGGGCGCGTTCGGCGTCGGCGAGCAGGGTGTGCACCGCGTCGGTCAGCGCGTCCGGATCGTGCGGCCGGAAGGTCACGCCGGTGACGCCCGGCTCGACGATCTCGGCCAGCCCACCGGTCTCGGCGACCGCCAGCGGCGCACCGGCGGCGGCGCCCTCCAGGGCGACCATGCCGAACGGCTCGTAGATGCTGGGCACCGCGAAGCAGTCCGAGGCGGCCATCACCGCGGGCAGGTCGGTGCCGCCGAGGAAACCGGGCAGGCTGACGGTGCCGGCAAGGCCGAGCCGGTGCACGTGGGCCTCCAGTTCACCCCGGTACGGCCCGTCGCCGACGATCACCGCACGCAGCCCCGGGTGCCGCTCCCGCAGCCGGGGCAGCCCGGCGATCAGGTGCTGCACGCCCTTCTCGTACACCAGCCGGCCGGCGAAGGTGACAAGCGGGCCGTCCCCGGCGAACCGGGCACGCGCCTTCGCCACGGCGGCGGCGGAGACCCGCCAGCGGTGCGGCTCGACCCCGTTGGGCACCACGTCGACCCGGCCGGTCGGCACGCCGAACAGGCCGGTCACCTCGTCGCGCATGTAACCGGAGCAGACGATGACCCGGTTCGACTCGCCGCCCAGCCAGTGTTCGACACCGTGGATGGTGCGGTTCATCTCCTCGGGCAGCCAGCCCTGGTGTCGGCCGGCCTCGGTGGCGTGGATGGTGGTGACGAGGGGGAGGTCGAGGTGGTCGCGCAGGGTCATCGCGGTGTGCGCGACTAGCCAGTCGTGGGCGTGGATCACGTCGTAGCCGCCGGTGGCGGCGGCGCGCAGCGCGGCCCGGGTCAGGGTGTGGTTGAACGCCATCGTCCAGGCCAGCAGCGAGCCGGTGGCCAGCGGGAAGGTCACCGGGTCCTCGGCGGCGCGCACGACGCGCACCCCGTCGACGTACTCCTCCAGCGGGGCGCCGTCGGCGTGGCGGGTGACGACCGTGACCTCGTGTCCGGCGGCGGCCAGGGCCACCGACAGCGCGTGCACGTGCCGACCGAGACCGCCGACGAGCACCGGCGGGTACTCCCACGACAGCATCAGGATGCGGCGGGCCTGCGACCCGGCGGCGGGGCCGGACTGCGCTGGGACCTGGGGTCGCGAGGTGAGCGTGGGGCGGTGGACGCGGTCCGGAGCGGTGGCGGTACGTCCGCCGACCCGCAGGGTGGTCACATCAGTCTCCATCCGTGCAGGGAGGAACGCGCCGACGTCGGTGGCGGCGAGCGGGCAGGGTTGGGTTTCGGACACGCGTGAACGCGCCGGCGGTGCGAGGATCTGGTAGGCGCGCGGACAACGCGCCCGCGAACAAGGAAACGTCATGACGGCCGATCCCGCATCTCGAAGAGGGCGTCAGTGACCGACGACACCGCAGGGTTCATCTCGGCTCAGTCGGGCGGATACCGGGCATTCACCCGATCGGATGGATTGGCGGTGGACCGTGCGGGGCATTACCGCCGCGCGCATCACCGGGCGGCCCCGGCGGGTGCGCTCATGGTGCGGGCGCGCTCATGACATGTGGGCCGAAGGAGCGACATGCAGGTCTGGCCGGGCGAGCGGTATCCCCTCGGCGCCACCTACGACGGGATGGGCACCAACTTCGCGATCTTCTCCGAGGTGGCGGAGAAGATCGAACTCTGCCTCTTCGACGAGTGGGACGTGGGCCACGAGCGCCGGGTCGAGCTGCGGGAGGTCGACGCGTACGTCTGGCACGCGTACATCCCGGGCATCGGGCCGGGCCAGCGGTACGGCTACCGGGTGCACGGCCCGTACGACCCGGCGAACGGGCTGCGCTGCAACCCGGCCAAGCTGCTCATCGACCCGTACGCCAAGGCCATCGACGGTGACGTGCGGTGGGATCCGACGGTCTACGACTACACCCACGGTGAGCCCGAGCGGATCAACACCGACGACTCGGCGCCGTTCATGCCGAAGTCGGTGGTGGTGAACCCGTACTTCGACTGGGGCAACGACGCGCCGCCGCGCATCCCCTACCACCACTCGGTCATCTACGAGGCCCACGTCCGTGGCCTCACCATGCGGCTGCCCGGCATCCCCGAGGAGCTGCGCGGCACGTACGCCGGCATCGCCTCGCCCCCGATGATCGAGCACCTGACCCGGCTCGGCATCACCGCCATCGAACTGATGCCGGTGCACCAGTTCGTCAACGATCACCGCCTGACCGACCTGGGGCTGCGCAACTACTGGGGTTACAACACAATCGGCTTCTTCGCCCCGCACCACGCGTACTCGGCCCTGGGGCACCTCGGCCAGCAGGTGCAGGAGTTCCGGGGCATGGTCAAGGCGCTGCACGCCGCCGGTATCGAGGTGATCCTCGACGTGGTCTACAACCACACCGCCGAGGGCAACCACCTGGGCCCCACGCTGAGCTTCAAGGGGGTCGACAACCCCAGCTACTACCGGCTGTCCGAGGATGACCGACGCTACTACGTGGACTACACCGGCACCGGCAACAGCCTCAACGTCCGCAGTCCCCACTCCCTGCAACTGATCATGGATTCGTTGCGGTACTGGGTGACCGAGATGCACGTCGACGGCTTCCGCTTCGACCTGGCCGCCACCCTGGCCCGCGAGTTCTACGAGGTGGACCGGCTCTCCACCTTCTTCGAGGTGGTGCAGCAGGACCCGGTGGTCAGCCGGGTGAAGCTGATCGCCGAACCGTGGGACGTCGGCCCCGGCGGCTACCAGGTCGGCAACTTCCCGCCGCAGTGGACCGAGTGGAACGGCAAGTACCGGGACACGGTCCGCGACTTCTGGCGCGGTGAGCCGGCCACCCTCGCCGAGTTCGCCTCCCGCATCTCCGGCTCCGCCGACCTCTACCAGGACGACGGCCGCCGCCCCTTCCACAGCATCAACTTCGTCACCTGCCACGACGGGTTCACCCTCAACGACCTGGTGTCGTACAACGACAAGCACAACGAGGCCAACGGCGAGGACAACCGCGACGGCGAGAGCCACAACCGCTCCTGGAACTGCGGCGTAGAGGGCGACACCGACGACCCCGGCGTACGCGCCCTGCGTGCCCGGCAGCGCCGCAACTTCATCGCCACCCTGCTGCTCTCACAGGGCGTACCGATGATCGGCCACGGCGACGAGTTGGGTCGCACCCAGCGGGGCAACAACAACGCCTACTGCCAGGACAGCGAACTGGCCTGGATCGACTGGGAAAACGCCGACACCGAGTTGCTCGACTTCACCCGCCGGCTGGTCGAGTTCCGCCGCCAGCACCAGGTGTTCCAGCGTCGCCGGTTCTTCAGCGGCCTGCCGGTGCACGGCCGCGAAATCGACGAGCCGCTGCCCGACCTGGCCTGGTACACCCCCGACGGGCGGGAGATGACCGGCGAGGACTGGGGTAACGACTTCGGTCGCTCGGTGGCGCTCTTCGTCAACGGTGAGGGCATCCGCGAACGCGGCCAGTACGGCCAACGCCACCACGACGACTCGTTCTGGCTCTGCTTCAACGCCCACGACGCGCCGTTGGACTTCACCTTCCCGCCGGCCGAGTTCGGCCAGCGCTGGGAACTGGTGATCAGCACCGCCGAACCGGACCAGGACAAGGGCACCACGGTGGAGGCCGGCGGCACGCTCTGCGTACCGGACCGTTCCCTGGTGGTGCTGGAGAGGATGGCCTGACATGCCCGCGAAGCCTGTCGTCGCCACCTACCGGGTGCAGGTGCGCCCCGGCTTCGACCTGGACGCCGCCGCCGGCCTCGCCGGCTACCTCGCCGACCTCGGCGTCACCCACCTCTACAGCGCGCCGCTGCTGGCCGCCGCCCCGGGCAGCGCACACGGCTACGACGTGGTCGACCACCGGCAGGTCAACCCGGAGATCGGCGGCGAGGCCGGTCGGCAGCGGCTGCTGCGGGCGCTGCGGGACGCCGGCCTCGGCCTGGTCGTGGACATCGTCCCCAACCACGCCGGGGTGGCCGTGCCGGCGGCCAACCCGGCCTGGTGGGACGTGCTGCGCCGGGGGCGGGACTCGGCGTACGCCGGCTGGTTCGACATCGACTGGCAGCGGGGTCGGCTGTTGCTGCCGATCCTCGCCGACACCCCCGACGCGCTCGACGACCTCAAGCTCGCCGACGGGGAACTGCGCTACCACGAGCACCGCTTCCCGATCGCCGACGGCACCGGCGACGGCAGCGCCCGGGAGGTGCACGACCGGCAGCACTACGAGCTGGTGTCCTGGCGACGCGGCGACGCCGAACTGACGTACCGCCGGTTCTTCGCCGTCTCCAGCCTGGCCGGGCTGCGGGTGGAGGATCCGGACGTCTTCGCCGCCACCCACGAGCTGATCCTGGCCTGGGCGGCGGCCGGCGAGGTCGACGGCATCCGGGTCGACCACCCCGACGGGCTGCGCGACCCCGCCGGCTACCTGTCCCGGTTGCGCGCCGCCGCCGGTGACGTCTGGCTGATCGTGGAGAAGATCCTGGAGTACGGCGAGGAACTGCCGGCCTGGCCGGTCGACGGCACCACCGGCTACGACGCACTGGGCGCCGTCGGCGGGCTCTTCGTCGACGGCGACGCCGAGGCCGACTTCACCGCCCTGGACACCCGGCTCGCCGGCCGGGCCACCTCGTGGGCCGACCTGACCCACGACACGAAACTCGGTGCCGCCACCCGCCTGCTGGCCGCCGAGCTGACCCGGCTGGCCGCGCTCGCCCCCGACGTGGCACCCGAGGCGGCCCGCGCCGCCCTGGCCGAACTCGCCGCCGCCTTCGCCGTCTACCGCGGCTACCCGCCCGACGGGGCCCGGCACCTGGCCAACGCCCGCGCCGAGGCCGGCCGCCGCCGCACCGACCTGACCGGCGCGTTGGACGCGGTCACCCGCCGGCTACGCGACCCCGACGACGAGCTGGCCCGCCGCTTCCCGCAGTTCACCGGCGCGGTGATGGCCAAGGGCGTCGAGGACACCGCCTACTACCGGTGGAGCCGGTTCATCGCGCTCAACGAGGTCGGCGGCAGCCCCACCCACTTCGGCACCCGGCCCGGCCGGTTCCACCGCTTCGCCGCCGCCCGCCACGAGCGCTGGCCGGCCAGCATGACCACCCTGTCGACCCACGACACGAAACGGGGCGAGGACGTCCGCGCCCGCCTCGCCGTCCTCGCCGAGCTGCCGCAGCGCTGGGCCGAACTGGTCACCCGCCTGATGGCCGCGGTGCCACTGCCCGACGCCGCCCTGGCGCACCTGCTGTGGCAGACCGCCGTCGGCGCCTGGCCCGTCGAGCGCGAGCGCCTGCACGCGTACGCGGAGAAAGCCGCCCGGGAGGCGGCGGCCTCGACCAGTTGGACGGAGCCCGACTCGGCCTTCGAGCGCGCCATGCACGCCCTGGTCGACGCCATGTACGACGACCCGGCCGTCACGGCGGAGCTCGCCGCCTTCGCCGCCGAGATCACCCCGCCCGGCTGGTCGAACTCGCTCGGGCAGAAGCTGGTGCAACTGGCCATGCCCGGGGTGCCCGACACCTACCAGGGCACCGAGCTGTGGGACAACTCCCTGGTCGACCCCGACAACCGCCGCCCGGTCGACTTCGGCGTACGCCGGGAACTGCTGGCCCGGCTCGACGCCGGCTGGCAGCCGACGGTGGACGAGACCGGCGCGGCGAAGCTGCTCGTGGTGTCGCGGACCCTGCGGGCGCGCCGCGACCACCCGGAGCTGTTCGGCGACTACCAGCCGCTCATCGTGCACGGCCCGGCGGCCCGGCATGCGGTGGCCTTCGACCGGGGCGGCGCGGTCGCCGTGGCCACCCGGCTGCCGCTGCGCCTGGCCGCGGCCGGCGGCTGGCGGGACAGCACCCTGTCACTACCCGTTAAAGAGATGTCGTGCCTGTTCACCGGTCGGGTCTACAGTGGCTCTCAGGTCCGCTTGGCCGAGCTGTTGACCACCTATCCCGTCGCGCTGCTGGTGCCCACCACCTGACCCGGGAGGCTGCGTCATGACCGAGTTCACCGTCTGGGCACCCGAGGCGAAACGGGTCCGGCTGCACCTGCCCGGTGCCGCCGACCACGAGATGCGGGCCGGCCGTGACGGCTGGTGGCGGGTCGAGGTGCCCGACGCCGGCACCGACTACGCGTTCCTGCTCGACGACGACGATCAGCCGCTGCCCGACCCGAGGTCGGCGTGGCAGCCCTCCGGGGTGCACGGTCCCAGCAGGATCTACGACCATGCGGCGTTCGAATGGACCGACGGCTCGTGGACCGGCCGGCAACTGCCCGGCAGCATTCTCTACGAGCTGCACGTCGGCACCTTCACCCCGGAAGGCACCTTCGACGCCGCCATCGGCAAACTCGACCACCTGGTCGACCTGGGCGTCGACCTGATCGAGCTGTTGCCGGTGAACGCGTTCAACGGCGAACACAACTGGGGCTACGACGGCGTCTGCTGGTACGCCCCGCACGAACCCTACGGCGGCCCGGACGGCCTGAAACGGTTCGTGGACGCCGCCCACGCGCGCGGTCTGGGGGTGATCCTCGACGTCGTCTACAACCATTTCGGGCCCTCCGGGGCCTACGCGCCGAAGTTCGCGCCCTACGTGGGGGAGCGGCACACCCCCTGGGGCCAGGCCGTCAACCTGGACGGCCCGCACTCCGACGGGGTACGCCGGTTCATCATCGACAGCGTGCTCATGTGGTTGCGCGACTACCACGTGGACGGGCTGCGGCTGGACGCCGTGCACGCCATGCCCGACACCCGCGCCGTGCACCTGCTGGAGGAGATCGCCGCCGAGGTCGAGAACCTCTCGACACACCTGGGCCGCCCGCTGTCCCTGATCGCCGAATCCGACCTGAACGACTCCCGGCTGATCACCCCCCGGGAGGCCGGCGGCCACGGCCTGCACGCCCAGTGGAACGACGACGCCCACCACGCCCTGCACACCCTGCTCACCGGCGAACGACAGGGCTACTACGGCGACTTCGGCACCATGGAATGCCTGGTGGAGGTGCTCACCGGCGGCTTCTTCCACACCGGCACCTGGTCGTCGTTCCGGCAGCGGCACCACGGGCGGCCGGTGGACCGGCAGCGGGTCTCCGGTTACCGCTTCGTCGCGTACCTGCAGAACCACGACCAGATCGGCAACCGTGCGGTCGGTGATCGCCTCTCGGCTTCGCTCTCGCCTGCGCTGCTGCGGGTGGGGGCGGTGCTGCTGCTGACGGCACCCTTCACGCCGATGTTGTTCATGGGAGAGGAGTGGGCCGCCGCCACACCCTGGCAGTACTTCACGTCGCACCCCGAGCCGGAGCTGGCCGCCGCGGTCGTCTCCGGTCGTCGTGCGGAGTTCGCCGCCCACGGCTGGCCACCCGGCGACGTGCCGGACCCGCAGGACCCGCAGACCTTCCTCCGCTCCCGTCTCGACTGGGCCGAACTGGACAAACCCGAACACCGCGAGATGTACGACTTCTACCGTCGCCTGATCGCGCTCCGCAAGTCCCGCCCGGACCTCTCCGACCCCCGCCTGCACACCCTCGACCTACGCCACGGCGACCAGTTCCTGGTGATGCGGCGGGGTGGCTGCCTGGTCGCGGCCAACGTGGCCGGCAAACCCCAGCGGGTGACCCTGCCCGGGGTGGCCCGACGGGTCCTACTGGCCACCGGTAACGGCGTCACAGTGATGCGCGACCGCATCGAACTACCACCCGAAACAGCAGCCATCGTCGCCCTCTGAGAGTATTCGCTGCTCGGTCCGGCCTCGGTCGGACCCGCTTGGCTGCGGACTACACCCAGCGATACCTCTCGCCGGAGTGCTGCGGGTGCCATCTAGCTGCCTACGATGCGTGCGGGTCCGGCGGTTCGTCGGAGCTGAAGGAGGAAGGAATGGTGACAGTCGAGAGGCCCTGAACTGCCATCGGGTGGTATTGATCAAAGAGCTCTAGCACCGAGTTGGCCTGCTCAAACGTAAGATCGTTAGCGCTTGCCGCCGCAGGCCAGTCGTGTGACGAGACGTGATACTCCGAGTCTGCTGACACGGCCTCCCCTTCCTGGCGCTGTGGATGCTATGAAGGTTGATTAAAGCTTGCCTTGGGGTCAATGGGAACGGGACTGTCAAGAAAGTTGCAGTAAGTGACTGTGTGTACGCTGAGTGTAGCACCGCCGTTAATGAATGTTCTCTTTTGCGCCTCCAAACGAATCTGGCCTGTTCGATAGATGCATGAATTCCCAGGTTCGAGCAAGGTAGGCGTATATAACTGTTGAGGCATTGGCTAGAGATGTCAGGCACAACAAACCCCAGGCTGTCGAGGTGATACCTAGAATCGACAGGCCAACGGGGAGCTCCCATTGGAGATACGGAAGCCCTGCCTTGAAGATCATGAATAGCCCGCAGGCGGCGATCGAGCAAAGAACTGTAGCTACTAACGAGATTCGGGCGGCAAGGGTTCCCTCGATTAGGCGTCGTGGTTGTCCGTCGAAACCAAGCCATGCTGCAGCGACGGCGGGAAAGACGAGTAGGAAAGCTGGTACGTCCGTGCCGGGGTCAGGTTTGCGGGACGTAACGAAACCGATCAGCCAGATCAACAGTGCCGCTGCCGTGGCTGTTATGACTGCCCTGAATACTGATCCGGGTGGTACCTCATAGAAGCGAAATCTTACCTCAGGTATCTTCTCGCCCTTTGCAAGGCCTGACATGGGCGCGGGGAAGAACCTGGCGTAGAAGTGGGCGTAGCGCTGGCCTGCACGGCGTCTGAACCGATAGTAGGGCGGGGGTGAGGGTTCCAGAACATGGTCCTCCTCGGCCTTTTGTTGCTTCGAACGCCAGTGAGCATTGAGGTATGCAACTAGATCGTCTGATTCCTGCACCCCAACGAACACGCCGTCCTGAGCATCGATGAAGAGGTGATAGCTCTGGGTCGTGCACGCGTTGTCCAGCGTAACGGTGAAGTCAACCGGCCTGGATCCAAGGAGTAATCTGGCGCGAGCTTTTAGCCAGCTAAGTATTCCATCCGAGATTGGTGCTAGTGCTAGGCTGGGGGTCATCATTCTTTCGTAGGAAATAACGAACTTTCCTTCAGGTGGACAAGGTATTGCGGCCACGACCGCATAATGGGACGAAAGTTTGTTGACCAGCTCCACAGCGAGAGAAATTGCGGCGTGATTTTGTACCGTAGCCCCGTTTTTCTTTTTTGCGAGGTTTCGCAGCGCATTGACGCCCGACTGGTCGCGATTAACTTCGGTACTGCTGGGATCAATCGCTTCCTTTTTGGTGCGCCGCATGATTGCGCGAAGTGCGAGTTGCTCTGCCTCAAACGCCTCCGATCGGCTCTGCTCCGAAATATCGCCGCTATAAGCAATGTCGAGTAGAGTTCTGAGCGAGCGAGCCACCAGCTGCAGGTATTGCCTGTATGAAAGAACGGGGAGTTCGCTTCCGTCTGCCGCCCGAACGTGAAGATTGTCGACCAGTTCGCCCTTGCGTGGTACGAGGATAGGAAATAGGATCATCGAGTGGTCTTGACTCCCAGGCCCGGATGCTTGCCCCCAGTGCTCTTGCTCGTTCGCTTTGGGCGACGCTTCGCCGAATCTTTGCAAGGGAATATTCCGGTCATTCTGTCCGTTCTTCAAGCCAGGATGAAGTAGCTTCATCACAACTCTTGGGTGAAGCTGAACATCGATACTAACTTGCTGGATTAAGGTTCTTTGCCCCGGTTCATATCGTTCGGTTAGGCGTTGCCGGACATTGGCTGGGAAGATAATAGCTGACGTAAAAATCCGTGCTCTTTCGGCGTCGGCCTCGCTCTGGCGTGAAGCAGCCAAAGCTTGTCCGGCGCTGCGCCGCAAAATGTTCACCTGATGATCGGGGAGATCCCAGATGTACGTTTCCCGGTGTGAATCCCTTTGTGGCAAGTAGTATCGACGTCTGGTATACCAGACTAGGATGGCGACGATTCCCATCATGGCAAATATCCGCATTGACCATTTGGTGTACATCCCCATCTCTGGCGGGGTGCCAACGAGCGCAAAGGCGAATAGTATCGTGACTAGTGCCCATGCTATAAAGACAGACCGCTGGGACAGCTGTTTCGTGGAGCGGTATCGCTCGGCAATATCACTATCGCCCCGACCCGACTGGATATTGAGGGCTCGTTGCCCGGACCGTCGAAGGCTGGAGACCACAACTTCTCCTTCTTCGTGCAGTGGGGTGTGGATTCGGGTTAGCGCCTTGGCACTTTGCAAGCTCCCGTGATCAAGTAAAAGTGAACTGTCGCGAAGGTGACAGTACGTGTATGGCGACGCTCTCCGGTGCTGCGAAGATCCTGAACCTGGATCCTTCTCGCCTTACGAAAATCTCCTTTTGACGACTGTCGAACTCATGATTCCGCTGCTATGAACGGGCCGTCCTCGATGATCTACGTTCGGGCGGTAGCGAGGTGTAGCGGTACCTTTCCGCCCGGCACCCCGCCCCGGTGCGTCACCTCGTACATGATCGATCGATCATGGCCTCGGTCCTTGGTCCTCGCCGAGGGTTAGTCCAAGCCCGAAGGTTCACTCGACGTCAGCGGACGTGGCCGTTGGCCACCCTGATCGGCCTCACCCCTGACCGGCCAGAAGGCACCACTACTCCGATGATCTGGCAGTTGTGGCAATAGAGAGAAGAACCGTGAGGATGACAGGTGCCACAACTGCATGATCGACAAGCGCAGAAGGGGCAAGTCAGCGACCGGCGCGTTTCCAGGCGCGGTAGAACTCTTTGTAGAGGAAACGCTGCACCGGGGTGCCGGTGGCGGAGACCTGTTTGCCGAGCGCCCGTGCGCCGATCCACATGCCGGCGACCTTGGGTACGCCGGGCACCGACTCGGTCACCGACGCCACTCCGTTGACCAACTCCTGTTCGACCGGTGAAAGCACTACCCGGCGCAGGCCGAGCCGTTCCAGGAGCTGTCGTTTCGCCCCGTTGATGTCGCGTGCGAGGCGGAGATGATCCTCGTCAGTGACGCAGCGGGCGACGGCGGCCCGCAGGTCGGCTGCCTTGTCCCGGTAATCGGCGATCCGGGCGACGATCAGGTCTATCCAGTCGCGTTCACCGAGCCGGCCGGTCTCGCCGGCCTGCCAGAGACGGCCGCCCAACAGCGGAAGTTCGAGTTCGAGAAGCTGTACGCGATGCGTGTCGCTGTCGTCTGCCGCGGTTACGAGGGACTCGTGGATCCCCCGGATGGCCTTGATGACGTCGAGCACCACTGTTTCCGTCGCACCTTCGGTGGAGAGGTCGAAGGTCAGCAGAAAGTCGCGCCGGACGGGATGGGCCTGATAGGACAGGCTGGTGGCGTCCGCACGCGCCTGATACTTCAGCCCACGCGCCAGTGTCGCCGCGACGTAGACCTCCTCGCCAGGCGGTGCCATCAGCCGCAGCGGGCCACGTAGCACGATCGAGGCCGCTCGTGCCCAGGTCCCGAAAGGGTCGTCCTCGACCCCGTCGGAGGTCGTGATTCGATCCGTGTGATGACCGGCGACCCGTACGTTGGCAGCCTGGAAGGCGCACCAGCCGTGGATGCGCTTCGACAGCGAGTTCCGTGAGTCAGGCAGGGCATCGTCGCAGGTGACAGCTTGCCCGATGAACTGGCCGAGGACCTGGTTGCCGCGCCAGCTCTGCAACTCGTGCAGCGCCGCTTCCTCGGCCTCGCGCACCCGATCGATCTCATCGTCGGTCAGTTGCAAAGGATGCAGCAGTCCCGCGTCGGCCAACGCCCGGAGGAGGTACGGCCTGGCACCGAAGTCGACGGCCGAAGGGTGGGCGAGTACCGGATGCGCCACCCACACCCGTTCCATGAAAATCAGAGATTGGATCAGTTCGACAAACGCTTGGCGGGCGAACGGGTCGTCGGGCCGAGTCGCGCGGTTCTGTGCAACGACGAAATCTTCCGCGCTGATGATCGACGTGACGTCTACGAGGACTTCGGTGTTCCGGTGGGGGAGTCCCGGGCTAGCTCCACGAACCACTTGACGGCCTCCGGGCGACCCATCACAGTGCTGGCGAAAGTCGGCTCAGGCTGGGCGAGCGTTTCCATGGGCACCGGCAAATGCCGTTTCCCATTCACGTCTGTGGACATTAGACCGACGATCTCACCGAGACACAAGCCTGCGAGGCCGTCCCAGACCTTCTGCCGAGGGCGGTAGAAAAGGTCGAAACGCGGCGTATCCGTAGCGAGATCAGTGAGGTCCAGGGCGGTACGCAGCATGTCCAGCGTCTGTGACGTCGTCCGCGTCTTCAGGGCGTAGCCTGCCTCGGCCATGCCGATCTCGTGCGGCGGGGCTTCCGATCGGGCGCTGCGGGTCAGGGATGCGACACGAACCGGCTCGCTGTTGTACGCCGCCGGTCTGCCATTGACCGTGATCGTCCGGGCGGCTCGCCTGGCGAGCACCACGATCGGGGTGCCGCCGTCTCCCAGTTCAGGCGCGACGACGAGCGCGGCAACCGGCTCCCGCCGCTCCAGCAGGCAGACCACGGAACAGAACTCGACGCTGCGCGGATCGACGAACTCGGCCGTGCCGTCGATCGGATCGATCACCCAGATCCGCTCGGGTTCCTCGTCGCGACCGGGCCGCCAGGAGCCACTGCCCGACTCCTCTGCCAGGACGCGAGCCTCGGGGTCCACCGCCCGGATCTTGCTGATCACCATGTCTTCGACCGCGAGGTCGGCCTCGGTGAGCAGGGTGCGGTCGGCTTTCTCCTGCACGTCCAACTCGGCTACCCGAGAGCGGTACGACGCGAGGACGCCCGACAACTCCGTTGTCAGATCGGCCCACAAAGGGTCAAGGTTCATCGACGCGACACTCCTCGCGACCGGCTCGGCACCGCCCTCGATCGATAGGTCCATCATTCCACTTCGGGTGCCCCGGCAGCCGAGCGGCGGACGTCCGTGCTTCGGCGGCGAGGGCCGCCAGCCTGTCGACCAAGAGGGTTGCGTCACCGGAACGGCGTGGCCAGGACGCAAAGCTCTTGATCGACTGGCGTGGCCGGGCGGAGTTGGGAGGCGGGCGGGGGAGCGGTGGCGGTCGGGCGGCAAACGATTGCAGTGCGTTGGGACGTGCTGGCAAGATGACCGTCGATGCGGCGCGTGGGAGTGGCAGCGATGACCTGAGCCGAGGGCAACGGCCGGGATCAGATGTTCCTGTTAGAGAGGAAGCTCGATGCGGCTTGCCCATCCTGACAACATCCCATCGTCACGCCGGCGGCACGGGGCCGTCGTGATCACCGTGCTCGCGGCGGCGACCTCGCTGGTCACCGTGGCGGGAATCCTGACCGCGCCACCCTCGCTGGCCGCGACACCCGACATCACCGTCAACACCGCTTCGAGTTTCCAGACGATCGACGGGTTCGGGGCCGCGACTCCGATCTTCGGTGGTTCCGGTGACCCGTGGACGACAGGCGAAACCCAGACCCTCGTCGGTACGGGGCCGGGACAGCTCGGTCTGTCGATCGTGCGAACGGTGGTGTCGCCCGTGTCGAGCGAATGGGGTCTGTACGCCAGCAGCCTGCAAACGGCGAAGTCCTACGGATCCGACGTCAAGATCCTCGCCTCGCCGTGGACCGCGCCCGCCCACTTCAAGACGAACAACAGCAGGGTCAACGGCGGCAAGCTCCGGACCGACTATTACGACGACTATGCGGAGCACCTGAACAGCTACGTGCAGTTCATGAAGGGCCGGGGTGTCACCATCGACGTGACTTCGGTCCAGAATGAGCCGGACTGGCACCCCGACTACGACTCGATGGACTGGACCGGTAGCGAGATGCGGAACTTCGTCCGCGATCACGGTGCCCGGGTCAGGGACACCCAGCTGATGGTCGGCGAGTCCCTGCGGTTCGCGCGCCAGTATTCCGATCCCACCTTGCAGGACGCCACCGCGCGCAACAACATCGGCTACGTCGGCGGCCACCTGTACGACGCCGAGAACAGCGGAAACCTCTCGCCCTACCCGCTCGCCGCCCAACACGGCAAGAACCAGTGGATGACCGAGTGGAATCTGCACGCGGCCGACGGCAGCGGTTCGAACATCTGGGGAGACCCGGGCAACACGGCGGTCTGGAACGAGACCCTCGACGACATCATGCGGACCGTGCACAGGTCGATGGAGGCCAACTGGAGCGCGTACATCTGGTGGTACGGCCGCCGCTTCTACTCCTTCATCGGTGACGGCGACGCGCAGTACGGGACCACGAAGGGCGCCGTCCTCAAGCGTGGCCAGGCGTTCGCCCAGTACGCCAAGTACGTCCGTCCCGGTGACCGCCGAGTGGCCCTGTCGAAGAGTTCGCGGGCTTCCGGGCTGGAGGTCACCGCCTACCGTGGCCGTGGCAAGGTCGTGCTGGTGCTGCTCAACCGGTCGAACAACGCGGTCAACGATGCCGTCGTCCAGGTGCCGCAGAACATCTCGGCGGCCGAGTACACCGTCACCTCACGAACCTCGGGCGCCCAGTCGCAGGCGGTGAACGTCAGCGGGGGACAGGCGACGGTGAACGTTCCCGCCCGGAGCATCTCCACGATCGTCCTGACCGAAGGGTCTGCCTCACCCACCCCGACGGCGACCCCGACGCCTACGCCTACGCCGACAGTCAGCCCGACCCCGACGCCCACCCCGAGCCCGACCACCGAACCGCCGACGGGCACGTGCCGGGTGACCAATGCGGTAAACGCGTGGAACAACGGCCTGGTCGACAACATCACCATCACCAATACCGGTACCAGCGCCGTCAACGGCTGGTCGCTGCGATTCGTCCTCGCCCCCGGGCAGACGATCACCTCTGGCTGGGGCGCCACGTACTCACCAACCAGCGGCCAGGTGACTGCGACGAACGTCAGCTACAACCCGTCCATACCGCCAGGAGCCTCCGTCACCATCGGCTTCCAGGCCAGTCATGGCGGCAACGACGCCCCACCCACTGGCTTCACCCTCAACGGCGCCGCCTGTAGCTGAGCGGCTCATTCAGGTCGGAAGCGGCGCACGCCGGCCAGGGCCGGCGTGCGCCGCCCGACCGTTGGCTGCCCCTCACGCGGCGCGAGGCGCTACCCCCGTCAGCGGCGCGTGGCGAACACCACGCCGGTCAGGCAGAGCGCGCCGCCCAGCAGGGCCAGCGCTGCCGGCACCTCGCCCAGCAGCGTCCAGGACAGCAGGACGGTGACCGGCGGGACCAGGTAGGTGGCGGCGGTGGTGCGCCCCGCCGTCCAGCGGGACAGCACGTAACCCCAGGTGAGGAAGCCGATCGCGGTCGGGAACACGCCCAGGAACAGCACGCCGATGGTGGCCGGTACCGGGGCCGCGGCGAGTTCTGCCAGCAGGGTGGGTGCGAACGGCAGCAGGGCCGCCGTCCCGGCCAGCGCGCCGAGCCAGGTCATCGTCGGCGCGGCCATCCGCGCCAGGAGGCGTTTCTGGAGCAGTACGCCGAAGGCGTACAACAGGGCGGAGAGCACCGCCAGCGCGACGCCGACCTTGTCGGCGTGCCCGGTGAAGCCACTGGCCGCGATCAGGGCCACGCCCACGAAGGCGACCGCCACCCCGACGCCGAGCCGGCCGGTGAGCCGCTCGCCCAGGACGAGCACCGCTGCCACCGCGACCAGGATGGGTGCGACCGCCACGAGCAGGGCCGCCGTGCCGGCATCGACCAGCCGCTCGGCGGCGTTGAGCGCCACGTTGTACCCGCCGAACCAGGCCACGCCCCAGAGCGCGACGAGTCCCAACGTCCCACCACGGGGCAGGGCGTCCCGACCGGTCGCGGCGTGCGGCGCTCGGGCGCGCCGTAGCCGGGCGGTGAACGCGACGAACACGCTCAGCGCGGCGGAGGCTGCCACCATGCGGCCCAGCGCCATGGCGCCGGGGGAGTAGTCGTGCCCGGCGAAGCGGATGCCCACGAACGCCGAGGCCCACAACAGCACCGTGGTGCCGGCGGCGGCGACGATCGGCCAGGACCGGGGCCGCTCCGCGAGCCGGGCGTACCCGGTGTCGGTCTGCTCGGGGACGGCCCGGATCGGGGCGGCGGGCTCGGTCATCGACGGGCTGCTCATGAGGTGATTCTCGGCCGCCCGAAGATTCAGCACCAGCGACTCTTTCTTCACAACAGTTTAGTCGCGCTTTATCGTTGGGTGGTGCTTGACGTTCACCGCCTCCGGGTCTTCCGTTCCGTCGTGGCGTCCGGGTCGGTCCAGGCCGCCGCCACCAACCTCGGCTACACCCCCTCCGCCGTCAGTCAGCACCTCACCGCACTGCAACGTGAGACCGGCCTCACCCTGCTCGCCCGAGCCGGACGAGGGCTGCGGCCCACGGCCGCCGGGCACGCCCTCGCCGCGGAAGCCGATCGGGTACTGGCCAGGGTCGGTGCGGCCGAATCGCTCATCGCGGACCTGCGCACCGGCCGCACCGGCGCCCTGTCCATCGCGTACTTCGCGTCGGTGGGCGCGGCGTGGATGCCGCACGTGGTGCGGGGCATCCTCACCGAACTCCCCGGCGTACGGCTCGACCTGCAACTACGCGAACACATCCCGGACAGCCGGGAGGAGCGCGCCGACGTGCAGGTGGTCGTGGCGGGCACCGGCTTCGACCCCGGTTCGGGCTTCACCGCCCACCACCTCCTCGACGACCCGTACGTCGCCGTGGTTCCGGCCGGGCACCGCCTCGCCGACCGGCAGGAGACGGACCTGGCCGACCTCGCCGACGAGCGCTGGGTGGACAACGACTTCGCCCGGGGCTGGTGCCGCGCCCACCTCCTCGAAGCCTGCACCGCCGCCGGTTTCCGTCCGGCCTTCCGGGTCGAGGCGCACGACTACCGGACGGCACTCGCCTTCGTCGCCGCCGGCATCGGCCTCACGGTGCTGCCCGCGCTCGGCGCGGCACACCTGCCGGACGGCGTGACCTGCATCCGGCTGCTCCGCCCGACGCCGACCCGGTCCATCCACGTGGTGGTGCACGACGCGGTCGAGCACACCCCGGCCGCCCGGATGGCGGTAGCCGCGCTACGGGACGCCGCCCACTCCGCCCCCACCCCAACCACCGCATGACGGTCGGCGGGTCAGGTCGGATCCAGCGTTCCGCGCGCGACAGCGACGAACGCGTCGCGGCGCTCGGTCCGGCAGCGCAGCGCGGCGAGGTGCTCGGCACGGTGCTGGACGGCCACCGGGGTGGCTTCCTCGGTCTGCTCCCGTGATAGCTGGCGCTGCCGGGCGTACTCCTCGTTGACGCTGCGGACGGTCCGCCCGGCGGCCTCCGCAACCGGGCCCGGGCCGGCCAGCAACACCAGGTTGTACGCCTCGTCGAGCGCGCGCAGCATCCGGTACGGGGCGTCCTCGCCGGGTGCGGTCTCCGGTCCGACCCACCCGGTGTCCAACGCCCGGTAGGCCCGGTCGCAGGCGGCCAGGAAACCGACGTACGTGTCCCGCCGTGCCTGGTTCCTGCGGAGCGTACGCTGCGCGTCGCGCTCCTCCCGGGCGGCGGTGAGTTGGCCGCTGACCTGCCGACGCACGGTGAGCGCGGTGATCAGCCCGGTAAGGCCGGCGGCGGTCAGCGTGGACAGTGACGTGATCAGCGCGATGGCGACGGTCTCCCGCATGCCGACCATCATCGTCGGGCCGGCCCGACCGAGTCTCGCCGCCGTCACCGCACTAGCGGTGCAACTGCCGCCTCCAGTCGGCGGGTACGCGGTCTGCCGGGGCGGGTGCGCCCTGCTCGGGCGGTCGGCTCACGGGTGCCACGAGCACCACCCTCGGTCCGTCCGCACGGGTCGTGCCCTGGCCCCTCGCTGTCCGGTCTCCGGTCGGGCCGCTCACCTGGGTCGGGCGGCCCGCCACTCGTCGCGGGTCATCGCGTACTCGACCTCGCCGTGCTCGGTTCCGGGCAGCGGATCGTCCCACGTGGGAAAGAAGGTGCGGACGTGACGCAGGCCGACGGACTCCATGACCCGGCGGGAGGCGGTGTTCACGGCCATGGTCTGTGCGATCACCCGGTGCTGGCCGACCGTGTCGAACGCGTGCCGCAGCAGTTCCCGGGAAGCCTCGCTGGCCAGGCCCTTGCGCCAGTGCCGGCGCAGGAGGCGGTAACCCAGCTCGGCGACGGCGGGGTCGTCCGGCTGGTCGGGGCCGTGCGTCGGCGGAAGCATCATCAGCCCGACGAACTCGCCGTCGTCCTCGGTCGCCGGGAGTATCGAGCCGCGTGCCCCGCCGTCGGTGCCGAACGCCATCCAGTAGCCGAGGCCGTCCACCTTCTCGGCCAGGGCCATCCGGTTCGCGTGTGACCCGACCACCTCGTCCCTGGTGCGGGCCCGGCCGTGGAGGTAGCGCAGCACCTCCGGGTCGGAGTCCAGGTGGACCTCCAGATCGAGGTGCCGATCGGCGAGCGGCACCAGCAGCAGACGATCGGTACGCAGGACCGGTTGGGGCATCGGGAAACGATCGCATGCCCGTCCCCGGTTGGCGACCTGATTGCCGTCGGGGTCGACTCCGGCGTGAGCACCTCGCGGCGCAGCCGGTGTGCCGGTCGGCGCCTCGGCCCTACGATCGGGGCAGTATCTGGAACACCGGATGGTCGGCGGCGATCCGGGCGAACTCCGCGAGCGGCGCTCCCCGGTGGACCGGCACGTGCGGCCGCGCCCCTGGGGCCTTGTCCAGGTAGCGCCGCAGGATCGGTGCCCGTTGCGCGACGGGCACCTCCACCAGCAGCACCGGTCGGTTTCGACCGTGCCGCAGCACCGCCCGCCCGGCGGCGGCCCGTACGTTGCGTACCCAGTTAGCCCGCTCGCCGAGCATCGACACCAGGTACCGCCGGCCGTCGTGGTCGACGGCGACCAGCGGAAACGACACCGTTCGGCCACTGTGCCGACCCGTCACCTCCAGGGTGACCCAGTTGCCGGGTGCGAGGAAGCCCGCCGAGAACTGCCAGGCGGAGACGCGGTTCATGATCCGCGCCAACCAGTTGGGCCGGCCGCCCCGGTACATCCACCGCTTCATCCGGTGGAGCCGGCGGTCGCTGATCTGCTCCATGGTCGGTCCTCCCCGTGTCCGGCCTCCCTCGGCTCGACGCTACGACGCTGGTGGCCGTACTCGAAGGGACGGAAGTCCCGAGGTGTGGCCCGGCGTACGCGCCGTCTGGTTCAGGTCCGCGAGTGCGCACCGGCTGGCTGCGCCAGGGGCGGCAGGCCGCACGCGGCGGAGAACTCCTGTGATTCGACGCCGAGCGCGACGTTCATCCGCGCGGCGAGGTTCGCTGCCGCGACGAACGCGGTCAGTTCGACAAGGGCCGGAGCGCCGAGCCGCGTGAGCAGTCGCGCGGACATCTCGTCGGTCACGACCAGGGTGCGGTGGGGTACCAGGGGATGATCTCGCGGCGGGCGAGCAGCCGGACGTCCCAGTAGAGGAAGGTGAAGGCGCCCGCGACGAGGAACGCCACCGCGATGGTGGCCGCCAGCCGGGACGGGCGGGCGGCGAACCAGCTCTGGAGCCTGCTGCCGGCGAACCAGGCCATCAGGAGGAAGAGCACCGCGATGATGACGATGTTGCCGATCGACTGGAGAGTGAACGCCGCGGCGCCGTACAGCGGGTTCCCGCTCTCCGCGGCGTCACGGAACATCTGGCGGAACAGGGCGAAGGGCCGTCCGATCAGGAAGCCGGCGATGAGCGCGCCCATGAAGACCAGGGGAGCGTGGGGATACCGGCGGGAGATCCGGGCGAACGGATCCGGCAGCACCCGCAGCGCGGCCAGTCCCAGGTAGATCATGATCAGCCCGATGAGGCCGAAGACCACCATGGACTGGATGCTGCGCGGCGACAGCGATCCGGGCGTGTTGGGGACGGTGGAGAACTGGGGCATCGACGTTCCGACAAGCCCGACGACCGCGCCGTACGCGGCGGAGACGGCGATCATGCCGACGGCCATCCAACCCAGGGGGCGCAGCGGTGCCAGGAAACGGGTCAGCCGGCCGCCGGAGGTGCCGGCCAAGGGGGCGAGCGCGCCGAAGGCGGCGACGTTGCAGGCGGTGAAGGTGCCAGCGACGCCGGAGACGAACGCGAAGATCACGCCCGCGACGACCCCGCTCAGCGGAGTCTCCTTGGCGTCGTGGCCCAGCATGGTGTTGGCGATGTTGTCGCCGATGGTCTGGTCGACGAACTCCGCCGACCAGACGACGGTGAGCAGGAAGCCTCCCAGCACGCTGAGCAGGACGATCAGCCAGCGTCGGCGTGGGGTCTGCCCGGGGACGAACAGGGAGGTGGCGCGGGGCTCGGACGGCAGTCGGATCTCGTCAGCGGCGGTGGGATGACTTGTGCGCCGATCGGTTCTCGTCACGGAAACGCTCCTTATCATCACGGAGGGTGAATTCCGATGATGGTGGATGGACCGATGTCGGGGCCAATTAGTCGGCAAGGCCGAAGGTGTGTTCGTTCTGCTTGCCCGCTTCGAGGTGCATCCGGCTGCGACGCGCGGCCCGGTGGTCGCTGTGGGTGGGCGTGCCCCACGGTGATGTCGCCCAGGTCGGCGCGTGCGGGTTGATGTCGTCGGAAAATCCCGAGGATGCGTTTGCATGACCATGCGTCCTAGTGCATACTTTTCCTCGTGTCCAAGGTCCTGACCTCCCTGCCCACCGGTGAACGTGTCGGCATCGCCTTCTCCGGCGGCCTCGACACCTCCGTCGCGGTCGCGTGGATGCGCGACAAGGGCGCCATCCCGTGCGCCTACACCGCCGACATCGGCCAGTACGACGAGCCCGACATCGCCTCGGTGCCAGACCGGGCGCTCAGTTACGGCGCCGAGGTGGCCCGACTTGTCGACTGCCGGGCGGCCCTGGTGGAGGAGGGGCTGGCCGCGCTGACCTGCGGTGCCTTCCACATCCGCACAGGCGGGCGGGCGTACTTCAACACCACGCCGCTGGGCCGCGCGGTCACCGGCACGCTGCTGGTGCGGGCGATGATCTCCGACGACGTGCAGATCTGGGGCGACGGCTCGACCTTCAAGGGCAACGACATCGAGCGGTTCTACCGCTACGGCCTGCTGGCCAACCCGCAGCTGCGCATCTACAAGCCGTGGCTCGACACCGACTTCGTCAGTGACCTCGGTGGCCGCAAGGAGATGTCGGAGTGGCTGCTGGCCCGGGGCCTGCCGTACCGGGACAGCACCGAGAAGGCGTACTCGACCGACGCGAACATCTGGGGTGCCACCCACGAGGCCAAGACCCTCGAACACCTCGACACCGGCATCGAGACGGTCAACCCGATCATGGGTGTCCGGTTCTGGGATCCGACGGTGGAGATCCCCACCGAGGACGTCACGATCGGCTTCGACCAGGGCCGGCCGGTGACCATCAACGGCAAGGAGTTCGGCAGCGCGGTCGACCTGGTGTTGGAGGCCAACGCCATCGGCGGCCGGCACGGGCTGGGCATGTCCGACCAGATCGAGAACCGGATCATCGAGGCCAAGAGCCGGGGCATCTACGAGGCGCCCGGCATGGCGCTGCTGCACGCCGCGTACGAGCGGCTGGTCAACGCCATCCACAACGAGGACACCCTGGCCAACTACCACAACGAGGGTCGCCGACTGGGCCGGCTGATGTACGAGGGCCGGTGGCTGGACCCGCAGGCGCTGATGCTGCGCGAGTCGCTGCAACGCTGGGTCGGCACCGCCGTCACCGGCGAGGTGACGCTGCGGCTGCGTCGGGGCGAGGACTACTCGATCCTGGACACCACCGGGCCGGCCTTCAGCTACCACCCGGACAAGCTGTCGATGGAGCGTACGACGGACTCCGCCTTCGGCCCGGCCGACCGCATCGGTCAGCTCACCATGCGCAACCTCGACATCGCCGACTCCCGGGCGAAGCTGGAGCAGTACGCGCACCTGGGCATGGTCGGCGGCGCTCCGCAGCGGGTGGTCGGTGCGGCCCAGGCGGCCTCGACCGGGCTGATCGGCGCGATGCCGGAGGGCGGCGCGGAGGCCATCGCCTCCCGGGGCGTCCCGTCGGCGGAGGACGAGGCCCTCGACCGTGCCGCGATGGAGTTCGGCGTCGACTGACCGACCGACTCCGGCCCGGCTAGCCGCCCGCCGTCGACGGTCGTCCGCCGTCGACGGCACCTGGGGTCTTGGGGCCACTTGAACGGTGGCGGGCAGCGCGCGGCCACCGTTCGATGACCGATCGACCGAGGTGACCTTCTCGGATGTTCGATCTACTTTGCGTAATCGACTGATCGCGCAACGTTCATGAGATCGAAGGTGGCGTCGGTCCGTCATCGCTCCCGAGGAGGACCCGTTGAGGTATCCCACCCGCCTGTCCGCCGCCGTGGCCGCGTCCGTGCTCGTCGCGTCCGCGCTGACCGTCCTGCCCGCCGCCGCCTCCGCCGCCCCGGCGGCGTACGCCTACCGCGCCGTCGACCTGGGCACCCTCGGCGGTGCCGCCAGCGCCGCCACCGCGACGAACGACCGGGGCACGGTCGTCGGCTGGAGCCTGACGGCCGACGGCTCCCGGCACGCGTTCGTCTGGCGCAACGGGGTGATGACCGACCTCGGCGTGCTGCCGGGGCACGTGGAGTCCAGCGCCGTCGACGTCAACGAGCGTGGCGACGTGGTCGGCACCTCCACCGGCCCGGAGCAGATCACCCGGGCGGTGCTCTGGCGTAACGGCCAGATGATCGACCTGGGCACCCTCGGTGGCGACTACAGCGAGGCGGTCGCCGTCAACGACCGGGGGCAGGTGCTCGGGCTGAGCAACCCGGTCACCGACATACCGCACCGGGTCGTATGGCAGGAAGGTGCGATCACCGACCTGGGCCGGCAGGACTTCTACGAGCTGACCACCGGGTTCAACAACCGGGGTGACGTGGTGGGCACCTTCAACGTCCCGCCGTACGACTACCCGTGCACCTGCGTGGGAGGCCGGCTGCGGGACGGCGTCGTCACCCCCGTCGGCGACCAGGCGACGGCGATCAACAACCTCGGCCATGTGGTCGGCGTGGACGGCGGCCGGGCCTTCCGCTGGCGCGCCGGGGTGCTGACCGACCTGGGCACGCTTGGCGGCGCGACGAGTCGGGCGACCGCCGTGAACGACCTGGGGGTGGTCCTCGGCAGCGCCGACACCGCCGCCGGTGCCCGACGACCCGTCCTGTGGTGGGCCGGGCACGCCATCGACCTGACCGCCCATGGGCTCGGTGACACGGACGCGGTCAACGACCTGGATATCCGGGGTCGCCTGGTGGGCAGCCGGGCCGGGCGCGCCACGCTCTTCCGGTAGCGCTCCGGCACGGCGACTGTGACCGGCTATGTGGCCGCGTCGGAAACGGTGACCACCACCTTGCCGGCCGGGTGCCGGTCGGTGAAGTGGCGCAGCGCGTCCGCCGTCTCGGCGAGCGGGAAGCTGCGGTCGATCTGCGGGGTGAGCGCGCCGGATTCGACGAGGTCACGCAACCGGTCGAGGTCCTCGGTGCGCTCGCCAGCGCTGACGGCGCGCAGCCGGTGACCGACGACCGTCGACAGCAGCGGCGCCCCGAACATCTGCCGGCCGTAGCCGCCGAGCAGCGGCCCCCGGGTCCAGTCCCCGCCGACCAGGGCCAGTGTTCCGCGTGGGGTGAGCGCGCGTCGCAGCAGCGCCAGCGGACGGTTGCCGCCGGTGTCGATGACCACGTCGTAGACCGGGCCGTCCCGGTCGATCTCCTCGCGGGTGTGGTCGAGCACGTCGTCGGCGCCGAGGGAGCGGACGAAATCGGTTTTCGTGGGGCCGCAGACGCCGGTGACCGTCGCCCCGTACGCCTTGGCGATCTGCACGGCCTGGTGACCGACGCCGCCGGAGGCGCCGATGACCAGCACGCGATGGCCTGGCCGCACCTGGCCGGTGTCGCGGACGGCGCGCAGCGCGGTCATCCCGGAGACGGGTACGGCGGCGGCCTGGGCGAAGGTCAGCTTGGTCGGCTTGTCGGCCAGCCGCCGCTCGTGGGTGGCCGCGAACTCGGCGTACGACCCGCGCAGGCAGGTGCCGTACACCTCGTCGCCGGGCCGGAAGCGGGTCACCCGGGTGCCGACCTCGGCCACCACGCCGGCCACGTCGCGGCCGAGTACCGGCACCCGGGGTCGGCGCAGCCCGGAGGCGAGTCGTACCAGGTAGGGCCGCCCGGCCAGGAAGATCAACACTCCCGGGTCGACACCGGCGGCGTGTACCCGCACCAGCACCTCCCGGTCGCCGATGCCGGGGCGGTCGATGTCGCGGAGTCGGAGCGCGGACGGCGGACCGTAGCGGTCGTGCACGATGGCTTTCACGATGCCTCCTCGGGGTACTGGAACACGTCGTCGAGCCGGACGCCGAGAACGTTGGCGATCCGGAAGGCCATCTCCAGCGAGGGGGAGTAGCGGCCCTGCTCGATGGCGATGACGGTCTGCCGGGTCACGCCGAGTCGTTCGGCCAGCTCGGCCTGGGTCATCTCGTCGCGGGCGAACCGCAGTGCCCGGATGTTGTTTGTGACGCGGGTCGGCTTCACCACTGCGGCACGCCCCTGCGGTAGACGATCACCTTCGCCAGCGAGCCGACCACGGCCGACAGCACGAAGCAGAGGTAGATCACGTTGGCGATCCAGAACCAGTGCCACTGCGCCAGCGCCATAAGCATCGCCGACACCGCCCCGATCACCACGAACGCCTGCCCGACGTGGTCACCCAACCGCCCGATCTCCCGGTCGCGTACGTCGCTGACCCGCGAGGCGCGTGGGTTCACCACGCCGATCCCGATCTCGAGGAGCATGCTGGCGGCGATCGCGCCGCCGACCGTCCAGAGCAGAGCGCCGGCGTACGGCGTCGTGGTCAGTCGCCCCTCGTCGACCCGACTGAGGACCACGGCCACGTAGACGGCGTAGCCGACCACGCTGACCACCAGCATGATCCAGGCCCGCTTCTCCTGGTGCGTCATCACGACTCCCGATGTAAAGAATCCTTGACATCATGAGAGTAAGGCGTCTTTGACATCATGTCTAGAAAGTTTTACATCTCAAGTCGGGTGGTCGCCGGGTGGTCACGATTGCTCACCGGGTCAGCGTCGTGCGGCGCGCAGCGCGTCGTGCAGGTCCCGAGCCACCTGCGCCAGCGCCGCCTCGGCCTCCGGCTGCACGGCCGCGGGCACCGTCGACTCGCTCAGCGCGGCCACGGCGTACGCCTGCCCGTCGGCGTGTTCCACCACGCCGACCTCGTGCCGCAGGTTGAGCAGCGTGCCGGTCTTCGACGACCAGCGGGAGGCGTCGGAGCTGAAGTCCGGGGCGAGCCGCTGACGCAGCAGGTTGTCACCCATCAACTCGCGTACCCGGGCGGCCACCGCGGTCGGGATCCGCGACGGACGCCACAGCGCGTGCAGCAGCTCGACGAAGGCCCGGGCCGAGCCGGAGTTGGCCCGACCCACGTCCAACTGGGCGACGGGATGACCCTGACCGGCGGTGGCCGCGGACGCAGCGAGGGAGTGCGCGAGGTGCACCTCCGGCGCGAGCCGCTCGGCCGGAGTGTCGGTGAGGTCCCGGGTGTGGTGCCGGATGCTGATCCCGTCGACGCCGAAGCGGCGCAGCGCGTCGGCGACCGCCGTCGGCGGAGTCAACGCGAACAGTGCGTCCGAGGCCACCTCGTCGCTGATCGCGACGCTGAGGTAGAGCAGGTCGTCGACCGCCACGGTGGCCGGGTGCCGGAACCGGCTCAACCCGGTGGGACCGGGCGTGCGCACCCGGCCCGGCGCCACCGTGACCGCGCCGGCACCGTCGAGTTCACCGCGGACGATCCGGTCCACGGTGGCCACCGCCAGCGGCACCTTCACCAACGACGCGACGGGCAGCACCGCGTCGTCGTCCAGACCCAACTCGTCGCCGGAGTCGAGGTCGCGGACCAGAAGACAGCCGCGCAGCCCGGCGTCGCGCAGCGTCTCCCGGGCGGTGCGGAGCAGTCGGCCGACGGTCACGCCGCCTCCGTCACGCCGAGACACCGGGCCACGGCGGCACCCAACGCGTCGCGCAGCCGCTCGGCGTCCTCCCGGACACCGGCCGTCACCTGGTAGCCGCGGACCGGCCGGAGCTCGCCGAGGGGCCGCCAGTGCAGTCCGAGTTCGTGCGCCTCGGCGGGGGAGCAGAGCACCAGATCGGTGCCGGCGAGCGCCTCGGCGGCGGCGTCGACCATGGACGCCGCGACCGCCACCTGGGTCGGCTGCAACCCGACGGCGTCGCGCAGTCGGGTCAGCGGGTCACGGACGTGCGGCACATCGTCCTCCGGCGAGATCCAGACCCGACGCCGCCGGGACCGGCGGTCCGCGCGCGGGGCACGCAACGTCTCCAGCCGCACCACCTCGACATCCGGGTCGGTGCCGCCCGCGAGACCGAGCGGCACCCGCCACGCGGCCTCGTCCGGCGGTACGCAGACAAGCGCGGCCCGCACCTCGTGCCCCTGCCGCAGCCGGGCCCGTTCCGCCGGCTCGCCCCGGCGCAGCTCCAGGTGCAGGTCGTGCCGGCGGGCCTCGACCACCAGCCGGGCCAGCGACCGGGGTGCGCAGACCGCCGGCACGGCCAGCCGGAACGGGCGCAACCGGGCTCGTTCGGCGTCGTGCTGCATCGCCTCCGCCAGGTCGACGATTCGTCGGGCCGAGGCGAGCATGTCCCGCCCGAACGGGGTGAGCGTGACGCTGCGCGAGGTGCGCTCGAACAGCCGTCCACCGAGGTGCCGCTCCAGCGCGGCCACCCGTCGGCTCGCCACCGACTGGGGGATGCGGGCGACGGCGGCGCCGACGGTGAAGCTGCCGTGGGTGCCGACCGACACGAACGCCTGGCAGGCCGCCACGAGATCCACGCCGGCATTCTATGCCGATTCGGCATCGGTACCCTCGCCGGTGTCTTCGACAGCATGAGGTGGCGCTGCGAATCTGGGTGCCGACCGCCCGGACGACGTCCGGTAGACCGGTTGATCGAGGGAAGGACCCAGCCGTGACCAGTACCAACCGCCGCACCCGTGCCGTCGCGCTCGCCGCCGCCCTGACGCTCGGCCTGCTCGCCGGTTGCTCACCGGGCAGCCCGACCGCGCCGGCGCCGACGGTGTCCACCTCGACGGCGTCCGCTGCGCCGGTCGCCGTCGACTTTGCCCCGCTGGAGCGGGAGTTCGACGCCCGGCTCGGCGTGTACGCGATCGACACCGGCAGCGGCAGCACCGTCACGCACCGGGCCGACGAGCGCTTCGCGTACGCCTCGACCTTCAAGGCGCTCGCCGCCGGTGCGGTGCTCGCCGCGACCTCGACCGACGAACTCGACCAGGTCGTCACCTACTCCCGCGACGACCTGGTCACCTACTCGCCGATCACCGAGCGGCACGTCGACACCGGCCTGTCGCTGCGCGCGGTCGCCGACGCCGCGGTGCGCTACAGCGACAACACCGCCGGGAACCTGCTGCTCAAGCAGCTCGGCGGCCCCGCTGGCTTCAAGCAGGCACTGCGCGACCTCGGCGACGAGGTCACCGAGCCGGTGCGGTGGGAGACCGAACTGAACGCGTACGTCCCGGGCGAGCGCCGCGACACCAGCACGCCCCGCGCCCTGGCCACCACCTTGCGGGCGTACGCGGTCGACGACGTCCTCTACCCGGAGGACCGGGCCGTGCTGGTCGACTGGCTCAAGCGCAACACCACCGGCGACAAGACGATCCGGGCCGGGGTGCCGGACGGTTGGGCGGTGGGTGACAAGACCGGCTCGGCCGACCACGGCACCCGCAACGACATCGCGGTCATCTGGCCGCCGGACCGGGCACCGATCGTGCTGGCCGTGCTCTCCGACCGGGCTGAGCCCGACGCCGAGCGCGACGACGCCCTGCTCGCCCGGGCCGCCGAGCTCACCCTCGAGGCGCTGAGCTGAGTCGGCCCCTTGGGCGGGTACCGGCCACCAGGTGACCGTGACGGTCGTCCTGGTGGCCGGTACCCGGTCGCTGGCTCGGGTTCGTATGAGGCCCGGTTCCGGCCGCGCCGCCGGACGGCTCGCTGGCCGGGACCGGGCGACCGTCAGGGGGTCGGGACCGTGGCGGGCCCGGTCAGGTCGAAGTTGGCGGTGACCGGGGTATGCCTGATCCGCAGGGGTTGCGCCTCGGACACCTGCTCGGCGTTGGGGAACCAGCGGCTGGGCACGTGGGCGCAGTCGCACCGCAGCAGCACCCGCTGCCCCGGCAGCAGCCGCAGCGTGTAGTCGGCACCGACATCGACCACCCCCGTCACGTCGCCGGTACGCGCGTGGAAGGCGATCACCTGGGAGTAGTTCGGCATCTCGTCGACGGCGATGGTGCCGCTGACCACGGTGCCCGCGACGAGCTTCTGGTTGCTGGTGACTGTCGTGCCCGTCCGGACCCGTACGGTGTCGGCCTTCCTGCGGTCGGCCACCCCGCCGGACCACTGGCTGGCCAGTCCGTAACCGGTGTAGTACAACGGCCAGCGGTACGGTCCGAGGCCGGTGAGCGTGTACCGGCCGTCGTCGTCGGTGATGACGCCGTAGTCGCTGTACTTGGGATGCGGGACCACCGGCAGGGGCAGGACGTATCCGAAGTAGACCGGGGTGCCGTCCGCCGCGCGGGTGACCCGACCGGTGACCGTGCCCGGCGGATCGAAGTGGACCGTCGGGGCGGTGACCGTCCGGCCCGGACGCACGTGGATGGTCACGCCGCGCTCCCGCTGGCCGGTGCCGCCGTACCGACCGACCCACTGCATGCCGTGCTGCGCGTTGTCGTAGGGCTCGGCGAGCAGGTGATAGCGGCCGGGTGGCACGTTGCTGGCGAGCACGTCGCCACCGTCGACTCCGGTGCAGCCGCCGTGCCGGCCGTCCTGCACCTCGCCGAGAAACACGACGGTGAGCCGGTCGCGGTCGACGGGGACCAGGGACACACACCCGCGCACGGCGGCCCCGGTGGCCCTGTCGCGCAAACTGGTCCGCACCTCGCCGGGGGTGGTGGCGACACTGCCGCGACCGGCTGCCTGCCGGTGGGACGCGACGACGAACGTGGACGTGGACGGCGCGGCGGCGGTGGCGCGCGGAGCGGCGGCGGACTGGGCGAGCCCGGGACTGGCCGTGGCGGGCAGCGGGAGGCTGACGATGAGCAGGGCGACGGTGAGGGGAATGGCGTGACGTGGTGACCGCGACATCGGCGGGGTCCTCTCCACCCGGCGGACGAAACCCACTCACGGTAGCGGGCGTGACGGACCCGTCACGCGTTGTGTCGGGAGGTGGTCAGGGGATCGGCCACTCGTGGACCGGCCGGTTGCTGTGCATCAGCTCCACGTAGTGCCGGACCACCTGACGCAGCGCGTCCGGGCGGTCCAGCTGGTCGGTCGACTCCAGCCGGTGCAGCGTCGCCACCTGCCAGGTGGCGCCGTTGCGGCCGGTGAGGCAGCGTTGCTCGATGATGCCGAGCAACCGGTCCCGCTCGTCCGGCTCGACACCCCAGCGGTCCAGACCGTGGTGAGCCAGGGGCAGCAGGCGACGCAGCACCAACTCGGCGACCGGCAGATAGCCCAGCCCGGGCCAGAAGACGTGGGCGTCGATGCCGTGCCGCGCGCAGGTGTTGAAGTTCTCCTCGGCCGCGCTGAACGACATCTGCGACCACAGCGGCCGGTCGGCCTCGGCGAGCGCCCGGACCAGTCCGAAGTAGAACGCCCCGTTGGCGATGGTGTCCAGCACGGTCGGTCCGGCCGGCAGGACCCGGTTCTCCACCCGCAGGTGCGGCCGCCCCCGCAGCACGTCGTAGACCGGCCGGTTCCACCGGTAGATGGTGCCGTTGTGCAGCCGCAACTCGGCCAGGGTCGGTACACCTCCGGCGGCGAGCGTCTCGGACGGGTCCTCCGGATCGCAGACCGGAAGCAGCGCCGGGAAGAAGCGCACGTTCTCCTCGAAAAGGTCGAACACGGAGGTGATCCAGCGTTCACCGAACCAGACCCGGGGGCGTACGCCCTGGGTCTTGATCTCCTCGGGTCGGGTGTCGGTGGCCTGCTGGAACAGTGGGATCCGGGTCTCGCGCCACAGTTCCCGGCCGAAGAACAGCGGCGAGTTCGCGCCGAGCGCCACCTGGATCCCGGCGATGGCCTGGGCGGCGTTCCAGTAGTCGGCGAACTGGCCGGGACCGACCTGAAGGTGGAACTGGGTGCTGGTGCACGCCGCCTCCGGCGTGATCGTGTCGGCGGTGACCGCGAGCCGCTCCACCCCGTTGATGGCGATCCGCAGATCCTCACCCCGGGCCGCGAAGATCTGCTCGTTGAGCAGCGCGTAACGGGGATTGGCCGACAGGGTGGCAGCGGTCAGGTGCTCCGGCAGCACGGTCGGCAGAATGCCGATCATGACCAGCTGCGCGCCAACCGTGCGGGCCCGCTGATCGGCCGAGTTCAGGGCGGCGCGTACGTGCTCCTCGAACTCGGCGGTGCCGGTGCCGGCCAACCGCCGCGGCGCGACGTTGATCTCGACGTTGAACTGGCCGAGTTCGGTCTGGAAGCTCGGGTCGGCCACGGCCCGCAACACGTCGGCGTTGCGCATCGCCGGCATCGACTCGGCGTCGACCAGGTTGAGTTCGATCTCCAACCCGGTCATCGGCCGGTCGACGTCGAACCGGGACTCGCGCAGCATCTCGGCGAAGACGTCGAGACAGCGGCGCACCTTGTCCCGGTAGCGAGCCCGATCCTGGCGGCTGAAGGTCTGTACGCCGACTTCCTCGCCCATAGGTCACCACCCTGTCACCGCTGGTACCCCGAACGTCGCACGTCCATGCCACCTGCGGAAGTCGGGACCGGTCGGGTGGTCCGTAGCATGGCCGTCGTGCGTGACAAGGTGACCCGACTGTTCGTGATGGCGGCGATCGCGGAGGCGATCTCCTGGGCTGGCCTGCTGGCCGGGATGGTGGTCAAGTACGGCCCGCCCGGCAACGAGCTGGGGGTGCAGGTCTTCGGTCCGATCCACGGCGTGCTCTTCGTCGCCTACGGGGTGCTGGTGCTGGCGGTGGCCCGGGTACACCGGTGGAGCCTGCTGGCCACGTTCGTGGCGCTGGCCTGCGCGGTGCCGCCGTTCGCCACCGTGGTCTTCGAGCGTTGGGCGCGGCGGCGGGGGATGCTCGACGTCACCGAGCCGGCCCCGGAGCCCGCCCCGGTCGGCTGAGAGCGAGCCGGCCCGGGCCCCCGACACCCCGCGGTCGACCCGCGCCGTCGGCGTTGCCGGACGGTCGCACGGCCGCCTCAGGTCACCGCCGTGCAGGCGGCCACCGTGGTGAGGACCAGCACGCCCAGCACCGCCTGAAGCAGCAGCGGGGGCCCCAGATGCGACCACATGGTGGCCGTACGTGGCCGGAGCAACTGCCCGGTGGTGAGGTTGACGATCCGTTCGATCTTCGGTGCCAGGTCGGGGTCGCCCTGGTCGCGCAGGGTCAGCTGGACGTGGTCGGCCGGATGCAGAGCACTCTGCGGCAGGTGCCCGTGCAACTCCACCTCGTAGAGCCGGCCGTCGGCGTCGCGCAGGCGAACCGGGGTGACCAGGTACTCGGGGCCCTTCTTCAGCTCCTTGAAGCTGCGCCGGCCCGTCCCGGAACCGGCCGAGAGCAGGGCCCGCACCAGCTTGGCCAGCAGGCCCGCCACGCCGGCCGCGGCGAGCACCACCACCAGCACCGGCTGCCCCACCCGCACCTCCCGGGGGTAGCCGTCCATCAGGCGCACGATCTGCGCGGTGAGGATCCGCCCGGTGGGGTGCAGGCTGCGCCGGGAGTACGATGTCGCGTCCATTTCACCACCCAGAGTCCGCCTACGCCTACAGATCGTATCGATCCTCCGAGTTGAACGACGTGAATGAAAACCGGTCACGCGGTTGCCGGCAGGTGACAAGCACCGTGCCGCGGGTAAGCGGTGGGCCGAGCTGGAAAGGGGTCGAGCATGCAGCTGTCCTTCCTGCGCCCGCTGTACCAGCGTCCAGGCCCGTGGTGCTCGGTGTACCTGGACGCCTCCCTGGACACCGAGGACGCGCACGCGGCACTCGATCTGCGCTGGCGTGGCCTGCAACGGCAACTGGCCGAGCAGGGGGCGGACGAGCCGACGATCGCCGCCATTGACCGGGTGGTCCGGGGACACGACCCGATGCCCGGCGACTACGGGCTGGCGGTGTTCGGTGCCCGGGGACAGGTGGTGCTCTCCGAGTACCTGTCCGCCCCGCCGCGTCGGGATCTGGCCGCGTACGCCCCGCTGCCGCATGTGATGCCGCTGCTGGCGCAGCGCGGCGAGCAGGTGGCGTGGGTGCGGGTCCTGGCCGACCGCACCGGTGCCGACGCCATGTCGGTAAGCGCCGGCGGAGTGCCCCGGCGGGCGCACGTCGCCGGCCGGGAAAGCTATCAGCTACGCCGGGTCAAGCCCGGCGGCTGGTCCCAGTCGCGCTACCAGCGGGCCGCGATGGAGGCCTGGCATCACAACGCCGGTGACGTCACCGCCGCGACCGTCGAGCTGGCCGAGCGGGTGGGCGCCGAGGTGGTGGTGGTGGCCGGCGACGTCCGCGCCACCGGCATGATCGCCGCCCAGATGCCGGACCGCTGGCAGGACATGGTGGTACGCACCGACGCCGGTTCGCGGGCCGGCGGTGCCGACCAGACCCTGCTGGACGACCTGACCGTGCAGACCATCGCCGAGGTGGCCGACCAGCGGGTGAACGCGGCGCTGGACCGCTTCGGCACGCAGGAGGACGTCGGCGCCGGCCTCGACGCCGTGGTGGCCGCGTTGCAGCGCAACCAGGTCGACACGATGCTTATCGTCGACGACCCGTCGGCCGACGGCCAGCTCTGGATCGGCCCGGCGGCCACCGACATCGCCACCGAGCCGGATCAGCTGGCCACGGTCGCCGAACCGGAGCGGGTCCGGGCCGACGCGGCGCTGGTGCGTGCCCTGGTGGGCACCGACGCCGAGCTGACCGTGCTCGGACCGGACGAGGCCCCGCAGCTGGTGGACGGAGTGGGCGCGGTGCTGCGCTACGTCGACCAGGTCACCCCGGGACGGGGCGGTGCCTGACCCGAGCGTCGCTGACGCGGTGGTCGGCCGGCTGCTGGCCTGGCGGATTCCGCGGGTCTTCGGTCACCCGGAGGAGGCGGTCGCGGCACTGGTCGAGGCGCTCGACGCGACCGGTGGCGACCCGGAGTTCGTGCCTGCCCGCGACGCGGTCAGCGCCGCTGTCATGGCGGCCGGCCACGCCCGGTTCGCCGGCGGGCCGGGCGTCTGCCTGGCGGCCGGCGCAGTGGCCGCCGCAGGCCTGCTCGCCGGGCTCGACGCCGCCCGCCGCGCCGGGCTGCCGGTGCTCGCCGTCGTCGCCGAGCCCGGCCCGGTCCCGGACGACGAGGTGGGTGTCACGACGCGACTGCTCGCCGAGGTGTGCCACGGCGTCCGGTACGCCGCCGACCCGGTGCGGGTGCCGGAGCTGGTGGACGAGGCGCTGCGCGCCGCGTCGCGCGGTGGCGGCCCGGTGGGCCTCGTGCTGCCGTACCGGCCGGCGGACGACCGGAGGCGGGCCGCGTCCCCGGCCACCGGGTTCGCCGCGCGGCTGGTGCTCGACGAGATGTCCACCCGGCTGCCGCCGACCGCGACGGTGGTCGTCGACGGCACCCTGCCGATGACCGGCCTCGCGCACCCCCCGGGCGCACCCGGCGACGTCGGCGTGGGTCCGACCGGGTTGTCCGGCGGCGGCGTCGTGATGGGTCCGACCGGGTTGTCCGGCGGTGCGTTGCCGTACGCCGTCGCCGTGAAGCTGGCCGCCCCCGACCAGCCGGTGGTCGCCCTGGTCGCCGACGACGGGATGCGCGCGCACGGGCTGGCCGAGCTGGTCACCATCGCCCGGCGGCGACCGGCGTGGCCCGATCCGCGCCTGGTGGTGCTGGTGTGCAACACCCGGTCCGGTCATGCCCGGCATCTGGATCCGGCCCGGCCGGTCACCGACGACGTCCCCTACGCCGGCTGGGCCCGGTTGCTCGGCCTGCACGGGGTGCGCGTCGACCGGCCGGAGCTGGTCGGCGCGGCCTGGGACGAGGCGCTGAACGCCGACCGGCCGTGCGTGCTGGAGGTGGTGACGGACGCGCTGACCCGCGGCTCGTGGAACCGTCTCACCGCCCCGACGGTCGAGGTTGACGCGCAACGCCCCCTCGCGGCCCCTTACGCCACCTGACCTCGCATTCCCCGACACGTCGGGAAGTGCGACAACATCGGGGATGTTGCTGCCTCAGGCGACGTGCGACGGCGAGAAAGCAAAATCCCGATGTTGCTGGCCAGTGCTGGTGCACCGGCGATGGGCGGGTGGTCGGTGTCGGGGGGAAGGGGCAAGATCCCCTGATTGATGCCGCCCGGTGGGGAGATGCCCTGTTTAACCCGCATCGTGGCGGGAAGCCGGGCCGCGTGGTGAGCGATCGAGGCAAGGTGGGGCCGGTGCGCAAGGTGCGCCCGGGACTGACGGCGGCCGGGGCCGGCATGGCCGGCGACCGCGTCGTCGCGGTCGGCAGCACCGCCCGGATCCTGGTCGCGGCCACCGCCCGCGCCATGCGCGGCAGCGACTGCGCCGACCTCGGACACGCCGGGCCGGTGTCCCGTTTCGCCGGTACGCCCGACCCGGTGCGGCGGGCGGCGGCGATCCGCTCCGCCGGCCGGATCGCCCTCACCGCCGGGCAGGCCGCCGAGGTCGACGCGGAGCGGGTCGCCCGATGGTTCGTCGACCAGTACCCGCGTCGCCGGTATCCCGGGGTGTTGCTGGGTTCCCCGCACGGCGGCGTCGCGCATCTGGCGGTGGCGCTGGGCATGCCCTGGCTGCCCGCCGGGTTCGAGATGGTCGCGCACTGGCCGCAGGGCGCGGTGGACCGGCCCCGTGCCGCCCTGGACCACGGCGCGGCGCTCGCCGGACGGGTGCTCGCCGGCAACCCCGACCTACATGTACGGCAGGTGCACTGCCCGGCCAGCCGAGGTGCGCTGGCCGGGGCGACGGTGGCGCTGACCGGCCGCTGGCGGACGCTGCCGGCGGCGTACCGCAGCTTCCTGACCGACCGGCTGGCACCCGGCGCGCCGGTGCTGGTGCTGCGGGACACCCGGACCTGGCCGGTGGTCGACGCCGCCGACGGACACAGCTTCCAACTCGGCTGCCCGGCCAGCGGCCTGAACCCGGTGGACTTCCATCCCGACAGCCATGCCCTGCGGCAGGTGCTGCGCTCGACCGGCGGTGACAGCGCGCACTGGGAACCACCGGAGATCTCCGCCCCGCCCGCCGCCGCCGAACACGGCGTGGAGTCCGGTTTCGACCGGGGCGTACGTGACTGGACCGCTCGGCACGGTCATCCGTTGCACCAGATCCTGGTGCCCACGCCGGAGGCGCTCAGCGCGGCCACCGCGGACCTGTACCGACGTTGGCTGCGGGCCGCCGGCAAGACCGGTGACCGGCTGGTGGTCGAGTGCGGGCGACTGCTCGACCCCTGGCAGGTGCTCCGGGCCGGGCTGGTGCCGTACTGGTGCGAGAACGCCACCCGGCGCAGCGTCGAGCAGGTGGAGTGGTGGCTGGCCGGAAGTGAGTCGTTCACCTCGATCGACGTGCTGCCGGAGCCACCCGGCGTACGCTCACCGGCGCTGGCCGGGTTGCCGCAGTGGCTGGCGGTCGCCGGTTTCGGCCGGCGGCGGCGGGCCCTTGACCGCACCTCGGCGCGCGGCTACCCGGTCACCTCGGTGCCCACCCGCAGGGCCACCGAGGTGCTCCGCGCCCAGCCGTACGACCTGCCCAACCCGGCGCCGCTGGCGACCGGCGAGGCCCTGGCCGCGCTGCGCGACGGCGGCGGCCACCACGGCCTGCTGATCTGTTGAGACCGGGCTGACGAAACATCCTCGCGAACCCGTGATCCCGTGATTGAGTACCTACGGAGCGGGAACACCGCCGGCTGCGACAGGCTGATCACCTTGCGTGGCGCGGCGCCGTCGCCCGCTGGCATCCCAGTCACGTAACCCAGTCACAGGCCCGTGCGTGCCTACGCGCGTGCCCGGTGTCGGTGAATCCGGGCGGGGTCCTTCCCGAGGGAGGCGCGGATGTTCGGACAGACCACCACAACCACACCACCACCCACCGATCGGGGGTTGGAGGACCTCGACGCTGCGGCGCTGGCGTACGCGGCGCGGATCGAAGGGCTACCGCCGGAGCGTCGCCAGGAGGCCCGCGACGACCTGGTCCGGTTCGCGTTGCCGTTCGCGGGCCGGTTGGCCCGCCGCTACCGGGGACGCGGGGAACCGCTTGAGGATCTGGAGCAGGTGGCCCGTCTGGGGCTGGTCAACGCCGTCGACCGGTACGACCCGGAACGGGGTTCCTTCACCGCGTACGCGGCAATCACCATCGTGGGTGAGATCAAACGCCATTTCCGGGACCGCACCTGGGGCGTGCATGTGCCCCGCCGGCTGCGCGACCTGATCCTGGAGGTCGGACAGGCGACGGCGGCACTGACCAGTGAGCTGTCTCGGGCGCCTACCGTGGCCGAGCTGTCGAAACGGCTGGAGACGCCGGAGGCGGAGATCCTCGCCGCGCTGGAGTCGGCGGCCGGCTACAGCCCGGCGTCGCTCAACGCGCCGGTCGGCGGGGAGAGTTCGGCGGAGTTCGGCGACCTGGTCGGCGAGTCGGACATCGCGCTGGAGTCGGTCGACGACCGGGTGACCGTCAGCGGCCTGCTGCACCGGCTGCCCTGGCGGGAGCGGCGGATCCTGGCCATGCGGTTCTACGGCAACCAGACCCAGGCCGAGATCGCGGCCCGCTTCGGCATCTCCCAGATGCACGTGTCCCGGCTGCTGTCCAGGGCGCTGACCTGGCTGCGCCAGGCGATGCTCGCCGACGCGCCACCGCCGTGGCAGAACGGTCCCGCCGAGTCCGAGGCGGCCAACCAGGCGCGCGCCGCGGCTCCGGTACGCGGGCGCTGACCGACCATCAGGGAACGTCGTCGGGGCGGCACCGAGTGGTGCCGCCCCGACGGTACGCGTGGGTCATCAGTTCTGCGGGGTGTCACCGTGCCCGCGCGGATGTCGCCACCGGTCGTTGGGCTGCGCGTCGCGCTGCGCGCCCAGCGGGTTGTCCTCCGGCTCGTCGGTCTCCTCGAAGCTCGGCCGGCGTACCTCCTCCGGCTCCGGCACGTCGACCGGCCGGGCACCGGACTGCGGCGCGGGCTGGTACGCGACCGCCTCCCGCGCGCCGTGCGCCCCCTCGGCACTCGGTGATTCCGGCATGTGCACCTCCCGGTGGATCTCGTCGCGGAACTCCTGCGGCGGTTTCGTGGTGCGCTGTGGAAGGTCACGGCCCAGGTCGGAGACGAGCTCGCCGTACTTGGCGTCGAACGCGGGCCGTTCCGAGCGGATCCGGGGCATCCGGTCGAAGTTGCGCAGCGGTGGCGGGCAGGTGGTGGCCCACTCCAGGGAGTTGCCGAAGCCCCAGGGATCGTCCACGGTCACCTCGGCGCCGTAGCGCCAGGACTTCCAGGCGTTCCACATGAAGAACAGGGTGGACGCGCCGAGTACGAACGCGAAGATGCTGGAGATGGTGTTCAGCGTGGTGAACCCGTCGGTGGGCAGATAGTCGGCGTACCGCCGGGGCATGCCCTCGTTGCCGAGCCAGTGGTGCACCAGGAAGGTGCCGTGGAAGCCGATGAACATGGTCCAGAAATGCAGCTTGCCGAGCCGCTCGTCGAGCAGGCGCCCGGTCATCTTCGGCCACCAGAAGTAGAAGCCGGCGAAGAGCGCGAAGACCACCGTGCCGAAGACGACGTAGTGGAAGTGGGCGACCACGAAGTAGCTGTCGTGGGTGTGCCAGTCGGCCGGCGGGCTGGCCAGCAGCACGCCGGTCAACCCGCCGAGCAGGAAGGTCACCAGGAAGCCGATGGCGAACAGCATCGGCGTCTCGAAGGTGAGCTGTCCCTTCCACATGGTGCCGATCCAGTTGAAGAACTTCACCCCGGTGGGCACCGCGATCAGGTAGCTCAGGATGCTGAAGAACGGCAGCAGCACCTGGCCGGTGGCGAACATGTGGTGCGCCCAGACCGTCATCGACAGCACGGTGATCGCGATGGTGGCCAGCACCAGCCCGGTGTAGCCGAAGATCGGCTTGCGGGAGAAGACCGGGATGACCTCGGTGATGATGCCGAAGAAGGGCAGCGCGATGATGTAGACCTCGGGGTGACCGAAGAACCAGAACAGGTGCTGCCACAGCATCGGCCCGGCGGTGTCGGGGTTGAACACCTGCGCGTCGAGCAGTCGGTCGGCGCTCAGCGCCAGCAGCGCGGCGGCCAGCAGCGGGAAGACCAGGATCACCAGCACGCTTGTGAAGAGCATGTTCCAGGTGAAGATCGGCATCCGGAACATGGTCATGCCCGGCGCGCGCAGGGTCAGGATCGTGGTGATCAGGTTGACCGCGCCGAGGATGGTACCCAGGCCGGACACCACCAGGCCGATCACCCACATGTTCGCGCCTACGCCGGGGGAGTGCTCGACGGTGCTCAGTGGCGTGTACGCGGTCCAGCCGAAGTCGGCCGAGCCGCCCGGGGTCAGGAACCCGCCGACCACCATCAGCCCGCCGAAGAGGTAGAGCCAGTAGGCCAGCGCGTTGAGTCGGGGGAACGACACGTCCGGGGCGCCGATCTGGATCGGCACGATGTAGTTGGCGAAGCCGAACGCCGCCGGGGTGGCGAACAGCAGCAGCATCACCGCGCCGTGCGAGGTGAAGAGCTGGTTGTACTGCTCCGGGGCGAGGAACTGCAGACCGGGCCGGGCCAACTCGGCGCGGATGACCATGGCCTCGATCCCGGCCAGCACGAAGAAGCCGAACGAGGTCAGCAGGTAGAGCAGACCGATCTGCTTGTGGTCGGTGGTGGCCAGGAACCTGACCAGCTTTCCGCCCGGAAGCGGCCTGCGCAGCGGTCCGGGATAGCCGCCGAACCGGGCCGGGGCGAGGATCGCCGGGCCCCGGTCCTGTCCGGGTTCGGTGGTTACCCGTTTGGGCATGAGCGCTCACCTGCGTTGACGACGGATAAGGACGGGCGTGGCTACCCACCCCGTCGACCATGTAACCAGGCGAGAGCGGTAATTTCGGTCAATTCGCCGGTAGCGTGGCCCAGACGGCCTTTCCGTCGCCGGCCGGGGCACTGCCCCAGCGGTCGGCCAGCTCGCGTACCAGCAGCAGCCCCCGACCACCCTCGTCGCGCTGCCCGGCCGCGCCGGGCCGGGCCGCCGCACTGCTGCCGTCGACCACGGCCAGGTGCAGCCAGGGCCGCCGTAGGGTCACCGTGACCTGCATCGGGGTGCCCGCGTGCCGAACCACGTTGCCGACCAGCTCGCTGAGCACCACCGAGGCCGGGCCGACCGCCTCGGGCAGGTTCCACCGGGCACAGGCGTCGACCACCAGTTCCCGGGCCCGCCGGCAGGCCGCCGCGACCGGGTCCAGGCGCAGCCGCAGTCGGGTCACCGCCGACGCGTCGGCCACCTGGCTCGCCTCGTCGCAGTTGTCCCGCACCGGCACCACCCGGCAGGCCGTCGACCCGGCCAGCAGCGCGGCGGCGTCCGGGTGCGGCGCGCAGAGCACCAGCGGCACGACCGGCCAACCCGCGGCACGGCGCGCCACGGCGGCGAAGACCGACACCGCCAGCTGTTCCCGCACGTCCAGCTCGGTCAGGTCCACCACCAGCGCGTCGGGCTGTCGGGCCAGACATTCCTCCAGGAACGCGTACACCTGACGCATCGAGATCATGTCGAGGGTGCCGGCGAGGCGTACGACGGTGACGTGTGCTCCGTCGTGCACCTGGCAGCTGATCCGGCTGGCCATCTCCACCCTCGTCTCGGCGATGTCGCAGAGACTGGCAGGTACCCGGCCCCCCACCGGCTGAAACGCCACGGTGGGGCCGGACACGTCACGCCGCGGCGACCTGCCGTCGCGGCAGTCGGTGCTGCAACTCCGCCAGCGGGGGTCGCTCCTCCACGGCGACGTCGCTGACCACGATCTCCCGGTCCAGGTTCGGCAGCGCGTCCGAGCCGCCCCGGCGGAACTGGGTCAGCAGGGCGGTGGGCAGCACCTCCGAATTCGCCCAGCCCCGTCGTTGCAACCGGGACCAGGCGGTGAGCATGATCTGGGCGGACATCCGGCCCAGCGCGGCGGTGTCCTGGTGCCGGTGCTTACGCTCGCCGAGATCCACCTGGGCCAGCGCGTCCAACCCGACGAGTTCGAGCAGGTCGATCAGCATGGCGGTCTCGACGCCGTAGCCGGAGACGAACGGCACCCGGGCCAGCACCTCCCGGCGGCCGGCGTACTCACCGGCGAGGGGCTGCACGAAACCGGCCAGTTCCGGCCAGAACAGGTTCAGCATCGGCCGGGCCATCAGCTCGGTCACCCGGCCGCCGCCGTCGGCCTCCACCCCGCTGGTGCTGACCAGGGGCCGGTGGTAGAAGCCCTTGACGAAATCGACCGACGGGTCGGTCAGCAGCGGGCCGAGCAGCCCGGTGACGAAGTGCGGCCGAAACTCGCGCAGGTCGGCGTCGACGAAGGCCACCACGTCGCCCTCCGCCGCGGCCAGGCCGGCCCAGAGCGCGTCGCCCTTGCCGGTCAACCGGGGCAGCCCGCGGGTCATCGCGTCCTGGCTGACCACCTCGGCGCCGGCGGCCCGGGCCACCGCGGCGGTGCCGTCGGTGGACCGCGAGTCGACCACGATCAGCTCGTCGACCAGCGACACCCGGTCCATCAGGTGCTCGCGGATGGTCGCCACGATCGCCCCGACGGTGGCTTGCTCATTGCGCGCCGGCAGCACCACGCTGACCCGGCTGTCTCCCTTGGCCCGAAGGAGTCGTCGGGTCGGCCAGTCGGCCGCCGAGGTGGTCCGATAGGTGGCCCAGGCCTCCACCACCGGCGAGACCAGAGATTCGTTGTTGCGCACAGGCACCCCCTCGTCGGCGGGAAGACCGGAAGATGGATTTCCCAGCACCCCGCACGCTAATCGGATCGGTCCCCCAGCTTGATCACCACTGTGCTCCAGCCACGTTCCCAGCTGATGAACCTTTGATTGCGCCTCGCCGGTCATCCCAATTTCCGCGATCTTGCACTTCTGGTCGCCCTTATGCGCCGGACATCCCTTATGTCTAGGCAGAAAGTGCAAGATCGCGCGAATTCGGGAGGGCGGGCGGGACGTTCAAGATCGGTTAGGTCGCGTACCGTTGCGGCTCATGGGTGTGTCGCAACGGTTGAAGACCAGGTTTCGCCGGTTCCTCCAGCGCCCGGGGACGACCGTCGATCTGGCTCCGCTGGAGAAGCTGCTGCCGGTCATCGAGGCCCGCGAGGAGGAGATCTCGGCGTTCGACGACGCCGAACTCACCGAGGCGGCGGCTGCGGCGTCGAGCTACGAGGAGATCTGTGCGCTCGGCCGCGAGGCGGCCCGCCGCGGCATCGACCAGCGTCCGTACGATGTCCAGCTGCTGGGTGCCATGTCGCTGCTCTCCGGCAAGGTCGCCGAGATGGCCACCGGTGAGGGCAAGACGCTCACCGCGGCGATCGCCGCCTACGGCCACGTCCGGCTCGGCAACGGGCCGGTGCACGTGCTGACCGTCAACGACTACCTGGCCCGCCGCGACGCCCAGTGGATGGAGCCGATCTACACCCTGCTCGGGCTCAAGGTCGGCTGGGTCAACGAGGCGTCCACCCCGGTCGAACGGCGTGCCGCGTACGCCTGCGACGTCACCTACGTCTCGGTGAGCGAGGCCGGCTTCGACTTCCTCCGCGACCAGCTCGTCACCGACATCGAGGACCGGGTGCAGCGGCCGCTGCGTGCCGCGATCGTCGACGAGGCCGACTCGATCCTGATCGACGAGGCCCGGGTGCCGATGGTCCTCGCCGGCTCGGTGCCCGGCGAGCAGGACCCGGTCCACGCCGCTGCCGGGCTGGTACGCGGCCTGCGCAAGGGCAAGCACTACACGGTGGCCGAGGACGGCCGCAGTGTGGCCTTCACCTCCGCCGGTCTGGCCGCCGTCGAGGCCAAGCTCGGCATCGACCTGTACGACGAGGAGAACGTCGAGCAGCTCTCCGCGGTCAACGTGGCGCTGCACGCGCACGCCCTGCTGCACCGGGACGTGGACTACATCGTCCGGGACGGCACGGTCGAGCTGATCGACGAGATGCGGGGCCGGGTGGCCCAGCGCCGCCGCTGGCCCGACGGGCTCCAGGCGGCGGTCGAGGCCAAGGAGGGGCTGGACGCCACGGCCGAGGGCGAGGTGCTGGGCACCATCGCCGTGCAGGCGTACGTCGGGCTCTACCCGGTGGTCTGCGGCATGACCGCCACCGCGGTGCTCGTCGGTGACCAGTTGCGGGAGTTCTTCGGCCTGGAGGTCGCGGTGATCCCGCCGAACACCCCGTGCGTGCGGGTCGACGAGCCGGACCGCATCTACGCCACCCGGGCGGAGAAGGAGGAGGCGCTGATCGACGAGATCCGGCGCTGCCACGCCGACGGGCGCCCGGTGCTGGTCGGCACGCTTGACGTCAAGGAGTCCGAGCAGTTGGCGGCCGGGCTCAACGCCGCCGGGGTGCCGTGCGTGGTGCTCAACGCGAAGAACGACGACGAGGAAGCGGCGATCATCGCCGAGGCCGGCGCGTACGGCGCGGTCACCGTCTCCACCCAGATGGCCGGCCGGGGCGTGGACATCCGTCTCGGTGGCAGCGACCAGGTCGACCGGGAGCGGGTGGCCGAACTCGGCGGCCTCTACGTGATCGGCAGCGGTCGGCACGACAGCCGTCGCGTGGACGACCAGCTGCGTGGCCGGGCCGGTCGCCAGGGCGACCCCGGTGGCTCGGTCTTCTACGTCAGCCTGGAGGACGACCTGGTCGTCCGTCACGCCGGTGACACCGTGCCGCCGTCGCCTCGGATGAACGCCGACGGCCTGGTCACCGACCCGCAGGTGGACTACGCCGTCGAGCACGCCCAGCGGGTCGCGGAAGGGGTCAACCACGAGATCCACCGCAACACCTGGCGCTACAGCGTGGTCGTCGAGCAGCAGCGCAAGGCCCTCGCCGAGCGGCGGGAGCGGCTGCTCACCAGCGACGTCGCGGCCCTGATGCTGCTGGACAAGATGCCGGAGAAGGCCGGCGAGATGGACGAGGACCTGCTGGCCCAGGTGGCCCGGTCGATCGCCCTCTACCACCTCGACCGGCTGTGGGCGTCGCACCTGGCCGAGCTGTCGGAGGTCCGCGAGGGCGTGCACCTGCGGGCCCTGGGGCGGCTCGATCCGCTCGACGAGTTCCACCGGGCCGCGGTGCCGGCGTTCACCGACCTGGTACCGGCGATCGAGGCGCGTACCCTCGCCACCTTCGCCGAGACCGAGTTCGACGAGGACTGGGAGCCCGACGCGGCGGAACTGGTCCGCCCGAGCGCCACCTGGACGTACCTCGTGCACGACAACCCGTTCGGCTCCGAGCTGGACCGGCTGATCGCCTCGGTCGGCCGGCGGCTCAGCGGGGCCGGCTCACGCTGAGTCGTCCGGTCCGGCCCACCCCTCCCGGCGGCACCCGTACCCTGGAGGGGCCCCGGTTTGCGCCGTTTCGACCATTGTTGGCGCGGGTAGTAGGGCGATCGTGATGTCGAGGGGCGGCTCCAGCGTGAGGGCCCAGCCGAGGAGGAGACGGGTGACGACGCTGACCGGGCGTACGGGAGTCGCGGGCCGGTGAACCTGGAGACGCGTACGCCGCTGGCGGAGACCCTCGGCGTGTTGGAGACGGCTGCCCTGCTGCGGGAGTTGACCGCCGGGCTGATCGCCGTGGACGACTTCGACGTGGCACTGTCCGCGCTGGTCCGGATCACCCGGGACGCCCTGGCGGGGGTCGCCTGGTGCGGCTTCACCGCCCTGCGGGCCGGTGAGCCGGCCGGCGTGGCCGCCTCCGATCCGCGACTGAGCGGGCTGGACGACCTGCGGTACGGACCGGACACCCCGGCGATGGACGCGATCCGCCGCCGGGAGATGGTCGGCGCGGAGGAACTGAGCGCAGAACCACGCTGGCCGGACTGGACGCCCCGGGCCCGCGAACTGGGCGTACGCGGGGTCATCTCGGCGCCCGTCGACATCGACGACCAGGTGATCGGCGCGGTGAACCTGTACGCCGCCGAACCCGACGCGCTGACCCCCGGTCACCAGTTGACCGCGATGCTGCTGGCCGAACACGCCGGCCTGCTGCTGGCGGCGGTCCGCGACCGGGAGAAGCGCGCCGCGCTGACCGGGCAGCAGGACAGCGCGCTGCTCAATGACGGCGTGATCGGCCAGGCCGTCGGCGTCATCATGACCCAGCGCGGCTGCCCGGCCGAGGACGCCCTCGACGTGCTGCGCAGCGCGGCGTCCTCGCTGTCGATCCCGCTACGGGAGGTGGCGGAGCGACTCGTCAGCACGGTCTCCCGGCCCCGGGACAACTGACCGGGGCGTGTCGTTTCGCCCGGGTGGCGCCCGGGTAGCACCCTGGACTGATGGACTGAACCTATCCAGGGGGACACGATGCAGAGCCGGCTGCGGGTGCAGGGACATCCCATCCAACCGATGCTTGTGACTTTTCCGTACGGGCTCTTCGTCTGTGCCGTCATCTTCGACTCCGCCGACGTGGTCGGCGGCCCGGTCTTCCTCGGCGAGGTCGGTTACTGGACGGCGGTGGCCGCCCTGGTGACCGCCGCGTTGACTGCGGTGGCCGGGATGGTCGACCTGTGGGACGTGCCGCCCGACCGGACCCGGCACACCGCTATCAGCTTCAACGTCGTCAACGCCGGCATGGCCGGGCTGTTCCTGCTCTCCTGCCTGGTCCGGGCGGACGCGACGAACCGCGGTGCCTCACCGGCGCTGCTGGCCGTCGAAGTGCTCGCCCTCGCCGTCGGTGGGGTGGGCGTACGTCTCGGCGCGCGGCTGATGCGTCACTTCGACGCCACCCGGCCCGAGGCGACCAGCGTCGAGCTCGTACGCGGCGTGGACGCCCCCACCGTCGGGGTCGTACGGCCCCGTCCGTAGGCACGGCCCGATTCCCCGGGCTGCGGGCCCGACGGCGTCGGCGGCCGACGCTCCGGCGGGACGGCGTCGGATAAGGCGTTGCCGGAGCGGGCTCGGCCGGACACGCTGACACCCGTGCCGCGAGAGACGAGCTTCGAGGATCTGATCGCCGAGGGGGCCGCCGCCCCGGTCGAGGGGTGGGCGTTCGACTGGCTCGCCGGGCGGGCCACCGAGGAACGCCCACCCTGGGGTTACGCGCGGCTGGTGGCGGCGCGGATGACGGGCGTCGACGCGGCGTTGGACATCGACACCGGCGGGGGAGAGGTGCTGGCCGAGGTACCCCACCCACCCCCGCTGCTGGTCGCCACCGAGGCGTGGCCGCCGAACGTGCTGGTGGCGTGGGCCAACCTGGCTCCGCTCGGGGCGAGCGTGGTGGCGGTGAAGGGGGACGCCCCACTGCCGTTCCGCGCCGCCGCCTTCGATCTGGTGGTCAGCCGGCATCCGGTGCGCACTGACTGGCCCGAGGTGGCGCGGGTGCTGCGCCCGGGCGGTACGTTCCTGTCCCAGCAGATCGGCCCCGGGACCGTACGCGAACTCAGCGAGGCGATCCTCGGCCCGCTGCCGCCGCCGGCGCATCGCCATCCGGAGCACGCGGTGGCCGCCGCTCAGGCAGCCGGCCTGACCGTGGTGGACCTGCGCGAGGCGACGCTGCGGACGGTCTTCCACGACATCGGCGCGGTGGTCTGGTTCCTCCGGAAGGTGATCTGGACGGTGCCCGGCTTCACCGTGGCGGCGCACCGACCCGCGCTGCGGCGCCTGCACGATCGGATCCGCGCCGAGGGCACCTTCGTCGCCCACGCCCGCCGCTTTTTCATCGAGGCCAGAGCGTAGGCACCTGGTGCGGTGTCCAAAAACCGCACTAGCTGGAGCGCAGGAGTGTGAGCATCTCGGGCAGGTCGAAGAACTCGGCCGTGGCCACCGCGGACGGATTGCCGCCGTCGGGGTCGGCACCCGCGTCGAGCAACGCGCGTACCGCCTCGGCGTTGCTGCGGAACACCGCCGCGGCCAGCGCCGTCTGGCCCCGGTCGTTGGCGCGGGAGTGATCGGCTCCCCGGTCGAGCAGCGCGCGAACCGTCTCCGGGTGGGCGTGATACGCCGCCAGGATCAGCAGGCTGTCACCCTTCTGGTTGGTCAGGTTGACCGGTAGCCCCGCGTCGACGTACCCGGCGAGTTCCGTGGTCGCGCCGTCGCGCGCCAGGTCGAACATCCGGTGCGCGAATTCCAGGGTCTCGGCGTCGAGTTCGTCGCTCACCGGTCCAGGTTAGTCGGCGCCGCCGCACCGCTCGCGACCGCCAGCCGACCAGCTGATCTTCGCCGGCCGCTGTCCCGTTGGCGTGACGGTCGTGGCGTGGGAGCGCGAACAGCCGACGTCACGCCGGGTACGGACATCCCGCCCCGAAGGCCGCGAACGGCGTGGACCACCCCCCGTATCAGGTCAACTTGGCGACTCTGCTGTAATCATCTGGCCTCGTACGCAGAGCGAGCGGACGGCTCCGATGTGTCGGTCAATTGTCACATTCATGCAACGCAGCCGCCCCTTGACCCTCGCACGGGCGCCGGGAAGCATCGATAGAGCGGCGTCCCGGGGCCGTGGGGAATACCCGGACCAGCCAAGGAGGACCATGTCGGTCAGCCCCGCTTCGTCGCGCGCCGGATGGCATACGTCCCAACCCGCGGTGCCCGGTCGACCCCCCGGCGGTCAGCGTCGTCCCGCCAACACCGCCGCTCCCGTGCTGACGGTCACCCTCTCCATTCCCCTGGCGTGCGAGGAGTCGCTGACGCCGGCCGCGCGCCGGCTGCTCGACGCGGCACGGGAGATGCTGGAGCGGGGCGAGGGCACCATCACCACCGTCGGCCCGGTCGTACCGGAACGCCGCGGCGAGACCGTGCCGGCGGGTCGTACACCCTCGCGACAGCTCGCGCCCGCCATTCCCGCCCTGCACATCCTGGCGTCCTCTCGTTCGGTGCTGCGCGACGGCGAGCCGTTGCCGCTGACCCGGCTGGAGTTCGATCTGCTGCTGCACCTGGTCGCGAATCCCCGGCGGGTCTTCACCCGGCTCCAGCTGCTCAACGCCGTCTGGGGTTACGAGCACGCTGGCGTACGCACGGTCGACGTGCACGTGCGTCGGCTACGCGGCAAGGTCGGCGTGGACGTTCCGCTGGTCACCACCGTCTACGGCGTCGGCTACCGGTTGGCCGACGACGCCAGGGTCACCCTCGACCGCGCCGGCTGACTGCGCCGCGCCGTCCTGGCCCGGGCACGGTCGGCGGGCCTCGTCGGACGCGAGGACCGGTGCGCGGTTGCGGGTCAGCGCGGCCGGGGCGGGCATGGCGGCACCGACCGGCGGGCACCATGGTCGGATGCGTGTGTGCGTCCCATTTCACCGCCGCTCCTGGTCAGCGAGCTGTCCGAGCGGCTGGCCGGCGCGGTGTCGACCGGACGGCTGCGGGTGGCGGTGGACGGTGCTCCGGCCGCCCGCCCCGACCAGTTGGCCGACGCCCTGGTCGATCCACTGCGCGCCCTCGGCCACCCGGTGCTGCACGTGCGGGCCGACGAATTCCTGCGCCCCGCCTCGCTGCGCCTGGAACGGGGCCGAACCAACTCGGATTCGTACTACGAGGGCTGGGTCGACGAGGCCGGCCTGCGGCGGGAGGTACTGGACCCGGCGGGGCCGGACGGGCACGGAAGGGTGCTGCCCTCGCTCTGGGACGCCCGGGCGGACCGGGCCAGCCGGGCCGGCTACGTCGACCTGCCACCCGGCGGGGTGGTACTGGTCAGCGGCGCGTTCCTGCTCGGCGGCGGGCTGGCGTTCGACGTCGTCGTACACCTGGAGATGACGGCCGCCGCGTTGCGTCGGCGGACCGACTCCGAACTGGCCTGGACCCTGCCCGCGTTCGACCGGTACGCCACCGAGGTGGCCCCCGCCAGCTTCGCCGACGTGGTGGTCCGGGTCGACGACCCGCGTCGCCCGGCGTTGGTGGAATCCGTCGACGGCCCGGTTTGAGTCGTCGACAACGAGGGTAAACGCGGGGCTCACAGCGCCCGGGTGCGATGACTTGGGCGGTATGACCGGGTGCGGACCGACCCGCCCGGGGAGACCATAAGGCCCAGGAAAGGCAGGCAGCGATGCTCGTCCACGACACGGTCGGCACGGGCCGATCCCAGGCGGAGATCGACCAGATCCGGCTCTCCCTGCAGGCCCGCCACGACGAGCTGACCGAGGAGTACCAGCAGGCGGTGCAGCAGAGCCAGGTGCTGCGGCTCGTCGAGGTCGGCGACACCGCCGGCGACGACCAGGCCGACAGCGGCACCAAGACGGCCGAGCGGGACACTGCGCAGTCGCTGCTGCGGACCATCCTGGACCGTCGCGCCCAGTACGAACACGCCCTCGCGCGGCTCGCGGAGGGCACCTACGGCTTCTGTGAGGGCTGCACCGCGCCGATCCCGGTCGAACGGCTGGAGATCTTCCCGTCGGCCACCACCTGCGTCACCTGCAAGCAGACGCGCGAGCGTCGGGCGGCCTGACCCGCAACGGTTGCCGGTCGGTCCGGGACACGGTGGACTCCACCCATGGGCGAGATCATGGTGGGCACCGCGTCCTGGACCGACCGGACCCTGCTGGACTCCGGCTGGTATCCCCAGGCGGCGGACACTCCGGAGAAACGGCTGGCCTACTACGCGCGCCAGTTCCCGCTTGTCGAGGTCGACGCCACCTACTACTCGCCGCCCGCGGAGCGCACCGCGAAGCTGTGGGCCAAGCGGACCCCGGCCGGTTTCACCTTCAACGTGAAGGCGTTCAGCCTGCTCACCGGTCACCCCACCCGGGTCAGCGCGATCTACAAGGATCTGCGACCGGACACCGGCAAACGCAACCTCTACCCCGACGACCTGCCGCCGCAGGCGTACGAGGAGGTCTGGACGCGTTTCCTCAGCGCCCTCGACCCCCTGGTCGAGGCGGACAAACTCGGCGCGCTGCTGTTCCAGTTCCCGCCCTGGTTCACCATCCGGCGTGACAACAAGCAGTACCTGCTGGAGGTGACGCGGCGCTGCGCGCCGCTGCGGCCGGTCTTCGAGTTCCGGCACGCCTCCTGGTTCGACGGCGAGAACGCCACCGAGACCCTCGACTTCCTGCGTGAGCACCGGCTCGCGTACGTCAGCGTGGACATGCCGCAGGGACACCGCTCGTCGATTCCGCCGGTGTTGGCCGCCACCTCGGACCTCGCGGTGGTGCGCTTCCACGGGCACAGCGACAAGTGGACCAGCAAGGACATCCACGAGAAGTTCGGCTACCACTACTCCGAACGGGAACTGCGGGACTGGGCCCCCAAACTCCGCGAGCTGGCCGGCGAGACCGAACAGACCCACGTTCTCCTGAACAACTGCTATCGGGACTACGCCCAGACGAACGCTCAGCAACTCCAGGCGCTGCTCACCGAGTCCGCCTGACCCGCCGCCCGGCCTGCCCCGGCGGCTCAGCGTCGGGGCAGGCGGACTCCCGGCCCGGGCCGGCGTTCGTTCGGCGGTGACGAGCGGGTGAGAGGACGGGTTCTCACCCGGACGGGGTGAGGACGACTCACCTGGCTCGTGCGGAGGATGGTGTCGGCGGGCGGCGCTGTGGCGATCGTTCGCGCGGAAGCGACACCACGGAGGTGGCGATGACCGTTCAGGTGGTACCACACCGGCGGCGAAACGGCGTCCTGCGGATTGTCGGAGCGGCTGAGCAGCCGCGGCGGGCCGCGCGTGCGGGGCGCGACAGCCCGATCCGGTACCGGCGTGGCCCGGTGGGGCCGCCGCGACGTCAGGACGACCGAAGGTGGGAAACCGACCTACGGGGGTGGACAGATGGCTGAGCAGTTCCAGTCCGCGATCGAGTCCTCGATGGACAAGACCAACCTGATTCTGAAGGACATCGAGCAGGCGTACGGATGGCCGAAGGAGCAGCGCAACCAGTCGTATGCCGCGTTGCGTACGGTGCTGCACCTGCTGCGCGACCGGATGCCGGTGCAGGAGAGCGTGGAGTTCTCCGCCCAACTGCCGGTCGTGGTGCGAGGGATCTACTTCGACGGCTGGCAGCCGCAGAACGTGCCGATCAAGCTCAACCGGGACGACTTCCTCTACGAGGTCCGCCAGGGCTTCCCGTACGACGTGGCCGGCGGCCCGGAGCGGGTGGTCCAGGTGGTGCTGGACACCCTGCGCCGGCACATCACCCAGGGCGAGTGGGAAGACGTCAAGGACACCATGCCCGCCGACCTCGCCCGGATCATGCCCTGACCCGGGCACGCCGCGACCCGCCCCGCCGGCCGTGGGGTGGGTCGACGCGCCCGGTGCACCGGGGCGAGGCCCAGGCCCTACCAGAGGTCGAAGTGGAACACCTCGAACGAGGTGCCGTAGCGCACGCCCAGCCGGGCGCCGACCGGCCGCGCGCCGCCCTCCAGGAACTCCTCGGCGTCGAAGCTGCCGTCGCCCAGGCCGGTCAGGTACGCCTCGTGGGCCAGCAGCGACGCGACCCCCCGGTCGAACGTGTCGGTGGTGTCCACGCCGTGCCGGGAACGCGGCGACGAGGCCGCCCACACCTGACGTACCCGGCCCCACGGCTCGACGCCGTCGGTCAGCTGCTCCGGGAAGATCCAACGGTTGCCGGCGTCGCGCACCGCGTCCAGGGTGGCCCGGCCCACCGCGATGTGGTCGGCCTGGTTGAGCACGTCCGCGCCGTCCCAGGTGGCCCGGAAGTTGTTGGTGATGACGATCTCCGGGCGGTGCCGACGGACCACCGCGGCCAGCTCCCGGCGCAGCGGTACGCCGTACTCCAGCACCCCGTCGGGCAGACCCAGGAACTCGACCGTGTCCACGCCCACCAGGGCCGCCGACTCCCGCTGCTCCTGCTCGCGTACCTCCCGGGCCTGCGGCGGCGGCATCCCGTCGATGCCCGCCTCGCCGCTGGTGACCAGGCAGTAGACCACCTGCTTGCCCTGCCCGGTCCAGCGGGCGATGGCGGCGGCGGCACCGAACTCCAGATCGTCGGGGTGGGCCACGATCGCCAGGGCGCGCTGCCAGTCCTCGGTCACCGGCTCGAGTGGTTCGGTCATCGGCACCTCCGTCGGTGTGTTCGGCCCATCCTGCCACCCGGGGCGCCGGCCTGCCCGCAGCGGTGAACTGGTCATGCCGGACGGTTCGGGAGATTACGGTGGAACAAGGTGTGGTTAGAGAAGATCGGGAGCGGGGTACCACCCGCGGCAGGACGCACCCGACCAACGGCGGCGGGGGCGGGTCAATCCGAGGGAGCACGATGCCACTCAACGACGATGACATGCAGACCACAAGCGGCGGCGGGGCGGAGGGTCCGGCCGACGGCGGTGCCACCCCGGGTCAGCACGACGGTGGTGCGGACGGCAGTGCCGAGGGTCCGGCCGACGGCGGTGCCACCCCGGGTCAGCACGACGGTGGTGCGGACGGCAGTGCCGAGGGTCCGGCCGACGGCGGTGCCACCCCCGGTCAGCAGGACGGCGGCGCCGACGGCGCAGCCCGGTAACGGATCGCCATGACGCATCTCGACCCGCCGGGCGGCCACGGCCGCCCGGTGGCTCCGTCTCCGGCCACCGTGCCGGCCAACCTCGACGGGCCCGCTGAGCTGACCTCGGCCGCGGCCGCGTTGGCCCGCTGCGTCAGCGTGGAGGCGGCAAAGTTCGCCGCCGCACACTGGGGGCGCACGCCGCTGTTGTCCCGCGCCGCCGAGTTGCCCAACCTGGCCGGCTTCACCGATCTGCTCAGCCCCGCCGACGCCGACGAACTGCTCAGCCGGCGTGGGCTGCGTACCCCTTTCCTGCGGGTGGCCAAGGACGGCCAGGTGCTGCCGGCGGCGCGGTACACCGGCGGTGGCGGTGCCGGCGCCGAGATCGACGACCAGGTCCTCGACGAGAAGATCCTCCAGTTGTACGCCGACGGCGCCACCCTGGTCCTGCAGGGTCTGCACCGCACCTGGCCGGCGTTGATCGAATTCACCCGGGACCTGAGCCTGGCCGTGGGCCAACCGTTGCAGGTCAACGCGTACCTGACCCCGCCGGACAGCCAGGGTTTCGCCACCCACTACGACACCCACGACGTCTTCGTGCTCCAGGTCGACGGTCGCAAGCACTGGCGGATCCATCCGCCGGTGCTGCCCGACCCGCTGGAGCGGCAACCGTGGGGCGGCCGGGCCGACGAGGTCGCCGCGACCGCACAGGGTCCCGCCGCGCTGGACGTGGTCCTGGAGCCGGGTGACGCGCTCTACCTGCCCCGGGGATGGCTGCACAGCGCCCAGGCCCAGGAGTCCAGCTCGCTGCACCTGACCGTCGGCGTCCGGGCGTTGACCCGTTACGCGCTGGTCGAGGAGTTGCTTGCGTTGGCCGCCGAGGATCAGCGCCTGCGGGCGACCCTGCCGTTCGGCACCGACGTGGCCGACCCGGACGCCATCGAACCGGAGCTGACCGAGACGGTCGAGGCCCTGCGGGATTGGCTGCTGCGGGCCGATCCTGCCGCCGTGGCCGGCCGGCTGCGGCAGCGGGCCTGGTCGGCGTCGCGTCCGGCGCCGATCCGGCCGCTGGCTCAGGCCGCCGCGATCACCGCGCTGACCGCCGACAGCCGGGTCACCGCCCGTGCGGGTCTGCGCTGGCAGTTGGCCACCGAGGGCGAGCGGGTGGCGCTGCGCCTGTTCGACCGTACGATCACCCTGCCCCCGCAGTGCGGGCCCGCCGTGCGTGCCCTGCTCGCCGGCCCGGCAATCCGCATCGGCGACCTGCCGGGCCTGGACACCGACGCCGACCGCCTCACCCTCACCCGCCGCCTCCTCCGCGAAGCCGCCCTCGCCCCCGCCTAACCCGCCGCCAGCATTGGTTGATCATGAAGTTGTTGTCGCGGAGAGCGGTTACCTGGGCAACAACTTCATGATCAACCGCTTGGTGGGTTAGTGCGGTGGAGTCAGGGGAGGGGGAGGGTTAGTAGGAGGAGGGTGGTGGTGAGGCCGGCGACGACCACGATGAGGACGGGGCGGGGGCTCAGCACGGCGTGGCGACGGTCGGCGATCAGGCGCGCCGGGATCAGGCCCAGCACCGGGCCGAGCAGCGTCACCACCAGGGCCAGCACCGGCAGGCCGACGGCCAGGTCACCGTCGTTGCGCGCACCCAGGGCGCGGGCGACGGCGCCCAGCGCGTACGCCAGCACCGCAGCGGCGACACCGCTCAACGCCAGCAGCGGGTTGACGTTGCCCGGTAGCTCGCCGGGCTGACGGGTACGGCGCAGCAGATCGCGTACCCCCTCCAGCAGTGCGACCGGGTCGCCGGTGGCCTCCGACGCGGGGGCCGGCGGTGCCCCGGCGCGTCGCCCGCCGCCGCCCAGCCGGCTGTTCAGCTCCTGCCACAGCACCGCCACCTCGGCGTCCACCCGTTCCTGTGCCTCGCGCGCGGCTGCCAGCTCCCGTTCGGCCCGGTTCACCTCGTCGGCGGACTCGGCCACCGCCCGGTCCGCCGCCGCGCACTGCTGTTCGTACCAGTCCCGCGCCTCCTCGCGCTGCTCGCGCACCCGGGCGGCCAGTTCGGCGAGCCGTCGCAGCTGGGCGGTGTACGTCTGGCTGGTGACCGGTTCGTTCATCGTGCCGGCCCGTAGGGGATGATGGTCTGCCCGGTCCGGTGCACCGCCCGGTCGAAGAAGAGCCCACGCCACGGGCGGGGATACCAGTCCGGCCCACCACTGCCCGGGTACAACGACGGGCCCAGCTCGCCGCCGTGGGCGTCCAGCGCCACCCAGGCACCGATCTGGTCGGTACGCGCGCCGGTGCCACCCAGGTCGGCGCGCATCCGGGCCACCCCGCGCCACCAGGCCAGCACGTGCGTACGCCGCTCGGGGCCGTCGTGCAGGATCCGGCGCAGGTTCTCCAGCCCGGTGGCCCGCCCGGTGGGTGCGGCGAGCGTCCCGGCCGCCGCGTCGACGGCGAACAACAGCAGATAGTGGGGTGCCCCGGTGGCGCCGGGGGCACCCAGGGCGTCGGCCGTCTCGGCCATCAGCTCGGCCACGGTCTCCTCGTCGTACCAGGCGGCGTCGTCGGCGAGATCCTCGTACAGGGCCCGAGCCGCCGGGTCGGCGTCCGGATCCAGGCAGGCGATCGAGAAGCGGGCGCTGCCGGGGCGGTGCTGCCGGGCCAGCGAGCGGGCCGCCGCGTCCAGCACCGCGCACGCCTCGTCGACCCGGGTGCCCAGGACGGCCAGGTTACGGCCCGGCGCCCGGGGCAGGCGCAGTACCGCCGAGCGGGCCTGCACGTCGATGATCTCGCCGAGCAGCGCGACGGGCCCTCGGGGCGTACCGACCTCCGGTGCCCGCAGCGCCCGGAAGTCCGGCGCGTCGGCCAGCCGGGGGACGGCGTCGCCGTCGAAGAGACGGGCGGGCGAAGCCTCCGCCGGACGCATCCGCCACAGCCGGTGTTGCAGGTCGCTCCACGTCTCCCAGTCGCTGGCCGACGGGATCCGGGCCACCTGGTTGCCCTCGGTCAGGCCCGACTCGGCGTTGACCACCGCGTGGAACTTCGGCAGCGACTGGGCGGCGTCGTTGCGTTCGGCGAGGATGCGCAGCGCCTTCGGCAGCGCGATCCGCAGGGTGAACTGGGCCACCAGCGCGGGCCGGCCCCACAGCGCCTCGATGCCGCGTACGTCCTGCGAGGCCAGCACCAGGTGGATGCCCTGGGAGCGGCCCCGGCGGGCCAGGTCCTCCAGCAGGTCGGCCGCCTCCCGGGCGACCGCGTCCCGGCCGGCCAGCAACATCTGGAACTCGTCTACCACCGCGACGATGCGGGGCCAGTGCCCGGTCGGGTCCACCGCGCGCAGCTCGGCCAGCTTGGTGACCTCGTGCTTCTTGGCCGCGTCCGCCCGTCGGCGCAGCTCCTCGGCCAGGAAGCGCAGCAGTGCCAGGCCGAACTCCCGGTCGGTGTTGACGTTGATGCCGACCAGCCGCATGTGCGGCAGCCAGCTCGGGTCCCGCCGGCCCTGGGCGAACCGGGCGAAGGACACCCCTTCCTTGAAGTCCAGCAGGTAGAACTCCAACTCGGCGGGGGAGTAGCGGGCGGCCAGGGCCCCGATCCAGGCGAAGATCAGGTTCGTCTTGCCGGTGCCGGAGGGGCCGCCGATCAACGCGTGCGGTGGATAGTCGCCGAGGGTGAGCAGCACCGGCCGGCCCTGCGGTCCCTCACCGATCGGCGCGGTCAGCCCGATCGCCGAATCCTCCCGCCACATCTGGTCGGCCGGCGGCAGCAGGTCGGTGAACGGGGTGGGTGCCGGTCCGGCGCTGACCACCGAGGCGATGTCCCGGCAGGTCTCGGTGACCAGGGTGGCCGGCGGGGGCGGGTCGAGCCGGACCGGCAGGCTGCCGATCCGGGCGCCGTCGGCGGTCACCGTCACCCGGGTCACCGCCGGCTGGTCGGGCACCGGCACACCCCGCACGATCAGGTGTACGCCGCAGGCCGCGCCAGCGCGTACCACCCGGTCGAGTTGGCCGCGCTCGTGCCGGGACAGTTCATCGCCCCCGAGCAGCACCGCGACCCGCCACGGCTCCGGGCGGCGTCCCGTCGCGGCGGCCAGGTCACGCAGCGACGCGTGCTCGCCGGCCAGGACGGTCTCGTTGATCCGGCGGATCTGTTCCACCAGGTCGTCCAGGAGCCGGCCCAGACCACCCGGGCCGACGAAGGTGAGCAGCCCCGCCGGACCCAGCGGGGCGAATCCGGCCAGCCCGCCGCCGAGCCGGTCCGGGTCGTAGCCGACCAGCCGTACGTTGCCCGGTGCGGCCCGACCCAGGCTGCGGAGCAGCAGCGCGGCGACCAGGGCCGCGCAGGCGTCGGCGTCCCCGTCCAGCGTCACGTGCCCCGAATCGAGCAGCGGCACCAGTGCCGGAACCGGCTCGGTGCCGGCCAGCCGGACGGTGCCGATCCGGGTCGCACCCGGTGGTTCGGCCCGCTCGGCCGGGGTGGGACGCCACCCCGGCCAGTCCGCCGAACCCGCGCCGGGCGCCTCCCGGGCCGCGGCCTCGGCCGCCTCCCGGGCCAGCGCCGTCAACCGTGCCGCGTGCCGGGAGTCGATCTCGGCGAGGCGGCGGTCGCGTTCGGCACCGACGCGCTCCGGTACGGCGGCGGCGGCCCGCCGCACCCGCACCGCCCGCTCGCGGGCGGCGGAGAGCGTGACCTGTGCCGTGGTCGACCGTTCCCGGGACGCGCCGAGTGCCTCGGCGAGCAGTTCCCGGACGCGGGTGACCAGCTGGTTGCGCCGGTCAGCCATCGATCCCGCGCCTCGGCCGGCCGACGGGTCCGTGGCTGGAGGTGGGCCGTGACGGTGCCCCGGACCACGGTGTCGTGCGCCCACCCCCGGAGCTGGTCGGCCCGGATGTCCGATCGGGCTCCGGTCGCCTGCCGAGACCCGGCCCGCCACCCCGCCCGGCCGTCCCGCCGGTCGAGGGCCGGGCGTTGCCGGTGCTGCCGGCCTCGGGCGACAGGTCGCGGCCGAGGCGGTCGAGCAGGACGCCGGTGAGCACCCCGGCGGTTACCGCCGGGTCGACGGCGTGTGGCTGCTCGCCCTCGCCCCGGCGCGGCGGAGGCATCCGGCAGACCCGGCTGAGCAGGGTGTCGAGTACCGGGGCCGGCAGGCCGGGGAGCAGGTCGCGGACCCGACCGTCCAGTTCGCGGTGCAGCCGGGCGAGGTCGTCGCCGCGCGGCGGATGACCGAGCAGTTCGCTGGCGAGGTCGCGCAGCAGCGGCGGAGCCACGGCGGCCAGCCCGAGACCGACGTCGGCGTGGGCACCGCGCAGGTCGCGGTGCAGGCGGTCACGGTCGCCGGCCCGGACACCGCGTACCACCCGGTGCAGCAGCTCGCGGGAGTCGGCGATGCGTTCGTCAGGCTGTTCCGCGGAGCCCTCCCGCCCGCCGGTCAGCTCGGCCACCCGCACCGACCACCAGCGGCGCAGCCGCACCTCGCCGGCCGGCTCGGGTGCGGCGACCACCGGTTCGGCCGCTCCCGGCGCGTCGTGCACCGGCCGCCGCTGCGGCGACTGCCCAGCCGGTGGCGCGCCGTCGGGTGCCAGCCCGATCGCGGCGAGGTACGCGGTCAGTTGCTCCTGGGCCAGCCGCAACGCGTAGCCGGCGGTCTCCGCGTGCTCGGTGGCGGCGGACAGCTCCGGCACCCCCATCGGGTTGGCCGACTCCTGGCGCACCCAGCGCAGCCGCTCACTGGCCAGCCCGAACTTCTCCAGCGCCTGCCCGAGCAGGCCCAGCGGCAACTCCTCGGCGGCGGCGCGGACCTGTGCGCCGACCTCCTCGACGATGGACACGCCCGCCCCTACAGCGTCGAGACGTACTGCTGGGCCTGCTCGACCGCGACGAGTGTCGCGGCGAGGCACTCCTCCAGCTCCTGGCTGGCCTGGGTCAGCGACGCCTGCGCCGCCTCCACCGTGGTGTGACCGCTGCCCTCCAACGCTCCGGCGAGGGTCTGCTGCGCCTCGGCCAGTTTCTCGCCGGCGGCCTGCACGGCGCTCTGACCGTCACCGATCTGCTGGAGTGCGACATCGATGGCTGCCTTGAGCTCGGCGACGCTCGCCACGCGGAACCTCCTGGGGGCGGGGAGGACTCCATTAGAGCCTATGCCGGTAGGGGACAGAACAAGTGCCCTGTCAGTGTTCCTGCCCCGCTGACCGGTTGTCGACCACAGACACCCCGGGTCCGATTCGTGGGACCGGTGGGCGACCGCTCACCCACCGCCACCGCCGGTCAGCCAACGTGGCCCGCGCACCTCGGCGCCGTACGCGATGACCCGCTCCCGCAGCTCCCGGTCGGCCGTCACCACCACCCGTCGCCGCTGCCCGGCGTGCGCCACCAGGTCGACCACGGCATCGTCGCCGGAACCGGCGGCGGACACCACGCGTACCCCGTCGACGCCCGGCACGTCCCGGGCCGCACCCTCCACCACCAGCACCACCTCGACGGGTGGTGGCAGGTCCGGTGGCAGACCCCGCCCACCCAGCGAAACGAGCGTGTCCCGTAGTCGGGCGGTGGCGCCGGCCCGGTCGCGCCACCAGCCGTTCGGGCGCGAGCCGACCACGTTGGCCGCGTCCACGATCAGCAGCGGTGTCGGTTCCATCCGTTCAGCCTGCCATCCGGCGGCGGCAACGGCTGGTTGACCCTTCGTGGCGTTTGTCCGGCCGGTGCCTGGGTAGCCCGTGCCGACCGTCTCGCGCCCGACCGCGGAGGACAGACATGATTGGACCCGGTGACTTCGGCTCCGACCCGTGGGACGAGTTCCTGGCGCGGTACTTCGGTCGGGGCGAGGGCGGGCGACGTCCGGCGCATCGGGTCGACATCACCCGACTGATGACCGCGGACGCGCGGGAGATGCTGGCCGACGCGGCGCGTCGAGCCGCGCAGAAACAGAGCAACGACCTGGACACCGACCACCTGCTCTGGGCGGCGTTGCAACGCGAGCCGCTGCGCGACCTGGTCCGGCGGGCGGGGGCGGACCCGGACACCCTGGTCAACGCCCTGGGCGGGCGCGGCGACGGTGCCCCGCACGGCGAGGTGCCGCCGAACCTGTCGCTGACCCCGGCGGCCAAGCGGGCGCTGCTCGACGCACACCAGTTGTCCCGGGCGATGGGCGCCAACTACATCGGGCCCGAACACATCCTGATGGCCCTGCCGCTGAACCCCGAGTCGCCCGCTGGCCGGATGCTCGCCGCCGGACGCATCCAGCCGGAGTCGTTGCAGGCCGCCAACGCCGAACGCGGCCCGGCCGGCGGCCCCCGACCGGACCGGGGCACGCCCACGCTCGACCAGTACGGCCAGGACCTCACCGACCTGGCCCGCAACGACCAGATCGACCCGGTGATCGGGCGTGCCGACGAGATCGAACAGGCGGTGGAGATCCTTTCTCGGCGTACCAAGAACAACCCGGTGCTCATCGGCGAGGCCGGCGTCGGCAAGACCGCGATCGTGGAGGGCCTGGCGGAGAAGATCTGCGACGGCGACGTGCCGCAGACGCTGCTCGGCAAGCGGGTGATCCAGCTCGACCTGGCCGGCCTGGTCGCCGGCACCCGGTACCGGGGCGACTTCGAGGAACGACTGAAGAAGGTGATCGACGAGATTCGGGCCCACCGGGAGGAGCTGATCGTCTTCCTGGACGAGATCCACACCCTGGTGGGGGCGGGCGGCGCGGGCAGCGAGGGCGGCATGGACGCGTCCAACATGCTCAAGCCGGCGCTGGCTCGCGGCGAACTACGGGTGATCGGCGCGACCACGCTCGACGAGTACCGGCGCACCATCGAGAAGGACGCCGCGTTGGCCCGGCGTTTCCAGCCGGTGTTCGTACCCGAACCCACCGCCGAGGACACCGTGGCCATCCTGCGTGGGCTGCGGGACCGCTACGAGGCACACCACCAGGTCCGCTTCACCGACGAGGCGTTGGTCACTGCCGTCGACCTGTCCGACCGCTACATCACCGACCGCTTCCTCCCCGACAAGGCAATCGATTTGATCGACCAGGCCGGTGCCCGGGTCCGGCTGCGCACCCGGACCCCGGACGCCGACGTGCGTGACCTGGAACAGCAGCTTGAGGAGGTACGGCGGGACAAGGAGCAGGCCGTCGCCGACGAACAGTACGAGCGCGCCTCCGCGCTGCGCGACCGGGTCGCCGAACTGGAGAGCCAGGTGAACCGGGCCCGGGGCGACGACGGCAGCGGCAGCCAGGTGCCGGAGGTCGGGCCGGAGGAGATCGCCGAGGTGGTGTCCCGGGCCACCGGCATCCCGGCCAGCCAGCTCACCGAGGAGGAACGCGACCGGCTGCTGCGGCTGGAGGGCCAGCTGCACGAGAAGGTCGTCGGGCAGGACGACGCGGTCACCGCGGTCGCCGAGGCGGTCCGTCGCTCCCGTACCGGCCTGGCCGACCCGAACCGGCCGATGGGCAGCTTCCTGTTCCTCGGCCCCACCGGCGTCGGCAAGACCGAACTGGCGCGTGCGTTGGCCGAGGCGCTGTTCGGTGAGGCGGACCGGATGGTCCGGGTCGACATGAGCGAGTTCCAGGAACGGCACACGGTCAGTCGACTGGTCGGTGCTCCGCCCGGCTACGTCGGGTACGAGGAGGCCGGCCAGCTCACCGAGGCGGTCCGCCGCCGCCCGTACGCGGTGGTGCTGCTCGACGAGATCGAGAAGGCCCACGCGGACGTGTTCAACGTCCTGTTGCAGGTGCTCGACGACGGGCGGCTGACCGACAGCCAGGGCCGCACCGTCAACTTCAAGAACACCGTGCTGATCATGACGAGCAACATCGGCTCCGAACTGATCACCGGCGCGCAGCGGGCGGTCGGCTTCGGCGCCGGCGAGCCGGGCAGCGCCCAGGAGAGCGACGAGCTGCGGGAGCGGCTGATGCGCCGGTTGCAGGAGAACTTCCGCCCCGAGTTCCTCAACCGGATCGACGAGGTGATCATCTTCCGTCGGTTGGAGGCCGCGCAGCTGCGTCAGATCACGGAGCTGCTGCTGGAGGAGACCCGTCGCCGGCTGCACGCCCAGGACATCGAGGTGGACTTCACCACCGCCGGCATCGACTGGCTCGCCGAGCACGGCTACCAGCCGGAGTTCGGTGCCCGGCCACTGCGCCGGGTGATCCAGCGGGAGGTCGACAACCACCTGTCCCGGATGCTGCTGGAGCAGCAGATCTCACCCGGTCAGCGGGTCACCGTCGACGCCCGGGACGACCGGCTGGCCTTCGACGTGTCGGCCGGCCGGGGCCACGCCAGGGCGACGACCTCGCATCCCCGCTGACCGGAAGGGCACTGATGACCGAACCGGACGAGGCCCGCGAAGACGAGCGGACCGAGGTGATCCTGGCACCACCGACGGCCAACCCCGCCCGGGTGCAGGTGCCGCCGGAGGGGCCGGGCGGGCAGACCGACGAGGGGCACCCGGAGGAGTCCGGGTCGCCGCCGGCAGAGGAGGGCTGATGGTACGCGAACAGCGACTCGACCCAGAGGTGGAAGTGCTCTGGGAGGACTTCCACGCCGAGGTCAACGTGCCGTCCGAGCAACTGCGACAGTGGCTGCTGACCCGCGGCTCCGGCGAGAGCGCGTTCGGCCCCGACCCGGACCTGAACCTGCCGGAGCCGGGCCGGCAGATCCTCGCCGTACTGCGTAAACGCAAGGTCGACCTGACGCCGGAGGACATCGACGTGATGCGCGACGCCGTCGAGCGGATCCGATCGCTTACCGCCGCCAAGCCCGGCCGGGGCAACGCCGACGACGAGTGGCGGCACAGCCTGCTCGACCTGGGTCACGACGTGCTCGTCGAACGCTGACCCGCCACGGTCCTCCCCGGCGCCGCCGCATCGCGCCGGGGACGACCGTACGTCCGACCCGGCTACTCGGCTTCGAGGCTGGCGATGGCCAGCCCGGCGGTGTCGGCGGCGGCCTGCCGGTCGGCGCGGGTCTGCTCCTCGCGGGTCAGCAGATTGGCGTACTCGGCCAGGTCGGCCGGGTCGGGTACCTCCGGCAACCGGCGCAGGAACGCTTCGCACTCGCGGACGGCGGCGGTGTGCGCGGCGGCCGCCCGACGAAGCAGTTCACGGTCGTCGGCGGCGGGATAGAGGTCGGTCATACCCGCCCCTTACCCGCGCTCAGGCGGTTCGCACCCGGTGAGCCGCCACCACCGGTGCCGGTCGCCGGACGCCGAACGCCGGGTTGCGCAGCAGCCAGGCCAGGTACGCCGGATGTGGCGCGAGGGCGTCGGTGTACGCGACCAGGGCGGTCTCCAGCACCAGGTCGGCCGTGCGGGCGGCGGCGGACTCCGGGTGCCAGCCCAGCATCAGCCGCCAGCGCAGCGGCGTGTCGACCAGCCGGCGGGTCACCAGACCGGCAACCGGCCGGAACGTGGCCTGGCACAGCGCCACCGCCTCGCCGGCGTCCACCAGGTCGATGCAGCTGCGTACGTCGGCCTCGTACACCTTGCGGGGGGTGAACCCGGCCCGGGCGCAGGCGGCGGCGAAGCAGTCGCCGAAGCAGCCGTCCCCCGGTGCCGCCACCCACTGCTCGTGCCGCAGGTCGGCCAGGTCCACCTCGTCGCGCCCGGCCAGCGGGTGGGTCTCCGGCAGCAACACCATGACCGGGTCGACGGCGACCTCCCGCCAACTCAGCCCGTAGTCCGCCGACGGTGTCGAGTCACCGCACACCCCGGTCAGCGCGTAGTCCAGCCGTCCGCCGGCGACCAGCTGGGCCAGCTCGTCGACCGACCAGGAGGCGTGCGTGCTGATCTGCGCCTGCGGCTGCTCGGCCGCCAGCCGGTGCACCAGCCGACCCAGGATCGGGCTGTTCACCCCGCCGAACCGGTACCGGCGGGGGGCGTCGCCCGCGCCAGCCAACCGGGCCGCCTCGTCCTGCAGACCCTTCATCGCCGGCAGCAGCACCCGGGCCCGGGCGAGAACCAGCTCGCCGAGGGCGGTGGGCCGCGCGCCGCGCCGGTCCCGTTCGAACAGCGGCCCGCCGAGGGTACGTTCGATCCGCTGGAGCTGGGCGGTCAGCGCCGGCTGGGCCAGGCCGAGCGTCGAGGCCGCCTTGGTCACGCTCCCCGTCTCCGCGATGGCGCAGACCACCCGCAGGTGGCGCAACTCCAGATTCATAGCGTGACGGTAGGGCCACGGCGGAGCTGGCGGTAGTGCCTGGACGGATCAACGACCATGAACGTGTCGTGGGTCTCTCACCGAGGTGGCGGCTCGGTCAGCTCACCCAACTGGGTGTGCCGGCCGGCGAGGACGTCCCGAACCTTGTCGACCACCCCGACCGCCGGCTCGACGATCCGGTTCCACGGTGGGTTGTGCGGCACCGCCGGATGCGGGCGGGTCGGTGCCGCCTCCTCGGCGATCTCCAACCGGTTGCCGAGCCGGATCAGCTCCTCCTCGGTGGCGGCGGCGCAGAGGCGCTGCATCAACGGATCGACCGCACGGGCGTGCGCCTCGACCCGGGCGGCCACGTCGGGCAGGCCGTCGTCGGTCAGCCCCTGCAGGGCCCGCAGCAGCTCGACGTCGCCGGCCAACACCTCGTCGACAAGCGGGTTCGCGCCCTCGACGGCATGCCGGACGGCGGGCAGCAGGTACTGCTCCTCCCCGGAGAGATGTCGCGACAGGGCGGCGACCAGGACGTCGCGGCCGTGCTCCGGGTCCGGACCGGGCTCGATCAGCCGCCGGGTCAACTGCAGCAGCTGCCGGTGCTCCTCGGCGACCAGGTCGGCGATGCTGCGCCCGGTGGGCTGGTAGTCGTCCCCGGGGGTGGGTGGCAGCGGCGGCAGGTGGACGGACATGGTCGCCTCCTGGGCGGGCGAACGGAGCGACGAGGTGGCTTCGGCGGGCATCGGGCAGGCGCGGCAGTACCCGCAGCCGCCCGAACCGAAACTTTAGTGGGGTGGCCAGGAACGTTGGCGGTGTCGCGGCGAGGTCCAGGCGGCGATCCGGCAAGGCGGAGTCGGGTCCGGATACCGGTGTTGTATCCGGACCCGACACCAACGCCGCCCGGCGTGGGGGGGCTCCCGCGCGGCCCCGGGTACGTTTATG